>NZ_JAAGPF010000193.1 GCF_017104645.1 Burkholderia sp. Ac-20379
CGCGGCCTCCGAGCCGGCCGGCGCGGCCGCGGCGCGCCCCCACGTATCGAGCGGACGGCATGCACCGTCCGCCGCCCCGTTCCCGGCCGCGCCCGCCGCCGGGGATACCGACGCCCTCGCACCCGTCAGGAGACTTGCTTGATGTTTCGCCCACGCCTCACGCGCACGCTGCCGAACGCGCTGCGCCGCGCCGTTGTCACGCTGTCGGCCCTCGCCGCGCTCGGCTCGCTGGCTGCGATCGCACCGGCCGCCGCGCGCGCCGACGACACCGCGATCTGCTACAACTGCCCGCCCGAATGGGCCGACTGGGCCGCGCAGATCGCGGCGATCCGGCAGAAGACGGGCATCCGCGTGCCGGCCGACAACAAGAACTCGGGCCAGGCGCTCGCGCAACTGATCGCGGAGCAGAAAAGCCCGGTGGCGGACGTGGTCTACCTGGGCGTGTCGGCGGCGATCCAGGCGAAGGCGCGCGGGCTGACCGAGCCGTACAAGCCGCCGCACTGGGATCAGATCCCGGCCGACATGAAGGATCCGCAGGGCTACTGGTTCGCGATCCATTCGGGCACGCTCGGCTTCTTCGTCAACCAGGACGCGCTCGACGGCAAGCCGGTGCCGCGCTCGTGGGCCGACCTGCTCAAGCCCGAATACAAAGGCATGATCGGCTACCTCGATCCGTCCAGCGCGTTCGTCGGCTACGTGGGCGCGGTGGCGGTCAACCAGGCGCTCGGCGGCTCGTTCGACAACTTCGCGCCCGCGCTCGACTGGTTCCGCAAGCTCAAGGCGAACCAGCCGATCGTGCCGAAGCAGACGGCCTACGCGCGCGTGCTGTCGGGCGAGATCCCGATCCTGATCGACTACGACTTCGACGCCTATCGCGCCGAATACAAGGATCGCGCCAACGTGGCGTTCGTGATCCCGGCCGAAGGCACGATCTCGGTGCCCTACGTGATGAGCCTCGTGAAGCACGCGCCGCACGCGGCGAACGGCCGCAAAGTGCTCGATTTCGTGCTGTCCGACGACGGCCAGAAGCAATGGGCCGACGCCTATGTGCGCCCGGTGCGGCCGCAGACGATCAGCCCGGCGGCCGCCGCGAAGTTCCTGCCGGCGAGCGATTACGCGCGTGCGAAGAAGGTCGACCTGAACAAGCTCGCGACAGGCCAGCAGGCGTTCGGCCAGCAGTATCTGCAGGCGCTGCGGTAAGCGGACGGAGCGAGGCGACGCGATGCGCGATCTCACGTTTCCCGCCGGCTGGCGCATCGCGCTGGTCGCACCGGCGCTCGCGGTGTTCGCGGCGTTCTGGCTGCTGCCGATGGCGGTGCTCGCGCGCGTGTCGGCCGGCGACAACGTCGTGGCCACCTATCTCGCGCTGCTCGGCAATGCGCGCTACATGACGAGCCTGGCCTCGACGGTCGCGCTGTCGGCCGCGGTCACGGCGCTGACGCTCGCGCTGGCCACCGCGTCGGGGCTGCTGCTCGCGCGCCGCCGCTTCGCCGGCAAGCGCCTGCTGGTCGCGCTGCTGACGTTTCCGCTCGCGTTTCCGGGCGTGGTGGTGGGCTTCATGGTGATCATGCTGGCCGGGCGGCAAGGGCTGATCGGCCTGCTGTCGGCCAAGCTGACCGGCGACCGCTGGGTGTTCGCCTATTCGGTGGCGGGGCTGTTCACGGGTTATCTGTATTTCTCGATTCCGCGCGTGATCGTCACGGTGATGGCGGCGGCCTCGAAGCTCGATCCGTCGCTGGAAGAAGCGGCGCGCTCGCTCGGCGCGTCGCCGTGGCGCGTGTTCGCCGACATCGTGCTGCCGGCGCTCGCGCCGGGCCTGATCGCCTCGGGCGCGATCTGCTTCGCCACCTCGATGGGCGCGTTCGGCACGGCGTTCACGCTCGCCACCGAGCTCGACGTGCTGCCGATGACGATCTACACCGAATTCACGCTGAACGCGAACGTGGCGACGGCGGCGGGCCTGTCGATCGTGCTCGGCCTCGTCACCTGGGCGGTGCTGGCCGTGGCGCGCAGCCTGACCGGCCAGACGGCGGCGGCGGCATGAGCGCGCCGAGTCCGCACCGCCAGTCCCGCCGCCTGAGCCTGCCGTCGGGCCGCGCCGTCGCGCTCGGCGCGCAATGGGCCGTCACGCTCGCGCTGTGCGCGTTCCTGCTCGTGCCGGTGGCGATGTCGGTGCTGGCCGGGCTGACCGTCAACTACCTGCGCGGCCCGTCGAGCGGGCTCACGCTGCGCTGGCTCGCCCAGGTGTGGACGGAGTATCACGACTCGGTGTTCCTCTCGCTCGAGGTGGCGGCGGCCACGCTGGCGGTCACGCTCGTCACCGGCGTGCCGGCCGCCTACGCGCTCGCGCGCAGCCGCCATCGCGCGGCGCGGCTGGCCGAGGAAGCGCTGGTGCTGCCGGTGGCGCTGCCGGGGCTGGCGTCGGCGCTGGGGCTGTTGAGCGTGTACGGCGGCTTCGCGGCGTTCCGCACCAGCCTGTGGTTCATCGTCGCCGGGCATACGGTGTTCACGCTGCCGTTCATGGTGCGCGCCGTGGCGGCAGTGGCCGCGCGCGCCGACCTGCGTACGCTGGAAGAAGGCGCGGCCAGCCTCGGCGCGTCGTTCCCGACGCGCTTCGTCACCATCGTGCTGCCGAACCTGCGCCCCGGCATCGTGGCCGGCGCGCTGGCCGTGCTGACGCTGTCGATCGGCGAATTCAACCTGACCTGGATGCTGCACACGCCCGACACCAAGACGCTGCCGGTGGGGCTGGCCGACACCTACGCGTCGCTGCGCATCGAGATCGGCAGCGCCTACACGATCCTGTTCCTGCTGATGACGCTGCCGCTGCTGGTGGCGATGCAGTGGCTCGGCATCGATGCGACCGGCACGCGCGTGGGCGAGGCGTCGCCCGATTCGGCCAAGCCGCCCGCTTCGCCCGCGCCCGCCGCGCGCGAACCGTCCGCCTGAGCGCCATCCCATGTTCCCCCGCCCCACCCGCCGATGAAGCTCGATTCGATCCCCGTCACGCTCGCGCGCTGCGCCAAGACCTTTCGCGCCACGCGCGTGCTCGAACCGCTCGATCTCGCGATCGGCGCGGGCGAGACGCTGGTGCTGCTCGGCCCGTCCGGCTGCGGCAAGACCACCACGCTGCGCCTGATCGCCGGCCTCGACACGCCCGATGCGGGCGGCACGATCGCGTTCGGCGGCGAGGACGTGACGGCGCTGCCGATCGAGCGCCGCCAGGTGGGCATGGTGTTTCAGAACTACGCGCTGTTCCCGAACCTGACGGTGCGCGGCAACGTCGGCTACGGCCTGAAGATCCGGCGCACCGATGCGGTTACGCTGCGCACGCGCGTCGACGAATTGCTCGCGATGATGCAGTTGAGCGCGCACGCGGAGAAGCCGGTGACCGAGCTGTCGGGCGGCCAGCGCCAGCGCGTCGCATTGGCCCGCGCGCTGGCGGTGCGCCCGCGCGTGCTGCTGCTCGACGAGCCGCTGACGGCGCTCGACGCGAAGCTGCGCGACACGCTGCGCCGCGACATGAACGCGCTGCTGCGCGAGCTCGGCGTGACGACCGTCTACGTCACGCACGATCAGGCCGAGGCGATGGAACTCGGCGACCGCATCGTGGTGATGAGCGCGGGCCGCATCGAGCAGATCGGCACGCCGCGCGAGATCTATTACCAGCCGGCCAACCGCACGGTCGCGCAGTTCATCGGCACGCTGAACCGGCTGGCGGGCGTCTGGCGCGACGGCGCGCTGCACACGGCCGGCGGCGCGGTGCCGAGCGCTCGCCCGGCAGACGAACTGTTTTTCCGCCCCGAGGACGCGCGGCTCGCCGATCCGGGCGATCCCGCCACGCAGTTGCGCGGCGCGGTGGCCGCGTGCGCGTTCCTCGGCGAACGCACGCGGCTGACCATCGAACACGCGGCGCCCGACGCGCTCGCGATCGACGTGCCCGGCCGCATCGCGCTCGCGCGCGGCACGGCCGTCGGCCTGACGATCGACGCCGCCGGCTTGATCGTTCTCCCCTAAATCACCTCGCAACACGGACCCACCATGCTGCTCGCCCAGATCAGCGATCTGCACATCAAGCGCCCGGGCGCGCTCGCCTACCGCCGCGTCGACACCGCGGCCAGCCTCGCGCGCACCGTCGCGCGCCTCAATGCGCTTGCGCCGCGCCCCGACGCCGTGCTCATCACCGGCGACCTGACCGATTTCGGTCACGACGAGGAATACCAGCACCTGAAGCGGCTGCTCGCGCCGCTCGAAATTCCGTACTACCTGCTGATCGGCAATCACGACGAACGCGGCGCGCTGCGGCGCGTGTTCGACGAGCGCGCCGAACTGCAGGGCGGCGAATTCGTGCAGTACGCGCTCGATCTCGGGCCGCTGCGCGTGATCGCGCTCGATTCGCAGATTCCCGGCGTGAGCGGCGGCACGCTGTGCCCGGCGCGGCTCGGCTGGCTCGCCGACGAACTCGACGCGGCCGCGCGCCGCCCGGTGATCGTCGCGCTGCATCATCCGCCGTTCGCCTCGGGCATCGATCACATGGATCGCCAGCGGCTCGACCCCGACGCCTCGCACCGGCTCGACGCGCTGCTGCGCCGTCACGCCAACGTCGAGCGCGTGCTGTGCGGGCACGTGCATCGCACCGTGTTCGCGCGCTTCGGCGGCACCGTCGCGTCGGCCGTGCCCGCGCCCGCGCATCAGGTGGCGTTCGATTTGCGGCGCGACGCGGCGTCGGCGTTCGCGATCGAGCCGCCCGCCTTCGCCGTGCATCGCTACGATCCGGCCGAAGGGCTGACCACGCATCACGTCTATGTCGAGGACAGCGACGGGCCGCACCCGTTCCACGACGCGGCCGGGGCGTTGATCGACTGACACTCGGGGGCGTGTTTCGGGGTGGCGGCGGTTATCGCCTGCGCATCACCTTCACCTGAAGGACGGCGACGGGCCGCACCCGCTCCACGACGCGGCCGGGCTGTCGATCGACCGACGCGCGGGGGCGTGTTTCGGGGGGGGGAGGCGGCGGTCATTGCCTGCGCATCGCATTCACCTGAAGGACGGCGACGAGCCGCCCCTGTTCCACGATGCGGCTGGGCTGTCGATCGACCGACTTGCCGGGCGCGTTCCGGAGCCGTACTGCGCCCGCCCGCGCAGCCGGATCGCCGCGCCGGCAGAGTTCATGCCGCTCCGGTATGATCGGCAGCCTTCGCCGGCCGGCCCGGCGCGCGCGCCTCGAGCGACGCGCACACGGCCCGTCATGCCCCGGCGCCGTCACGCTCCGATCCGCTCTCGCCATGTCCAGCTCGCCCCGCTCAGCCGCTTCACAGTCCGACGCGCACCACCCGCATCGCCACTATTCGCGCGGCCTGCTGCTCCTGCTCGCGACCATCGCAGGCGTGTCGGTCGCCAACATCTACTACAACCAGCCGCTGCTCGGCGCGCTGCGCAACGCGTTCCCCGCCGACGCCAACTGGATCGGCGTGGTGCCGACCGCCACCCAGCTCGGCTACGCGGCCGGCATGCTGCTGCTCGCGCCGCTCGGCGACCGCTTCGACCGTCGCAAGCTGATCCTGCTGCAGATCGCGGGCCTGTCGGTCGCGCTGCTGGTGGCCGCCGCCGCGCCGGCGCTGCCGGTGCTGGCCGCGGCCAGCCTCGCGATCGGCGTGCTCGGCACCATCGCGCAGCAGGCCGTGCCGTTCGCGGCCGAGATCGCGCCGCCGGCCGAACGCGGCGCGGCGGTCGGCACGGTGATGAGCGGGCTGCTGATGGGGATCCTGCTGGCGCGCACGGCGGCCGGCTTCGTCGGCGAATACTTCGGCTGGCGCGCGGTGTTCGTGGCCTCGGTGGCGGCGCTGCTGGCGGTGGCCGTGGCGGTGGTGCTGCGCCTGCCGCGCAGCACGCCCACCTCGACGCTGCGCTATCCGCAGT
Organism: Burkholderia sp. Ac-20379; assembly: GCF_017104645.1. Lineage (GTDB taxonomy): Bacteria > Pseudomonadota > Gammaproteobacteria > Burkholderiales > Burkholderiaceae > Burkholderia. The sequence goes on from NZ_JAAGPF010000193.1 coordinate 5,920, forward strand.
TGCTGGCTTCGCTCTGGCACCTGGCCGTGGAACTGCGCGGGCTGCGCTACGCGGCGGCCACCGGCGCGGCGATGTTCGGCGCGTTCAGCGCGTTCTGGCCCGCGCTGACATTGCTGCTGGCCGGCGCGCCGTTCCACTACGGGCCGCAGATCGCGGGCCTGTTCGGCATCGTCGGCGCGGCGGGGGCGCTGGCCGCGCCCTACGCGGGCAAATCGGCCGACAAGCGCGGGCCGCGCGCGGTCATCACGCTGTCGATCTGGCTGGTGGCGGTGTCGTTCGGCATCTTCGCGGTGTCGGTGAGCAGCCTGATCGGCCTCGTGATCGGCGTGATCGTGCTCGACGTGGGCGTGCAGGCCGCGCAGATCTCGAACCAGTCGCGCATCTACGCACTGAAGCCCGAGGCGCGCAGCCGCGTCAACACGGTCTACATGGTCTGCTATTTCATCGGCGGGGCGCTCGGCTCGTCGGCCGGCGTGGAAGCGTGGCGCCTGGCCGGCTGGAGCGGCGTGTGCGCGGTCGGGCTGGCGTTCGCGCTGCTGGCCGGCGCGATTCATCATCGCGGGGCGCGGCATACGGATTGAAGCAGGATTGAAGCAGGATTGAAACGACGCGGGCGCGGGTGGCGCAACGGGCGTGCGCGGCTGTCTCTCAGGCGGGCTGCGTGACGGCTCGCTTTACCGCGGCGGATCAGCGATCAACGGCGAACTTGCGCCGCCGGGAATCGTCAGCGGCACGCCGCCGTTCAGTCCGGCAGCGCCCCTGCCCACCTGCGCCGGATCGCCGCCCCACGGCAAATCCACGCCACCAGGAATCGCCAGCGACGCGCCGCCGCCGTTCACTCAAGCAACGCCCCTGCCACCCGCGCAGGATCGCCGATCAACGGCGAACCCGCCCCGCTGCCCGTCAACCCAGCAGCCCCCGCCCGCCTCACCGCGCCGGCTTGCGCGCCGGATCGCAGACGAACGACAACCCCACGCTGCCGAGAATCGCCAGCGTCGCCACCACGGTGGCCGTCGTCACCGGCTCGCCGAGCAGCAGCGCGCCGAGCGCCACGGCGACGATCGGGTTCACGTACATGCAGCTGCTCGCCAGCACCGGGCTGGTGTTGCGGATCAGGTAGCCGTAGGCCACGTACGCGATCATCGTGCCGAAGATCATCAGGTACAGGAACGCGAACGTCGGCAGCACGGCGAAATGCACGCTGCGCTCGCCGAGGAAGAACGCCGCGATCGACGAGGCCAGCCCGCCCAGCCCGATCTGCAGCGCCGTGGAGAGAAACAGATCTGACGGCAGCTTGAGCCGGCTCGACAGATGCACGCCGCCCGCCCAGAACAGCCCGCCGCACAGCACCGAGATGCTGCCGAGCGTCGAGCCGGGCGTGGACGGCCCGCCCGAATTGAGGATCACGATCCCCACCATCCCGAGCCCCACGGCCACCCACTCGCCGCGCGCGATCGCGCGCCCGGCGATCGCGGCGATCACGGTGGCGAACAACGGCACGGTAGCCACCATCACGGCCGCCGAGCCGCTGCTGACGGTGCGCATGCCGAGCGCGATCAGCCCCGACGAGGCGGCCACCAGCATGGTGCCGACGATCGCCGCGTTGCGGATCTCGAGCAGCGACGGCATGGCCGGCTTGCGGCGCATCGCGAACACGAACAGCCCGATCCCGGCGATGCCGTTGCGCAGCCCCGACAGCAGCAGCGGCGGAAACGCCTCGAGCGCGATATGGAGCGCCAGATAGGTCGAGCCCCAGACGAAATAGATGAACGCGAGGGCCAGCGCGATGCGCCCGCCGCGGCTTTCGGGCAGGCGGATGCGGATACGCCCCGCGAGGGCGAGCAGTCGGTCGAACGGGGTCATGGCTCAGCTCGACGCGAACGGGGTGGCGGCCGGTGCGGACGGCGAGGCGGCGCACGGTCGAGGCGCGCCGGACACCGGCGGGGCCTCGGCGCACGGCGCCGCGAAGCGATCGGAATGGAGAAAACGGGCGTGCACGCGCGGCCGGCAATGAGCCGGAGCGGCAAGGAAAAACAGGCGGGACGGCATGTCGTCGAGAACGGAACCGAAGGAAGTCGAACTGGCCCGGCAGCGCGGGGGGCGCTGCGACCCGCAGCGCGTCGAAAGCATTATGCATGAACGCCACGAACGAAATTCGGGGTCAATCAGGAAATGCGCGGCGCTGACGTTTCGGCGCGACACCGCCGCCCGGCAGTTGTCGCCAGACGACCGGAATCAGCCATCAAACGACAACGCCGGGCCGCCCGCCCCGCTCTTTCGCCGCCGGCAATCGGTATCCCGACCGGTTGAAACCTCGGCCGTCCGGGTGTATCGTTCGGCCTTGCTAACGCGGGGGTCCTGCGTGGCGCGGTCCGGAGTTCGGGATGCGGCGCTTCGCGGGTGAGAAATACCCTTTGAACCTGATCTGGATAATGCCAGCGCAGGGAAGCGTACGGGCTTGCGCCATCCGTCGTCCTTCCGGCCAGCCTGCCGCCTATTTCGTCTCCTGCTTAGCGCCCCACATCAGGAGATGAACGCATGAATGCCAATCCGAAGTTCCTGTCCGCCGACGCCCGCGTCGACGCCGCCGCCGTCGCTCCGCTGCCCAATTCGCGCAAGGTCTACGTGACCGGCACGCAGCCGGACATCCGCGTGCCGATGCGCGAGATCACGCAGGCCGACACGCCGACCGGCTTCGGCGGCGAGAAGAATCCGCCGATCTACGTGTACGACACGTCCGGCCCGTACACGGATCCGGACGCGACCATCGACATCCGCTCGGGCCTGCCGGCGCTGCGCCAGGGCTGGATCGAGGCGCGCGGCGACACCGAAACGCTCGACGGCCTGTCGAGCGAATACGGCCTCGAGCGCGCGGCCGATCCGGCCACCGCCGAGCTGCGCTTCCCGGGCCTGCACCGCAACCCGCGCCGCGCCGCGGCCGGCAAGAACGTCACGCAGATGCACTACGCGCGCCAGGGCATCGTCACGCCGGAAATGGAATACATCGCGATCCGCGAGAACCAGCGCCGCGCCGAATATCTCGAAAGCCTGAAGACGAGCGGCCCGAACGGCGCCAAGCTGGCCGCCATGATGGGCCGCCAGCACCGCGGCCAGGCGTTCGGCGCCGCCGCGTTCGGCGAGCAGGCGCTGCAGGAGATCACGCCCGAGTTCGTGCGCGAGGAAGTGGCGCGCGGCCGCGCGATCATCCCCGCCAACATCAACCACCCGGAATCGGAGCCGATGATCATCGGCCGCAACTTCCTCGTGAAGATCAACGCGAACATCGGCAATTCAGCCGTGACCTCGTCGATCGGCGAGGAAGTCGACAAGATGACGTGGGCGATCCGCTGGGGCGGCGACACGGTGATGGATCTGTCCACCGGCAAGCACATCCACGAAACGCGCGAGTGGATCATCCGCAACAGCCCGGTGCCGATCGGCACGGTGCCGATCTACCAGGCGCTGGAGAAGGTCAACGGCAAGGCCGAGGATCTGACCTGGGAAATCTTCCGCGACACGCTGATCGAGCAGGCCGAGCAAGGCGTGGACTACTTCACGATCCACGCCGGCGTGCGCCTGCAATACGTGCCGCTGACGGCCAACCGCATGACCGGCATCGTGTCGCGCGGCGGCTCGATCATGGCGAAGTGGTGTCTCGCGCATCACAAGGAGAGCTTCCTGTACGAGCACTTCGAGGACATCTGCGAAATCATGAAGGCCTACGACGTGAGCTTCTCGCTCGGCGACGGCCTGCGCCCCGGCTCGATCTACGATGCGAACGACGAAGCGCAGCTCGGCGAGCTGAAGACGCTCGGCGAACTGACGCAGATCGCCTGGAAGCACGACGTGCAGGTGATGATCGAAGGCCCCGGCCACGTGCCGATGCAGCTGATCAAGGAAAACATGGACCTGCAGCTCGAGTGGTGCGACGAAGCGCCGTTCTACACGCTCGGGCCGCTGACGACCGACATCGCACCGGGCTACGACCACATCACGTCGGGCATCGGCGCGGCGATGATCGGCTGGTTCGGCACGGCGATGCTCTGCTACGTCACGCCGAAGGAGCACCTGGGGCTGCCGAACAAGGCCGACGTGAAGGAAGGGATCATCACCTACAAGCTCGCGGCGCACGCGGCCGATCTGGCCAAGGGCCACCCGGGCGCGCAGGTGCGCGACAACGCGCTGTCGAAGGCGCGCTTCGAGTTCCGCTGGGAAGATCAGTTCAACATCGGCCTCGACCCGGACAAGGCGCGCGAATTCCACGACGAAACGCTGCCGAAGGATTCTGCCAAGGTCGCGCACTTCTGCTCGATGTGCGGCCCGCACTTCTGCTCGATGAAGATCACGCAGGACGTGCGCGACTTCGCGGCCAAGCAGGGCGTGACGGAGATCGAGGCGCTCAAGAAGGGCATGGAGGTCAAGGCCGTCGAGTTCGTGAAGACCGGCGCCGAGATCTATCACCGCCAGTAAGACGGCGCGCAGCGGGCACGCGGCGGCGCAACATTTCGCAAGCGGCGTGCCCGCGAAGATACATTTGATTACGCCGGAAAAGCGGCTTAACAAGTCCTTACAGCAGGGCCGGGCGCGCTCGCCTACATTGGTAACGTCGGGCGCGGATGCCGCCGCAGGGTTGCAGCGGCACGGTGCGTGCCTGCCTTTTCCCACCCTGTGAGGACACTGTCATGAACGCGATTCGACAAGCCGGCATCGGCGCCATCCTGATCGCCACCCTCGCGAGCCTGTCGGCCTGCGATTCGATGACCACGCGTCAGCGCGACACCGCGATCGGTGCCGGCGTGGGCGGCGTGGCAGGCGCGGCGATCGGCGGCAGCGCGCTGTCGACGCTGGGCGGCGCGGCCGCCGGCGGCATCATCGGCAATCAGGTCGGCAAGTAACCGTCATGCCGGGCGCGGCCTGAAACGGCCGGTGCGATGCGAACGCTGAAATCTGCCGTTACCGTTTCACACAACGTTTCATCTTCGACACGCCTAAGCTCCGGGTATCTTTCCTCGACCCGGACGCCTCCGTCCGGAGGTTCGCCATGAATACCCGCATCCTTGTCGCCGCCGGCCTCGCCACCGTTTCGCTCGCCGGCTGTTATTACCCGTACGGCTACTATCCGGGCGGCTATTACGCCGCCGCGCCGGTGCAGACCGAAGCGGCGCCGATCGCCGCGCCCGCCTCGACCTACCCGGCGCCGGCGCCCGCCTATGTGGCGCCGGCCTATCCGGCCTATTACCCTGCCTACCCCGCACCGGCTTACTACCCGGCCTATTCGGGCTTCTGGGCGCCGTCGATCTCGCTCGGCTTCGGTTTCGGGCGCGGTTGGGGCGGTGGCTGGGGTGGCCGCGGCTGGGGCGGCGGCTGGCACGGGCGGCGTTGATCGCCGCGGCGGACGGGGGCGGTAGGTCGCCGTAGTAGCCGCCGCAGCCATGGTTGGGCGGCGATAGTTGAACGACGATGCCTGCGCGGGCGATCGATGCGCATGCAAGGATGCCGGGCTGGCCGTGGCCAGCCGGTCGTGCGGTGTTCTGCTTTTTCCGCTTCTTGCCGTTTCATCCCGGCGTGTAACATCGGGCGCGCGGGCGGGGCTACGATGCCCCGCATTCCTCGCTCACTGCCCACCACGCCATGTCCACCCGCCAACTCTCGCTGTTGCTGCTGCTCGCCTCGCTCTGGGGCGCGTCGTTCCTGTTCATTCGCGTCGGCGTCGCCGAATTCGGCGTGGCGCCGCTGATGCTGCTGCGCGTCGGCTTCGGCGCGCTGTTCCTGCTTGGGCTGGCGCTCGTGCGGCTCGGCCCCGGCGCCGTCTGGCGCACGCTGCGCCGCCACGCGTGGCCGCTGCTGGTGTGCGGCCTGCTCAATTCGGCCGCGCCGTTCTGCCTGTTCGCATTCGCCGAACTGACGCTGCAGGCCGGCACCACCTCGGTCATCAACGCGACGGCGCCGCTGTGGGCCGCGCTGGTCGCGTATCTGTGGCTCGGCGAACGGCTGTCGGCGCCGCGCACGCTCGGGCTCGTGATCGGGTTCGCCGGGGTGCTGCTGCTGGTCGGCGATCAGATGTTCGCCCCGGCCGGCGCGACGGGCGGCGCGAGCGCGTCCGCCACGCTGCTGGCCGCGGCGGCCGCGCTCGGCGCGACGCTGCTGTACGGCATCGCGGCCAACTACACCAAGCGCAAGCTGTCCGGCGTCGATCCGCTGCTGAACGCCACCGGCACCATGACCGGCGCGACGCTCCTGCTGACGCCGTTCGCGCTCGCCTCGTGGCCGGCCGCGCCCGCCTCCGCGCAGGCCTGGGGCGCGGTGGTGGCGCTCGGCATCCTGTGCACCGGCGTCGCCTATCTGATCTTCTTCTATTTGATCGCCAAGGTCGGCCCGTCGCGCGCGATCACGGTGACGTTCGTGATCCCGATCTTCGGCATCCTGTGGGGCGCGCTGTTTCTCGACGAGGTGGTCGCGCCGATGATGCTGGCCGGCTGCGCGGTGGTGCTGCTCGGCACCGCGCTGGCCACGGGCGCGATCAAGCGGATTCCGGGATTCGGGGCGGCGCGCGATCGGTTGGGGTGATCGTTGCCGGTTGAGGCGGGCGGCGGCTCGGTCGGCTCGGTCGGCTCGGTCGGCTCGACGCGCCGCCGCAATCGTCGGCGTCAGGCAGGGAAAACCGTCATGTCGCGCCGCACCTGTCGGCGGCGCACCACGCTCGCGCTCGGCCGGCCGACCGATGACGCGGCGGCCATCCGGCACATTCCGCGCCGATTCGGCACCACTCCAATCGTTTGCGTACGACGAATCCGCCGATTTCCAAAGGATCCTCAATTCCGGCCGTGCGGCACCGTACCGAAGGCCGTGCGAATCCGGTCACAATTCGGGACGTACGGCATTTTCCGCGGTCATTCATTCGGTGTAGAGTACGTGGGCGCGAGCCGCCGCAGACCGGGGACACCCACCATTCGAGCACGCCGCGCTCCAATTCCGACGTTTCATACGACACCGTGCGGTGCGCCGGCGATCCCCCGGATCGCGCCGCGTCCGCCTTACCGAAGCCACGCGCAATGCCACCGTCCGCCGAACTGACGCTCGAACATCTCGTCAGCCTGCTCGTTCCAGACGGCGCCGGCGGCTGGTGCGCGAGCTATCGCGGCATGCGCCTGAGCAGCGTGTTCCAGCCGATCCTGTCGATCACGCACCGCCGCATCGTCGGTCACGAAGCGCTGGTGCGCGCTCACGCCTCCCCCGACGAATCACTCGAACCCGAAGCGCTGTTCGCGCTTGCGCACACGCGCAACGACGCCCCCCTGCTCGACCGCATGACGCGCTGCCTGCACGCCGCGAATTTCGCCGCGCAGGATACCGGCCTGGGCTGGCTGTTCCTCAACGTGATGCCGCAGATGCTCGATTCGGGCAGCGCGCAACGCGAATCGATCGACGCGCTATGCGCGCACTTCGCGCTGCCGCCCACCCGCGTGGTGCTCGAAGTGACCGAACAGCCGGTGCGCGACGAGGCCGCGCTCGCGCGCACCATCGACCGCATCCAGCACCGCGACTTCCTGATCGCCGTCGACGATTTCGGCACCGGCTTCTCGAATTTCGACCGGGTCTGGCAGGCGCGTCCCGACATCGTCAAGCTCGACCGCTCGCTCGTCGAGCGCGCGCAGCAGCCCGGCGACGCGCGCCGCAACATCCGCCATCTCGTCACGATGCTGCATCAGGCCGGCGCGCTGGTGCTGGCCGAGGGCATCGAAACCGAACAGGCGCTGCAGGTGATGATGGATGCCGACGTCGATTTCGTGCAGGGCTTCCTGTTCGGCCTGCCCGACAGTTCGCTCGAACGGGCCAGCCAGGGCAGCACGCAGCGCATCGACGCCGCCTGGCAGCGTCACGCGCAACGGCGCGCCGAGCGCGCGCAGCGGGCGCTCGCGGCCGGCCCCGGCTTCGAGGAACTCGAAAACCGCCTGCTCGAGGCCGCGCAGGCATATCTCGGCAACGGCGACCTGTCGGCCGCGACCGAACCGCTGCTCGCCATGCACGCGATCCGGCATGTGTTCGTGACCGACGAGAACGGCGTGCAGCCCGCGCCGTCGATCACCCCGCCGGGCGCCGTCTCGCCCACCCAGGCCGCGCGCCTCGCGCCGCTGTTTCCCGAAATCGGCAGCAACTGGTCGCGGCTGCCCGTCTGGCAACGCGCCGTGGAAACGCCGGGCCGCGTGATCGTGGCCGGCCCGCATCACTCGCTGACGGCCGGCCGCGACGCCTGGACCGCCGCCGTGGCGGTGCCCGTGCCGCCGAACGGCCCGGTGCGCGTGGTGGTGTGCGCCGAGTTCGTGCCCGATCACGGCGGCCTGCACGAGACCGTCGCCGCGCTCAGTTCCGGCAAGCCTCACTGAGCCGG
>NZ_JAAGPF010000194.1 GCF_017104645.1 Burkholderia sp. Ac-20379
TCCCGTTCCGCGCCTCGCGCCACAGGAAACATGACTTCGCTCGCCGCTTCCCCGCCGCCACTGTCCGATGCGATCCGCCTGCCCGCCGTGCCCGGTGGCGGCGGGCTCGACGCGATGCTCGCGCATTTCGCGCTGCTCGAACCGGTGTTCGACGGCCTGCCCGACGTGGCGTTCTTCGTGAAGGACGTGGCCGGCCGCTACGTGCTGGCGAACCGCACGCTCGCGCAGCGCTGCGGCTTCAAGGAAAAGCGCGATCTGTACGGCAAGACCACCGAGGAGGTGTTCCCGCGCCGCTTCGGCCGCAACTATCTCGAACAGGACATGGCGACGATCCACGTCGGCCAGCCGCTGACCGACCAACTGGAGCTGCACCTGTATCCGGGCCGCCAGCCCGGCTGGTGCCTGACCACCAAGGAGCCGCTGCGCGACGCGGCGGGGCAGGTGGTCGGCCTGGCCGGCATTTCGCGCGACCTGAAGGCGAACGAGGGTTCGCATCCGGCGTACAGCCGGCTCGCCGATGTCGTCCAGTACATCCAGGAACACTACGTCCAGCCGCTCAACCTCAAGCATCTGGCCGAGATGGCCGGGATGTCGGTCGCGCAGCTCGAACGCTATTTTCACAAGGTGTTTCATCTGACGCCGCGCCAGGTGCTGCTGAAGACGCGGCTCGACGCGGCCACGGCGCTGCTCGTCACGCACGAGAAGGTCACCGATGTCGCCGCGCTGTGCGGCTACACCGATCACAGCGCGTTTTCGCGCCAGTTCAAGGCGACGGTGGGCGTGACGCCGACCGAATACCGGATGACGCTGCAGGCCGAACGCGGGGCTTGAACGGCGGGCAACGCTTTCTTCTTCTCAATCGTAAAAGGCAACTAACGGTCTAGCCGGGCGGCATCCGCCGAAAACGGCAAGCCCGCGCTCGGTTTCGGCGCGCGCGTGCGCGAGCGGGCCAGGGCCAAGCCGTCAGGCAGACGAGAGTCGATGGGGAAATTGCGCGAAACCGCGCAAGAACAGTTTGAAAACTGCGGAAAAACGGCAAAAAAGCGGGCAAGCCAGGCACGGACGCGGGCGCGCCGGCCGAAGCCCCGGCCCGATCAACGGAAGCCGAGACCCTTCAGGATGGCCGTGCCGTCGGCCGTCAGGCGCACCAGCGGCGAATCGGCGTCGCTGCCGACGGTTTCGATCAGGCCGGCTTCCTGCAACGCGGGCAGCTCGGGCTTCGCGTTCGCGGCGATCGGCGCATGCAGCAGCACGAGCAGCGTGGCGATCTCGTGGTGGCTGAGCAGGCGGCGCAGCATGGTTTTCGGGCGCGACGGGGGGCTGGCCGGGCGGCCGAATGCATCGTTGGCGCTCATTGCAACCTCCTAATTATCTTGAAAATCAATTGGTAGCGGATGGTGACGGCCGAGACTTAAACGATTCTTAAAACCGTGGCGGGGAAGGGACAAGGCGGGTACGAGATCCGTTACCACTTGTAACGGCGGCGCGAGGGCCGGCGGCGCATGGTGCGCTGCGATGCACGCGCCGGCCCTTGCCGTGTTTGAAACGGCGGCCGGCGGTGGGGGCAAGGATGCTGCGGGCCGTTGCGTTACGACCGTAAGACGCGGGGGAACGGCCGGGCGGCGGCCGCCGGTTGCCGGCGGCGCGCCTGCCGTTCCCGCGAGAACGTTTACTTCCTGCGCTGCGCCTGCGCGGCCAGCCGCACCGCCGTGTTCGCCGCGCCATAACCGTCGTAGCCGCCGCGCCGCTCCACGATCTCGAACGAGAAGCGGTTGTCGACCAGCTCCGTATAGGCGTGCAGGAATTCGCCGCCGTTCTCGTCGCGGTCGTACAGCAGGTGGTGCCGGCACAATTCCTCGATGAACGCGTCCGGCAGCGCGTAGCGCGCGGCGAGGTCGTCGTAGTAATTGCGGGGGATGCGCAGGAAGCTCACGCCGTCCTCGGCTGCCTCGGCCACGGCCTTGACGATGTCGTCGGTGCGGAACGCGACGTGATTGAGCCCCGAGCCGTGATAGCGGTTCAGCGATTCGAACACGGCCGTGTGGCGATCCACCGACGCGTTGAGCGCGATCCGCACGCTGCCGTCCGGGCTGCGCACCGCGCGGCTGCGCATCAGGCCGTACGGATCCGGCACCAGCCAGCTTTTCTCCACCTCGAAGCCGAACGCGGTGCGGAAGAACAGCACCCAGGTGTCGAGCGCATCGGCCGGCAGCGCCAGGCAGACATGATCGATGCCCGTCAGCGGGCCCACTTCCACCGGGCCGTCCACGTCGGTCAGCACGAAATCCGATTCGTAGAGCGTGGGCGCGCCCGGCGCCTCGTCGACGAAATAGTCGAGGCTGCCGTCCGGCGCCTGCACGCCCGGCACCACGCGCTCGTTCGGGCCGACGCTGCCCGAGAACGGCGCGAAGCCGAAGCTGGCGGCGCGCTCGAACGCGAGCCGGGCGTCGTCCACCTGGAACGCCGACGCGCACAGCGACAGCCCGTGCTGCTGGAAGAACGCATCGGCGAACGAATCGGGCTCGGCGTTCAGCACGATCGAGGCCGCGCCGTGCTGATAGAGCATGACGTTCTTCGAGCGGTGCTTGCCGGCCAGGCGGAAGCGCAGCTTGCCGAGCCAGTCGGCCACGTTGGCGGCCGCCGCGGCATCCACGGCGAATTCGATGAACTTGAAGCCGACGTGCGCGGGCGCGGCGGGCGGCGCGAACAGCGGCTGGCTGGCGGCCGGCGCGTGGCCGTCGGCGGCGAGCCGCACGCGCGTGATGTCTTCGAGGTGCAGCAGCGAGCGCAGGCCGTCGGCCGCGGTGATCGCGGTGGGCGCGGCGCGGAAGCCGTCGTTGAAGATCTCGAGCGACAGCGGGCCGTCGAAGCCCGATTCGATCACGCGCGCCGTGAAGCGGGCGAGGTCGAAATCGCCCTGGCCCGGGAACGAGCGGTAATGGCGGCTCCACTCGAGCACGTCCATCGCCAGCTTCGGCGCGTCGGCGATCTGCACGAACGCGATGCGGTCGCCGGGGATCTGCGCGATCGCGTCGGGATCGTCGTCGAGCGAAAGCGTGTGGAAGCTGTCGAGCGCGAGGCCCAGGTGCGGGCTGTTGACGGCGTCGACGAGTTTCCACGCGTGGCGGTAGGTCTTGACGACGCGGCCCCAGGCCAGCGCCTCGTAGGCGGCGATCACGCCCGCGCCGCGCGCGGCCTCGGCCAGCGCGCCGAGCTGGTCGGTCAGCAGCGCGTCGTCCGCGATGGTGTTCGGCGAGACGTTGCTGCAGACGAGGATGCGGTCGGTGCCGAGCGCGTGCATCAGGTCGAACTTGCGGCGCACGCGATCCAGGTTGCGCGCGAGCTGCTCGGGGCTGACGCCGTCGAAATCACGGAACGGCTGGAACAGCACGATCTCCAGGCCCAGATCGGCGGCGATCTTGCGCACGTCGGCGGGCGAGCCGTCGAAGTAGAGCAGGTCGTTTTCGAAGATCTCGACGCCGTCGAAGCCGGCCGCCGCGATCGCATTGAGTTTTTCGACGAGCGTGCCGGAGAGCGACACGGTGGCGATCGAACGCTTCATGAGCGAATTCCCGCAGAAAGAGTTCGGAAGTGGCAACAACGGACGAACAGGTTAACCAGAACGCGTTCGAAGATCGCGCAACTATCCGATTTTATTGAGACAAGTAAGCGGATTATACAAACTAACTAGATGGTACAAATAAGCATAAACCCCGAAAGACAAGCGCGGTTCGCCGAAGGCACACTTGCGCCACCTCAAAGATTGTAGGTGGCGGATGCGCCAAGCGATCCGCCCCGGTTTTACGGAGTCACGTGCAATGTCGAAGCCGAAGGTCCTGGTGCTCAACGGGCCGAACCTGAACCTGCTGGGCACCCGGCAGCCGCATATCTACGGAGCCGAAACGCTGGCCGACGTCGAGCGCCGCTGCGCCGACGCGGCCGAATCGCTGGGCCTCGAGATCGAGTTCCGCCAGTCGAACGCCGAACATCAACTGATCGACTGGCTGCACGAGGCGCGCACGCGCATCGACGGCGTGGTCATCAACCCGGCCGCCTACACGCACACGTCGGTCGCGCTGGCCGATGCGCTGACGGGCATCGACAAGCCGGTGATCGAGGTGCACATCTCGAACGTGCACCGGCGCGAGGCGTTCCGGCATCACTCGTATGTGTCCGCGGTCGCGCTGGGCGTGATTTGCGGGATGGGTACCGAAGGTTATGTGTTCGCGCTGCAACGCTTCGCGACGATTTTGAAAGGAGCGGGGCAATGAGCGGCAAGACGGACAAGACATCGTTTCTGATCGGGCTGATCGGGCAGGGCATCGGCGGCTCGCTGTCGCCGGCCATGCACGAGCGCGAAGGCGGCCTGCAGGGATTCAACTATGTATACCGGCGGCTCGATCTGGACGTGCTCCAGATGAGCGTGGACGAACTGCCGAAGCTGCTCGACCTGGCCGAGCGGATGGGTTTCGACGGGCTGAACATCACGTATCCGTGCAAGCAGCGCGTGATCGAGCATCTCGACACGCTGTCCGACGACGCGCGCGCGCTGGGCGCGGTCAACACGGTGCGCTTCGCCGACGGCAAGCGCAGCGGCCACAACACCGATTGGTCCGGTTTCGCGCGCTCGTTCCGGCGCGGGCTCGAGGGCGTGTCGCTGGCGCGCGTGGTGCAGATCGGCGCGGGCGGCGCGGGGGCGGCCGTCGCGCACGCGGCGCTGATGCTCGGCGCCGGCGCGCTGACGATCTTCGACGTGGACGCCGCGCGCGCCGCATCGCTGGCGGGCGAACTGCAAACCCGCTTCCCGCAGGCCGTCGTCACGGCAGGCGGCGCGCTCGACGCCGCGATGGCGCAGGCCACCGGCCTGATCCACGCCACGCCCACCGGCATGGCCAAGCATCCGGGCCTGCCGCTGCCGGCCGAACTGCTGGCCGGCAAGCCGTGGGTGGCCGACATCGTCTATTTCCCGCTCGAAACGGAATTGATCCGGGTCGCGCGCGAGATGGGTTGCCGCACGCTGCCGGGCGGCGGCATGGCCGTCTACCAGGCGGTCGACGCGTTCGAAATCTTCACCGGCCGCGAGCCGGACGCCGAACGCATGTTCTCGCACTTCGAATCGCTCGTCGCACGCTGATGCGGCGCGGCCACGACAACAACCAGGAGACTTCGATGCAGCAACCCACCCAATCGACCGCCACGGCCGCGTCCCGCGCGGCCGCGGGCGCCCAGCGCCGCTCGTCGGCGCGCTACCGGATTCTCGCGCTGCTCGCGTTCGGCACGATGATCAACTATCTCGACCGGACCGTGCTCGGCATCGCCGCGCCGAGCCTGACCAAGGAACTGGGGATCGGCGCCGCCGCGATGGGGATCATGTTCTCGTCGTTCTCCTGGACCTACGTGCTCGCGCAGGTGCCGGGCGGCCTGTTCCTCGACCGCTTCGGCAGCAAGATCACCTATTACCTGTCGATGACGTTCTGGTCGCTGTTCACGCTGCTGCAGGGTTTCATCGGCGGCGTCGGCACGCTGCTGGCCTGCCGCCTGGGCCTCGGCCTCAGCGAGGCGCCGTGCTTCCCGACCAATAGCCGCGTGGTCGCAACGTGGTTCCCGCAGAAGGAACGCGCGATGGCCACCGGCACCTACACGGTCGGCGAATACATCGGCCTGGCGTTCCTGAGCCCGGTGCTGTTCGCGCTGATGGGCGCGTTCGGCTGGCGCTCGCTGTTCTGGGTGGTCGGTGGGGTGGGCATCCTGTTCGGCCTGGTGTGGCTCAAGCTGTATCGCGAGCCGCGCGAGCACCCGGCCGCGAACGCCGCGGAGCTGGCCTACATCGCCGAAGGCGGCGGCCTGATCGACGGCGAAGCGAAGGCCGGCAAGCCGGGCCAGAGCAAGTTCAGCTGGGCGATGGCCGGCAAGCTGCTGAAGAAGCGCCAGCTCGCGGGCATCTGCCTCGGCCAGTTCGCCGGCAACTCGACGCTGGTGTTCTTCCTGACGTGGTTTCCGACCTATCTCGCCACGGAACGCCACATGGGCTGGCTCAAGATCGGCTTTTTCGCGGTGATGCCGTTCATCGCCGCGTCGGTGGGCGTGATGTTCGGTGGCATTTTCTCCGATTACCTGCTGCGCCGCGGCAAATCGGCCAACGTGGCGCGCAAGCTGCCGATCATCGCCGGCCTGCTGCTCGCCTCGACCATCGTGCTGGCCAATTACGTGCAGAGCAACGAGGCCGTGATCGCGATCATGTCGGTGGCGTTCTTCGCGCAGGGCATGGCCGCGCTGGGCTGGACGCTGGTGTCCGACATCGCGCCGGAAGGCCTGCTCGGCGTGACCGGCGGCATCTTCAACCTGGCGGCCAACCTGGCGGGGATCATCACGCCGCTGGTGGTGGGTTTCATCGTCGCCTCGACGGGCTCGTTCGTCGGCGCGCTGGTTTTCATCGGCGTGATCGCGCTGATCGGCGCGCTGTCGTACATCTTCATCGTCGGCGACATCAAGCGGATCGTGCTGTAACCGTTCTCCGCGCACGGCACGACTTGGCCCGGCCCGCGACAGCGGCGCCGGGTTTTTTTATGCGCGGGCCCGAATCGCCGCGGCTTCAGCGCACCGCGATGCCGAGCTGCGCCAGCGCCGCGCCGATCGCCGCCACCGCGCGGCGGATCTCGCCGGCGTCGATCGCGCCGATGCAGCCGACGCGGAACGTGTCCACCTCGGTCAGCTTGCCCGGATACAGCACGAAGCCCGCCTCGCGCACGGCTTCGTAGAACGCCATGAAATCGTAGGCGGGGTCGCGCGGCGCGTGGAACGTGACGATCACCGGCGCCTGCACGCGCGCGTCGAGGAACGGCGCGAAGCCGAGCGCCGTCATGCCGTCGATCAGCGCCGCGCAGTTCGCCGCGTAGCGCGCGCCGCGCGCCGGCAGGCCGCCCTGCTCGGCGTATTGCGCAAGCGCCGCGTGCAGCGCGGCCACCACGTGCGTGGGCGGCGTGAAGCGCCACTGGCCGGTGCGTTCCAGATAGGCGTGCTGGTCGTGCAGGTCGAGCGCGAGCGACGGCGACCGCCCGGCGCTGGCCGCCAGCAGCGCGCGCTCGACGATCACGAAACCCATTCCCGGCACGCCCTCCAGGCACTTGCCGCTGGCCGACACCAGCGCATCGATGCCGTGCGCGGCCACGTCCACCGGCAACGAGCCGAACGAACTCATCGCATCGACGATCAGCGGCTTGCCGTGGCGCCGGCACACGGCGGCGATCTGCGCGAGCGGGTTGAGAATGCCGGCACTGGTTTCCAGATGCACGAGCGCGACGTGCGTGATGCGCGGCGTGCGCGCGAGCAGGGCGTCGAGCGCTGCCGCGTCGACCGCCTCGTGCTCGGCGAACGGCAATTCCACCGTCTCGATGCCGAGCCGGCCGAGAATCCGCACGATCCGCGCGCAATACGCGCCGTGGTTCGGCACCAGCACCACGCCGTCGCGCGGCACCAGCGTGCCGAGCGCCGCTTCCACCGCGAACGTGCCGCTGCCTTGCAGGGGGACGCAGACATGGCTGTCGCCGCCGCCGGCGATGCGCACCAGATCGGCGCAGACCTCGTGCGTCAGACGATTGAACGCGGCGTCCCACGAGCCCCAGTCGCGCAGCATCGCGCGGCGGGTGGCGGGCGAGGTGGTCAGCGGGCCGGGCGTCAGGAGAATCGGGTCGGTATCGGGCGTCACGTTGCCTCCGGGGCGGTTAGGACGAATGGGACGAATAGGACGAAAAGCGATGAAAGCGGGGCGGCGCGCGACGGTCGGCGCAGCGGACAACACGCATCGTAGTGGCAAAATGTGTCAATTGTTGGAATTGAGTGGCGCGGTCACGGAGTTGTCATCGAACGCTGTGATGCTTCGCCTGCTGCCGGAACGAACGCGTTCCGGCCGGCGTGGAGCCGGGCCGCAAGCGGCCCGCACAAGACGACAGGGCGCCGGGCGAACCCGGCACGACCCTCTATCCGCACTACGGAGAAGCGAGATGACAGTCCAGAATTCCTTCGGCACGGTGTTGCGCAAGCTGGCGCTGGCGGCGTGCGCGGCCGGCCTGCTGCAAGGCGTTGCCCTGCCGGCGCATGCCGCCGGCGCGGTGGTGCTGTATACGGCCGACGGCCTCGAGAACCTCTATCGCGACGTGCTGCCGGCCTTCGAGAAGAAGGAAGGCGTGAAGGTGAACATCGTCACGGCGGGCAGCGGCGAAGTGGTGAACCGCGCCAACGTCGAGAAGAACTCGCCGAAGGCCGACGTGCTGGTCACGCTGCCGCCGTTCATCCAGCAAGCCGGCCAGCTCGGCCTGCTGCAGAACTACGCGAGCGTCAATTACAAGAACGTGCCGGCCATCGCCAAGGCGGCCGACGGTTCGTGGGCGACCTTCGTCAACAACTACTTCTCGTTCGCGATCAATCCGGATGTGGTGAAGAACCAGCCGAAGACGTTCGCCGATCTGCTCGCGCCCGAGTACGCCGGCAAGGTGGCCTACTCGAACCCGGCCACGGCCGGCGACGGCATGGCCGTGATCATCCTGACCTCGACGCTGATGGGCGAGGACGCCGCGTTCGACTATCTGGCCAAGCTCGAGCGCAGCGCCAAGTTCCACACCAAGGGCACGGGCTACCTGAACGTGCTGCTGTCGCGCAACGAAATCAGCGTCGCCAACGGCGATCTGCAGATGGATCTGGACGACGCCGAACACGGCGGCCTGTCGGTCAAGCCGGTGTTCCTGACGGCCAAGGCCGGCGACGCGCCGACCACGTTCCAGCTGCCGTACGCGATCGGCCTGATCAAGGGCGGCCCGAACGCCGACGCCGGCAAGAAGCTGATCGACTACCTGATGTCGACCGACGTGCAGGCCAAGGTGCCGGACATGTACGGCATCCCGGGCCGCACCGACGTGCCGCTGACGGGCAAGAACGGCGAAGCCGTGAAGCGCGCGATCGCGGGCGTCAAGCTGATCCCGGTGGACTGGAACGCCGTGATGGCCAAGAAGGCGGGCTGGACCGAGCGCTGGAAGAAGGACGTGATCGGCAGCTCCGGCAAGGAAACCGAAGTCGTCAAGCCGAAGTGACCGGTGCCTGAAGGATGCCAGTGAATACCGCCAGCCTGACCCATCCCGGCACGCGCGGTTCGGCGCAATCGCACGCGGCGCCGCGTGCCGTTGCGCCGGGCGGCGTGCAGATCGAGAACCTGAGCGTGCGCTACGGCGCACGCACGGTGCTCGACGACCTCTCGCTGCAGATCGGCGCCGGCGAACTGCTGACCGTGCTCGGCCGCAGCGGTTGCGGCAAGACCACGATGCTGCGGTTCATCGCCGGGTTCGTGAAGGCCGACGGCCTGACCGGCACGCTGACCGTGGCCGGCCGCGATCTGACCCATGCGCCGCCGCACAAGCGCAATCTCGGCCTGCTGTTCCAGAACTACGCGCTGTTTCCGCATTTGTCCGTATTCGAGAACGTCGCGTTCGGGTTGCGCGCGCGGCGGCTGTCGTCGGGCGAGATCGCGCGGCGCGTGGCCGATGCGCTGAAGCTCGTGCAGCTCGGCGATTCCGGGCACGCAATGCCCGCGCAACTGTCGGGCGGCATGCAGCAGCGCGTGGCGCTGGCGCGCGCGCTCGTCATCGAGCCGGACGTGCTGCTGCTCGACGAGCCGCTGTCGGCGCTCGACGCCAACCTGCGCGCCTCTGTGCGCACCGAACTGAAGGCGCTGCACGAGCGCCTGCCGAACCTGACGATCGTCTGCGTCACGCATGACCGCGACGACGCGCTGGTGCTGTCCGACCGCGCGCTGCTGATGCGCGACGGCAAGATCGCGCAGATCGGCACGCCGCAACAGCTCTACGACCGCCCGCGCGACGGCTTCGTGGCGCGCTACCTCGGCGCGGCGAACCTGCTGCCGCCGAACGTGATCTATCCGATCGGCGATCCGCTGCACACGATCCGCGATCAGGTGGCCTGCGTGCGGCCCGAGCGCTTCACGATGAAGCCGCCCGGCAGCGGCGGGCTGAACGGCACGATCGGCGCGGTCGAATGGCATGGCTCGGAGCTGTCGGTGTCGGTGGTGCTCGACGCCGTGCCCGACACGCCCGTGCTCGTCACGCTGCAGCGCGGCCGCGGCATGACGCCGGCGCGCGGCGCGCGCGTTTCCCTGCATTGCGAGGCGGATGATGTCGTCCTTATTGACCCCTGAGCGCACCGTCGAGCCGAGCCTGGCCGCGAAGCGCGATGCGTCGGCCGCCGCCCATGCGCGAGTGGCGCGGCGGCGCCGCTGGCAGGCCAACCTGCATCTGGCGGTGCTCGCGATCGTGGTGCTCGGCCCGCTCGTGCTGTATCCGCTCGTGCGCCTGCTGCTGCTCAGCGTGATGGGCGATCACGGCTTCACGCTGGCCGCCTATCGCACGTTCTTCGGCAATCCCGACACGCGCAACGTGCTCGGCACCACGCTGTGGGTGCTGTGCGTGAGCGCGGGCACGGCCTCGGTGCTCGGCGTGCTGCTCGCGGCGCTGCTGTTCTTCCGGCCGTTTCCGGGGGCGTCGCTCGTGACGCGCTTCCTCGAACTGTACGTGGCGTTCCCGTCGTTCCTGGTGGCGTTCACGCTGATCTTTCTGTACGGCTCGCAAGGCTCGGTCAGCATCGCGCTGCAGCGGCTGTTCCATCTCGATGCGCCGCCGCTCGATTTCCTGTTCGGCATCGGCGGCGTGATTCTCGCGCAGACGGTGTTCTACACGCCGTTCGTGGTGCGGCCCACGCTGGCCTCGTTCGCGACGCTCGACCTGCGGCTCGTCGAGGCGGCGCGCAGCCTGGGCGCGAGCGGCTGGATGCTGGCGCGGCGCGTGATCCTGCCGATCGCGTGGCCCGGCATCGCGGCGGGCACGATTCTGTGCTTCCTGCTGACGCTCAACGAGTTCGGGATCCTGCTGGTGCTCGGCAGCGCGCGGCTCGTCACGTTGCCGGTGGCGATCTATACCAGCGCGTCGGTCGATCTCGATCTGCCGACCGCCGCGGCCGGCGCCGTGGTGATGCTGGCGTTGTCGCTGTCGCTGTATGCGCTTTACCGCCGGATGAACCGGCGTGCGATGGGAGGAGGCCGGCATGTCCGTTGACTATCGTCTGGGCGGCGACGCGCCTGCCCCCGCGCCGGTGCCGCAGCGCCGCGCCAATGCGATGGACGCCGTGCTCAAGCAGGCGTCGCGCGTCGCGCTGGGCCTGGCCGCGTTCGCCTGCTTCTGGCTGTTCGTGCTGCCGGTGATCGTGGTGGGGCTGTCGAGCGTGGCCACGCGCTGGTCCGGCACGATTTTGCCGGCCGGCTACAGCCTGCGCTGGTTCGCCGCGCTCGGCGAGCCGGAATTCGGCGCGCTCGCCACCAGCCTCGAAATCGGTTTCGGCGTGGCCGTGATCGGCACGGTGCTCGGGCTGTGGCTCGCGCTGGCGCTCGAAGGGCGCGCGAGCGGGCGGCTCGGGGCGCTGCTCGACGCGATCGTGATGCTGCCGAACGGCGTGCCGAGCGTCGTGCTCGGATTGGCCGTGTTGATCGCCTATCATCAAAAGCCGGTGGACCTGTCGAGTTCGGCCGCCATCGTGGTGCTCGTGCAGCTCGCGCTGATCCTGCCGTTCTGCTATCGCTGCGCTGCAGCAGCGCTGCGGCCCGAGCTGACCGTGTTGCGCGAAGCGGCCGCGAGCCTCGGTGCGCCGCCGTCGATGGTGCTGCGCCGCGTGCTGCTGCCGCAACTCGTGCCGGCGCTGCGCGCGAGCCTCGCGCTCGGTTTCGCGCTGTCGCTCGGCGAGCTGGGCGCGACCATGACCGTCTATCCGCCGGGTTTCGCGACGGTGCCGATCGTCGTGATCGGGCAGGTCGAGCGGGGCTATTACCTGCCGGCGTCGGCGCTGGCGCTGTTGATGCTGGTGGCGTCGCTGGCGGCGCTGATGCTGATCGCGGCCCGCGTGCCGCGGCTGCGCCGGCCGGCGTGACGCGTGGCCGGTTGCGCGAACGGACAACGATGAAGGTGGAGGAATCATGCTGAAACCGGATCAGGACACGATCGACGTCAACGGCCGTCGCTACCGGTTGCCCGTCACGCCCACGGCCATCGTCTGCATCGGCGGGGGCGCGCCCGCGTATCTGGACGCGGCGCTCGCGGCCGGCGTCGTGCCGTTCGCCGCCCGCATGCTGCGCGACGGCGCGGCGTTCGACGCCGACGGCATCGTGCCCGCGCTGACGCACGCGAGCCAGGTGTCGATCGCCTGCGGCGTGCCGCCCGCCGTGCACGGCATCTGCGGCAATACGTTTCATGACCCGGCGGCGCAGGGCGGCGCGGGCGCCGATCTCGCGCTGCACCGCGCCGACGATCTGCGCGCCGGCACGATCTTCGCCGCGGCGGCCGAAGCCGGCGCGCGCGTGGCCGTGGTGACGGCCAAGGACAAGCTGCGCCGCCTGCTCGGGGCGCGGCTCAAGGGCATCTGCTTTTCGGCCGAGAAGGCCGCGCAGGCTTCGCTGTCCGAGAACGGCATTGCCGACGCGCTCGATCTGGTCGGCTTGCCGTCTCCTTATATCTATAGCCCGGCGCTGTCCGAATTCGTGCTGAGCGCCGGCGTGCGCCTCGCGAAGACGCGCCGGGTCGACCTGATGTATCTCGCGACGCACGACTACGTGCAGCGCAAGTGGGCGCCCGGCTCGCCCGAGGCGAACGCGTTCTACGCGACGATCGACCGGCATCTGGCGCAGCTCGACGCGCTTGGCTGGGTGGTCGGCCTGACCGCCGATCACGGCATGAGCGCGAAGCACGACCCGCGCACCGGCAAGACCAACGTCGTGTATCTGCAGGACGCGCTCGATGCGGCGTTCGGCTTTCCGGGCACGCGCGTGGTGCTGCCGATCGCCGATCCGCATGTGGCGCATCACGGCGCGCTCGGCTCGTTCGCGACGATCCATCTGGGCGCGGGCCTGGATGCGGACGAGGCGGTCGCGCGGCTGCGTGCGCTCGACGGCGTGGCGCTGGCCTTGCGCCGCGACGATGCCGTGCCGTATCTCGAACTGCCGGCCGACCGCATCGGCGACGTGGTGGTGGTGGCGCGCGACGACGTCGTGCTTGGCCGCCGCGAGCGCGAACACGATTTGTCCGCGCTGACGATGCCGCTGCGCTCGCACGGCGGCTTCGGCGAGCAGCGGGTGCCGCTGCTGTTCAACCGGCGCATGGCGTCGATCGATCCGAGCCGCCGCTGGCGCAATTTCGATGCGTTCGACCTGGCGCTCAACCATGCCGCACGCGGCGCGGGGTTCGCGTTCGAGCATGCGGTGCGCGCGCGCAATCTCGGCAACAAGGAAGGAGCAGGGACGTGGCATTGACGCTGGACGACATCCGCACGCTGTTCGAGCGCCGCGGCGGCACCGCCTACAGCGGCGAGCCGGTCACGCAGCTCGAGCACGCGTTGCAGAGCGCGCAACTGGCCGACGACGAGAGCGCCGGCGACGCGCTGATCACGGCGGCGCTGCTGCACGATCTCGGGCACCTGCTGAACGAGCAGGGCGAGACGCCCACCGCGCGCGGCATCGACGATCTGCATCAGTACTATGCGCTGCCGTTCCTGCGTGGCGTGTTTCCCGACGCGGTGCTGGAGCCGATCCGGCTGCACGTCGATGCGAAGCGCTGCCTTTGCGCGATCGAGCCGGGTTACGCCGAGGCGCTGTCGGCCGATTCGGTGCGCAGCCTCGCGCTGCAGGGCGGTATCTATAGTAATGAGGATGCGCAGGCGTTCCTGCAGCGCCCGCATGCGGCCGGCGCGATCCGTCTGCGCCGCTGGGACGACGCGGCGAAGGTGGCCGGCGGCGCGACGAAACCGCTCGATTACTTCATGGAAATTGCGGCGCGCGCGGCGGTCGAGCCGGCGCGTTAAGTTTTTTCGAGCGAGCGGAATCGCATTATTCTTTTGAGATCAACGGCTTGGCATGAAGGGCGCCGCGCGAGCGGCGCCCTTCATGCATTTTCTTTGCGAAAACGCTTGCACGAAGCGGGTTCGGTGCTTAGAATTCGGCCTCTCTCGCGATGACGGAAACGCAGAACGGGAGGGGAAGCAAGGCAGGACAAGGAAAGCGCCGGATTGTTGGCAGCATCCTTGAACTGGTGAAGGACTCGATCGATGCAGTTTG
>NZ_JAAGPF010000195.1 GCF_017104645.1 Burkholderia sp. Ac-20379
CGCCAGCACCGGATGGCCGCGCCCGGCGAACCAGCGCGCATGTCGGCCCTGCCCGGCCGCCACGTCGAGCACCGTGCCGCCGGGCGGCACCAGGTGCGACCAGGCGGCGATCCAGCGCGACGGCGCGCCGGCCGCATGCGGCGCAGCGGCGCCAGCGCTGGAAAGCGGGATCGGCGTGGTGATGGACGTCATGCGGCGGCTCAGTTGTACGACAAGCCCATCGCGTCGCGCACGTCGCGCATCGTCTCGACCGCGTGCTTGCGCGCCTTGTCGCAACCGTCCGCGACGATCGCGCGCAGCAGCGACGGATCGTCCATGTACTTCTGCGCGCGCTCCAGCATCGGCTGCTGCTCGCGCAGGATGCCGTCGACCACCGGCTGCTTGCAGTCGAGACAGCCGATGCCAGCCGACTTGCAGCCCTGCGTCACCCACTCGCGCGTCGGCTCGTCCGAATAGACGAGGTGGAATTGCCAGACCGGGCACTTGTCCGGATCGCCCGGATCGGTGCGGCGCACGCGCGCCGGATCGGTCGGCATGGTGCGAACCTTCTTCGTGATGGTTTCGGCGTCTTCGCGCAGGCCGATCGTGTTGCCGTACGACTTCGACATCTTGCCGCCGTCGAGGCCCGGCATGCGCGAGGCCTTGGTCAGCAGGGCCTGCGGCTCGACCAGGATGATCTTGCGCGAGCCTTCGAGATAGCCGAACAGGCGCTCGCGGTCGCTCATCGACAGGCTTTGCGATTCCTGCAGCATCGCGCGCGCTTGTTCGAGCGCCTCGTCGTCGCCTTCCTGCTGATAGGCGTTGCGCAGCTCGCGATAGAGCTTGGCGCGCTTGCCGCCGAGCTTCTTGGCGGCTTCGAGCGCCTTTTCCTCGAAATCCGGCTCGCGGCCGTACAGGTGGTTGAAGCGACGCGCGATCTCGCGCGTCATCTCGACGTGCGGCACCTGATCCTCGCCCACCGGCACCAGCGAGCCGCGATACAGCAGGATGTCGGCCGCCATCAGCACCGGGTAGCCGAGGAAGCCGTAGGTGGAGAGATCCTTGTCCTTGAGCTTCTCGATCTGTTCCTTGTAGGTCGGCACGCGTTCGAGCCAGCCGAGCGGCGTGCTCATGCCGAGCAACAGCGCCAGTTCCGAATGCTCGGGCACCTTGCTCTGGATGAACAGCGTCGCCTGGGTCGGATCGATGCCGGCCGCGATCCAGTCGATCAGCACTTCCCAGACGTTCTTTTCGATGACCTCGGGCGTTTCGTAGTGCGTGGTCAGCGCGTGCCAGTCGACCACGCAGAAGAAGCACGGATATTCGGATTGCAGCTTCACCCAGTTCTTCAGCACGCCATGGTAATGGCCGAGGTGAAGCGACCCGGTGGGACGCATGCCGGAAAAGATACGATCGGGGAACATGTTTGTGTTTTAGAAAAGCGATGCAATGGGAGACAGGATGGCCCGCACGATGCTGTAGCCGATGCCGATGCCGGGCTGCAGCCAGTATTTCGACAGCACGCCGGTCATGAGCAGCAGCAGCACGACGATGAAGCCGTACGGCTCGATCCGCGACAGCGCGATCGACTGCTTGGGCGGCAGCAGCGCCGACAGCACGCGCCCGCCGTCGAGCGGCGGCAGCGGAAACAGGTTCAGCACGCACAGCACGAGGTTCACGCCCACGCCGGCGCCGGCCATGCGCGTGAAGAACGCCTCGTCGACATCGCCGGCGGCCAGGCCGACGGCAATCAGGCCCCACACCAGCGCCTGCACGAAATTGCAGGCCGGGCCGGCGGCCGAGACCCACAGGCTGCCCCAGCGCGGGTTGCGCAGGTTGCGGAACGCCACCGGCACGGGCTTGGCATAGCCGAACAGGAACGCGCCGCTCGTCAGGAAATACAGCGCGATCGGCATCACGATGGTGCCGATCGGATCGATGTGGCGCGCCGGATTGAACGACACGCGGCCGAGCGCGTAGGCGGTGTTGTCGCCGAGCAGGCGGGCGGCATAGCCGTGTGCGGCCTCGTGCAGCGTGATCGCGAAGATCACGGGCAAGGCGTAGACGACGATCGTCTGAATCAGGTTGTCCATAGCGCGATATTGTAACAAGCGGAAAATGACGGACGCGGAAAACCGGCGGCGCGTCGCCGCATCGGGATCGGGGTCAGGCGTTCGCGCTCAAGCCGAACGGTTCGAGCGGGCCACGGCCGGCTCGCACCAGCACCGGCTCGTCGCCGCTCAGGTCGATCACCGTGGACGGCTCGCGCGGGCACGCGCCGCCGTCGATCACCAGATCGACCTGTTTTTCCAGGCGTTCGCGAATTTCCTCGGGATCGTTGAGCGGATCCTCTTCCGACGGCAGGATCAGCGTGGTGCCGAGCAACGGCTGGCCGAGCGCCTCGAGCAGCGCCAGCGTGATCGCATGATCGGGCACGCGCAGGCCGATGGTCTTGCGCGACGGATGCGACAGCCGGCGCGGCACTTCCTTGGTGGCCTGCAGCACGAACACGTACGGGCCGGGCGTGACCGACTTGATCAGCCGGTACTGGTGGTTGTCGACCATCGCGAAATTGGCCAGCTCCGACAGATCGCGCACCAGCAGCGACAGCAATTGCTTGTCGTCGAGGCCGCGAATGCGCCGCACGCGCTCCACGGCGGTCTTGTCGTCGAGATGGCAGGCCAGCGCGTAGCTCGAATCGGTCGGCATCGCGATCACGCCGCCCTGCCTGACGATCTCGGCCGCCTGGCGCACCAGCCGCGGCTGCGGGTTTTCCGGGTGAATCCTGAAGAACTGGGACATGGACTGTGTGGGGAGAGGATCGTCGCCCGCGCGTGCGTTGCGCGCCGGGGCCAGGCCGCGCGGGCATGCGCGGCCTCGGAGGTCAAAGCCAGCGTTCCCAGACCGGTTTCAGATCCGGCGGCAGCGGCGGCAGGCTGCCAAGCTCGATGACGCTCTCGCCCGGCGCATGAAAATCGGAACCGCGCGACGCCTCGAAGCCGTAGCGGCGCGCGACATCGGCATATTCGCGGTATTGGTCGGGCGTGTGGCTGCCCGTGACGACCTCGATCGCCCGCCCGCCCAGATCGATGAATTCGCCGAACAAGGCGCCGAACTCGACGGGCGTGAATGCATAGCGGCCCGGGTGCGCGATCACGGCCTCGCCGCCTGCCTGCTGGATCCAGCCGACCGCATCGGAGAGTTTGGCCCAGCGGTGCGGCACGCAGCCGGGCTTGCCGTCGCCGAGATAGCGCGCGAACACGTCCGACGTGGACGCGGCGTAACCGGCCTCGACGAGGTAACGCGCGAAATGCGTGCGGGAAATCAGGTCGGGATTCGAAACGAAGCGCAACGCGCCCTCGTAAGCGCCCGGAATGCCGATCTCGGCCAGCCGCTCGCTCATTTCCTGCGCGCGCGCGGCGCGGCCGTTGCGGGTGCGGTACAGCCCGTCGACGAGGCCCGGATGCGCCGGATCGATATTGAGGCCGACGATATGCACGGTGCGCGACGCCCAGGTGACCGAAATCTCGACGCCGCTCAGGTAGCACATGCCGAGCGCCTGCGCCGCCTCGCGCGCCGCCGCCTGGCCGCCGATCTCGTCGTGATCGGTCAGCGCCCACAGCGTGACGCCCGCCGCGTGCGCGCGTTGCGCGACCTCGGCAGGCGTCAACTGGCCGTCGGAGACGTTGGAATGGCAGTGCAGATCGGCGTTCATCGTCGGAATCGGGTGCATGCGGGCATTCTACTGCAACGCCGCAATCCGGCGGACACGCCGAACCGGGGCGCGATCAGGCGCAGAACGCCTCGATCAGCGCGGCGACCTGCTCGGGCTGGTCGTGATGGACCATGTGGCCCGCGTCCTCGATGGTCTTCTCGCGCCAGTCGGGGAAGGCCGCGAAGCGCGCCTTGAATTCGCCGAGCGGAATCGTTCCGGCCAGGAAACGCAGCGTGGGCGAATCGACCGCCTCGATGTGCAGCACCTTGGCGCGCACCTTCGACCACACCGCCATCACTTCGTCGAGCCGGTAGAGCAGCGGGCCGGCCTGCTTGTGGGCCGGATCGGCGAGCAGGTGGTAACGGCCGCCGGCATCGCGGCGCGACCAGTAGCCGGCCAGGAACGCCGCACGCGCGGGCGCGAGCCGCGGGTTGGTCTTGATCAGGCGCGCGGCGACGTCGTCGAGCGAGGCGTAGCTCGCCAGGCGAGGCGGCTCGCGCAGCTCGTCGAGCCAGCTCGCCAGCCGCACCGGCGCCTGCGACGCCGGCGGCGGCGCGAGGCCGAAGCCCTCGAGATCGACCACGCGGCGCACCCGCTGCGGCCGTGCACCGGCGTACAAGCACACCACGTTCGCGCCCATGCTGTGACCGACCAGATTGACCTCGCCGTCCGGCGTGTAGTGATCGATCAGCGCTTCCAGATCGGCGAGGTAGTCCATGAACCAATACTGGCCGCCGCCCTGCGCCGCCACCGGATAGTCCGACAGCCCGAAGCCGCGCGCGTCCGGCGCGATCACCTGCCAGTCGCCCGCCAGCGCGTCGACCACGAACTGGAACGACGCGGCCACGTCCATCCAGCCGTGCAGCATGTAGAGCGTCGGCGCGCCGGGCCGCCCCCAGCGGCGCACGTGCAGGCGCGTACCGCGCACGGTCACGAATTCGGAGAGGGAGTCGGTACGGGTCTGGGTCATCGCGGCCACCGAAAAAAGAATGATCGTTCGATTATATCGATGCGGACGGCCCGGTGCGACGCGCAACACCGCAGCGCGTGTCGAGCCACCGCTCTAGGCGGGCGCCCGGGTTCAGGCGGCGGGCGGCGGATCGCGATCCTGCGCGACCAGCGCGTCGAGTTCGATCTCGTCGAAGCCGGCGTCGCGGCGCGCTTCGAAGTTGAACGGCCCGCGCAGGCGCGGCGCGTGATACTGCGCGGCCAGTTGCAGGTAGGCCGGATGCGGTTCGCGCCCCGTTTGCGCGCACAGATGGCGAAACCAGCGGTTGCCGATCGCAACATGGCCGATCTCATCGCGCAGGATCACGTCGAGGATCGCCGCCGACGCCTCGTCGCCCGATTGCGCGAGCCGCGCGCGAATCGGCGGCGACGCATCGAGGCCGCGCGCCTCCAGCGTGCGCGGCACCAGCGCCATGCGCGCCAGCACGTCGCCCGCCGTGCGCTCGCACATTTCCCACAGCCCGTCGTGCGCGGGGAAATCGCCGTAGCCATGGCCGAACTCGCCGAGCCGCTGCGCCAGCAGCGAATAGTGATACGCCTCCTCGGCCGCCACCTTGAGCCAATCGCCGTAGAACGCCTCGGGCATATCGGGAAAGCGCCAGACCGCGTCGAGCGCCAGATTGATCGCGTTGAACTCGATATGCGCCAGCGCATGCAGCAGCGTGGCCCTCCCTTCCGGCGAGCGCATCGAGCGGCGCTTCAGCAGGCGCGGCTCGACCAGTTCGGGGCGCTCGGGCCGCCCGGGCAAGGCCGGCGGCACGTCGAACCGGCGCGCCGGATCGATCCGCGCGCGGCCCGCGAGGCAATCGGCATGCAGCGCGCGCACCTGCGCGGCCTTGGCGACGGGATCGGTTTCGAGCAGCGCGGCGAGTGCGGCGGCGCGCAGACAGGGCAAGGAATCGGACGGGAAATTCGGGTCGGACATGAATACGACGCTGGCGACAGCGAAGCAGTGTGCGCGATCAATTCACGCAAGCATTTACAATAGCGGATTCCGGTGCGTTCGGCCGCCGCCCGCTTCGCGCGCGCCGGCCCAGGCAACCCGGCCCGCGCGGCCGCGCACATTGTACCGGCGCCACGGCGCCCCACCCTGCAGGCGACCCCAGGAGACAACGTGACCATCTACAAGCTCGGCGAAGACGCCCCGACCATTCATGAAAGCGTGTTCGTGGCCGACAGCGCGGCGATCATCGGCAAAGTGGTGCTCGAGGAAAACGCCAGCGTCTGGTTTGGCGCGACGATCCGCGGCGACAACGAACCGATCGTGGTCGGCGCCGGCAGCAACGTGCAGGAAAGCGCGGTGCTGCACACCGATCCGGGCTGCCCGCTGACGATCGCGCCGAACGTGACGATCGGTCACCAGGCGATGCTGCACGGCTGCACGATCGGCGAGGGTTCGCTGATCGGGATTCAGGCGGTGGTCTTGAATCGCGCGGTGATCGGCCGCAACTGTCTGGTCGGCGCCGGCGCCGTGGTCACGGAAGGCAAGACCTTCCCCGACAATTCGCTGATCCTGGGCGCGCCGGCAAAGGTCGTGCGTACGCTGTCCGACGAGGACATCGCGAAGATGCACGCGAATACGCAAAACTACGCGCGGCGACGCGCGTATTTCAAGGAGCAGCTCGTGCGGATCGGCTAACGCCGTCCGCCGCACTCCGCCAATCGAGGAACCGAAGTGAGCGACCAGCTACAGAAATTCATGTTCAACACGGCGCCGGTGCGCGGCGAGATCGTCTCGCTCGGCAGTACCTGGCGCGAAGTCCTGGCGCGCCGCAGCTATCCGGCGCCCGTGCGCCACATTCTCGGCGAGATGATGGCCGCCTGCGCGCTGCTGTCCGCGAACCTGAAGTTCAACGGCACGCTCGTCATGCAGATCTACGGCGACGGGCCGGTCAAGATGCTGGTCGTGCAATGCAGCTCGGATCTGTCGATGCGCGCCACGGCCAAGCTGTCGGATGCGACCGCTGCCACGCTCGGCGACGACATGACGTTCGCCGAACTGCTCAACGCCAGCGGCCACGGCCGCTGCGTGATCACGCTCGATCCGACCGACAAGCAGCCGGGCCAACAGCCGTATCAGGGCATCGTGCCGCTCAACGACCACGACGGCCCGCTGCAATCGGTCGCGCAAGCGCTCGAACACTACATGCACCACTCGGAGCAGCTCGACACGCGGCTCTGGCTCGCGGCCGACAGCGACCGCGCGGTCGGCATGCTGCTGCAGAAGCTGCCCGGCGACGGCGGCATCGTGCCGGCCGCCGACGAGCAGGACGCCGACACCTGGGAGCGCGTCTGCACGCTCGGCGGCACGCTGACATCGAAGGAATTGCTCGAAACGGAACCCGAGACGGTGTTCCGGCGTCTGTTCTGGCAGGAGAACGTGCGTCACTTCGAGCCGGCCGGCACGCGCTTCCAGTGCACCTGCTCGCGCGAGAAGGTGGGCGGGATGCTGCGCATGCTGGGCCGCGAGGAGATCGACGGCGTGATCGAGGAACGCGGCCACGTCGAGATTCATTGCGAGTTCTGCAACCAGCGCTATGAATTCGATCCGGTCGATGTCGAACAACTGTTCGTCACGCCCGAACTGGGCGCCGGCGTCGCGCCGGCAAGCGATCAGCGTCACTGAGCAGCACGCGGCGGCCTGTCCGCGCGCGCGCCGAAGGAGAAGCGTCATGAGTATCCGATCCACTCGCCAACTGCCGCTGCCGGCCTCGGCGGCCCTGGCCGCCGTGTTGGCCGCCACGCTCGCGGGCTGCGCGGTCGCGCCGTCGTCCACCGTGCTGAGCCGCCTGCCCGACGGCCAGCCCGGCGCCGCCACGGCCCAGGCCCGGCCGCTCACGCCGGCGGAGAAGCAGCGCTACGACGCGATCGACAAGCAGGTGCTGCGCGAGCAGGACGAAGCGATGTCGGCCGAGGCCGCCGCACGGGCCGCGTATTACGCGCCGGCGCCCGTGACCGTCTATGGCGGCTACTACGGCGGCTGGAACAACGGCTGGGGTTACGGTTACGGCTACCCGGGCTGGGGTTGGGGCTGGTAAGGCAGGCTTGCCGAATAAAAAACGCGACCCGAGGGTCGCGTTTTTCTTTGGCTGCCGCCGTACTGCCTGCCCGCATCACTCGCGATGCGCGGCGCGCCCTCGATGGCGCTCGGGCTTGGCGCGCGACACCGGATTCGGCACGACGCTGACCGGTGCGCCCGTGACGCCGTGATTGGTCAGCGACGCGGTGGAATTCTGGTTCGGCACCATCGGCGCCGGCGAATTCGGCGAAACGAACTGCACGAACACCTCGCCGTCCTTGATCATGCCCATCTCGTAGCGCGCGCGCTCCTCGATGGCGGCCGTGCCGTTCTGCAGATCCTGCACTTCGCCGGCAATGCGTTCGTTGCGCAACTTTTCGTCCGCGTTCTTCTGCGTCTGGTCGACCAGTTCCTGGCGCAATTCGTGCACGCGCAGCCAGCCGCCATGCCCCCACCAGAGTGGGTACTGAATCAACACCAGCAAGGCGATCAGAACGACAGTGACAAGCCGCATGTACGAGCCGCAGATATAAGAAGCGCCGCTTCACGAGGGTCGCGAAGCGGCGTCACGGAGGACAAGTCCGGATAGTAGCGCGTTATCCGCGCAGGTTGTAGAACGCCGACTTGCCCGGGTAGCTGGCGATATCGCCGAGATCTTCCTCGATACGCAGCAGCTGGTTGTACTTCGAGATGCGATCGCTGCGCGACAGCGAGCCCGTCTTGATCTGACCGGCGTTCAGGCCCACGGCGATATCGGCGATCGTCGAATCTTCCGTTTCGCCCGAGCGGTGCGAGATCACGGCCGTGTAACCGGCGCGCTTGGCCATTTCGATGGCGGCGAACGTTTCGGTCAGCGTACCGATCTGGTTGATCTTGATGAGGATCGAGTTGCCGATGCCCTTCTCGATGCCTTCCTTCAGGATGCGCGTGTTGGTGACGAACAGATCGTCGCCGACCAGTTGCACCTTCTTGCCCAGGCGGTCGGTCAGCAGCTTCCAGCCGTCCCAGTCGCTTTCGTGCATGCCGTCTTCGATCGAGACGATCGGGAACTTGTCGGCGAGCGTGGCCAGGTAGTCGGTGAACTCGGCCGACGACAGTTGCAGGCCTTCGCCGGCCAGCTGGTACTTGCCGTCGTGGTAGAACTCCGACGCGGCGCAGTCGAGCGCCAGCAGGACGTCTTCACCTGCGCGGTAGCCGGCCTTCTCGATCGCCTGGATGATGGTCGACAGGCATTCGTCGTTGCTGCCGAAGTTCGGCGCGAAGCCGCCTTCGTCGCCCACGGCCGTGCTCATGCCGCGATCCGACAGGATCTTCTTCAGCGCGTGAAACACTTCGGCGCCGCAACGCAGCGCTTCGCGGAACGTCGGCTGGCTGACCGGAACGATCATGAATTCCTGGATGTCCAGGCTGTTGTTGGCGTGCGCGCCGCCGTTCACGATGTTCATCATCGGCACCGGCAGCTGCATCGCGCCCGAACCGCCGAAGTAGCGGTACAGCGGCAGGCCGGCTTCTTCGGCGGCAGCCTTCGCGACAGCCATCGACACGGCCAGCATCGCGTTCGCGCCGAGGCGCGACTTGTTGTCGGTGCCGTCCAGCTCGAGCAGCGTCTTGTCCAGGAACGCCTGTTCCGATGCGTCGAGACCCATGATCGCTTCGGAGATTTCGGTGTTGATATGCTCGACCGCCTTCAGCACGCCCTTGCCGAGATAGCGGCCGGTTTCGCCGTCGCGCAGCTCGATCGCTTCGCGCGAGCCCGTCGACGCACCCGACGGCACCGCGGCGCGGCCCATCGTGCCCGATTCCAGCAGCACGTCGCACTCGACGGTGGGGTTACCGCGCGAATCCAGAATCTCGCGGCCGATGATATCTACGATTGCACTCATGATTTCCTCTGAGGATGACGATGGATTCCGTCTTGATGGCTGTGACGGCGGAGCAGACCCTTGCTACAGACGCCTGCCACCGCCGCCAAGTTCATGCATTAGTTGAAATCGTTTTCCAGGAACGGCGTGCGCTTGACGACCGTGTCGAGCGTGACGAGCGTCTCGAGCAGCGCGGCCATGCGGTGCAGCGGCACGGCGTTCGGGCCGTCGGATTTCGCCTCGGCCGGGTTCGGGTGCGTCTCCATGAACAGCCCGGCCACGCCCGTGGCCACGGCCGCGCGCGCGAGCACCGGCACGAATTCGCGCTGGCCGCCCGAGCTGGTGCCCTGCCCGCCCGGCAACTGCACCGAGTGGGTGGCGTCGAACACGACCGGCGCGCCTGTCTCGCGCATGATCGCGAGCGAACGCATGTCGGACACGAGATTGTTGTAGCCGAACGAGACGCCGCGCTCGCAGGCGAAGAAGCGGTCTTCCGACAGACCGGCTTCGCGGGCCGCGGCACGCGCCTTGTCGATCACGTTCTTCATGTCGTGCGGCGCGAGGAACTGGCCCTTCTTGATGTTGACGGGCTTGCCCGAGCGCGCGCAGGCGTGGATGAAATCGGTTTGCCGGCACAGGAAGGCCGGCGTTTGCAGCACGTCGACCACCGACGCCACCGGCTCGATTTCCTCGATGTCGTGCACATCGGTCAGCACCGGCAGGCCGAGCTGACGCTTGACTTCGGACAGGATGCGCAGGCCTTCGTCCATGCCCGGGCCGCGGAACGAGGTGCCCGAACTGCGGTTGGCCTTGTCGAACGACGACTTGTAGATGAACGGAATGTTCAGCTTCGCGCAGATTTCCTTGAGCCGGCCGGCGGTGTCGATCGTCATCTGCTCCGATTCGACGACGCAGGTGCCGGCGATCAGGAAGAACGGCCGATCGAGGCCGACTTCGAAATCGCCCAGTTTCATGCTTTCACTCCGGCACGCGCCTGCTGGTTGGCCAGCGCGGCTTCGACGAACGACTTGAACAGGGGGTGACCGTCACGCGGCGTGGACGTGAATTCCGGGTGGAACTGAACGCCGACGAACCACGGGTGCATCGAGCGCGGCAGTTCCATCATTTCCGGCAGATCCTCGCTCGGCGTGCGGGCGCTGATCACGAGGCCGCCGGCTTCGAGCTGGGGCACGAAACCGTTGTTGACCTCGTAACGGTGGCGGTGACGTTCGTTGACGTCGGCGCCGTAGATTTCCTCGGCCAGCGTGCCGGCCTTGATCGGGCAGCGCTGCGAGCCCAGGCGCATCGTGCCGCCCAGATCCGATTCTTCCGTGCGCTTTTCCACTTTGCCTTCGCGGTCGTGCCACTCGGTGATGAGGGCGACCACGCGGCTCGGCGTTGCCGGATCGAATTCGGTGCTGTTGGCGTCCTTCAGGCCCACCACGTCGCGCGCGAATTCGATGACGGCGAGCTGCATGCCGAGGCAGATGCCGAGATACGGCACGTTCGACTCGCGCGCATAGCGGATCGCGGCGATCTTGCCTTCGGTGCCGCGACGGCCGAAACCGCCCGGCACGAGCACGGCGTCGAGGTGCTTGAGGCTGTCGACGCCATGGGTTTCGATTTCCTCGGAATCGAGGTATTCGATGTTGACCTTGGTCGACGTGTGGATCGACGCGTGACGCAGCGCCTCGATCAGCGACTTGTACGATTCCGTCAGCTCGACATACTTGCCGACCATGCCGATCGTGACTTCGTGCTTCGGGTGCTGCAGGCGATCGACCAGCGAGGCCCACATCGAGAGGTCGGCATCCTTCGGCGAGAGCTTGAGCTCTTCGCAGATGATCTTGTCGAGGCCCTGATCGTGCAGCATCTGCGGGATCTTGTAGATGCTGTCGACGTCCCACACGGAAATGACCGCGTCTTCCGGCACGTTCGAGAACAGCGAGATCTTCTGGCACTCGTCGTCGGGAATGCGGCGATCGGCGCGGCACAGCAGCACGTGCGGCGAGATACCGATTTCGCGCAGCTTCTGCACGCTGTGCTGGGTCGGCTTGGTTTTCAGTTCGCCGGCCGTGGCGATGAACGGCACCAGCGTGAGGTGCACGAAGCACGCGCTGTTGCGGCCGAGGCGCAGGCTCATCTGGCGCGCGGCTTCGAGGAACGGCAGCGATTCGATGTCGCCCACCGTGCCGCCGATTTCGACGATCGCCACGTCCGGTTCGCCGCAGGTGGCCGAAGCCGCGCCGCGCTCGACGAACGCCTGGATTTCATTGGTGATGTGCGGAATGACCTGAACCGTCTTGCCCAGGTAGTCGCCGCGGCGTTCCTTGCGGATCACCGACTCGTAGATCTGACCGGTCGTGAAGTTGTTGGCCTTGCGCATCTTCGTGCTGATGAAGCGCTCGTAGTGGCCGAGGTCGAGGTCGGTTTCCGCGCCGTCTTCCGTCACGAACACTTCGCCGTGCTGGAACGGGCTCATCGTGCCGGGGTCGACGTTGATGTACGGATCGAGCTTGAGGAGGGTGACTTTCAGACCGCGCGATTCGAGAATCGCGGCGAGAGAAGCGGCAGCAATCCCCTTGCCCAGGGAAGAAACTACGCCGCCGGTGACGAATACATATTTGGTCATCGCTGGATGCTCGCGGGAAAAACGGATTATACCGTAAAGGCCGGGCATCTCTCAGCAATTGTGGGCCGATCGCGCCCTATCCTTGCCCGGTGCGGCAAGGCGGCCGATGGTCCGCTGCGGCGCTCGCGCGGCGGCATTGCCGACGCTCCGCGAGCCGCCGCGCACCCGTGCCGCCGGGCGCCCCGCACACCCCCTCGCGCCCCGCCCGCGGCTATGCGCCGGCGCCAGCCGACCGCAGCGTATTCAGCATGCGCTGCAGTGCGCGCGCGGTTTCGAGCGGGCGCTCCATCGGGAACAGATGCGAGCCTTCGAGCCATTCGATCCGGCCGCGCACGATGCGCCGCGTGGCGTCGAGTCCGACCTGCCGCACCTCGCGCGAACGCGTGCCGGCCAGGAAGCCCACCGGCACCGGCGCGCCGTGCGCGAGCCGCGGCCCGAGCGTGTGCGGCAGCGTCCGGTAGATCATGTATTCGATCTCGCGGTCGAACGCCAGCCGCCGTTCGCCGGACGGATCCGTCTGCGGAATGCCGTGATCGATGTAATCGGCCAGCATCCGCTCGTCCCAGCGCGCGAACGCCGGTTTTTCGCGGAAATGCCGCCAGACTTCGTCGCGGCTGCTCCAGCGCGTGCGCCGCTTGCGGGTGGCCGCGGCCGGCGACAGCCGCTCGTCGAGGCCGGTCCACTGGCTCACGCGCAGCGCGCTGCTGCGCCAGCCCGCGATCACCGGCGAATCGATCATGACGACGCCGCGCACCCGTTGCGGCGTCTTGAGCGCCGCCATCAGCGACAGATACCCGCCGAGCGAATGGCCCACCAGCCAGACCGGCCGTTCGTAACCTCGATCGATCGTCTCGACCAGCTCGTCGACGAGGTGCGGCCAGTCGCGCGTGACGGGATAGCGCCGGTCGTGGCCGATCCGCTCCAGCGCGCGGATTTCGTACTCGTCG
Source organism: Burkholderia sp. Ac-20379 (assembly GCF_017104645.1). GTDB lineage: Bacteria > Pseudomonadota > Gammaproteobacteria > Burkholderiales > Burkholderiaceae > Burkholderia. Next base: position 13,163 of record NZ_JAAGPF010000195.1, read on the forward strand.
GCCAGCTCGGCGAACAGCGTCCGGTAGGTCGAGGCGGGAAAACCGTTCGCGTGCGAGAAATGGAGGATGTCCTTCAACGGGGCGGTGTCTCCTGTATGCGATTCGGGGCGCGGCCAACAGCGCCGCGCGGCGCGATGTCGGACGAGCATAGCGCGTCCGTGACGCCGTATTTCACAACGCCCGGGCGAAGCACGCGGGTGCTTTCGAAACATGGCGATAAGCAATTGATTTTTATCGATTCCTTCGGGCTGGCCGCGCTTCGATGGTTCCCTCTACTCCGGCATTCATCGGTTCATCCAGTAGCGCCGATACCGCTCGCGATAACGCAGCAGCGGCAACCCGCCGGGCGCATCGGGATCGTTCAGCGTGACGCTCACCTGGCCGTCCCGATCGCTGCGCGCGAGCGCAATGCCGCGCTCGGCAAAACGCGCCCAGACGGTGGGATGCGGATGCCCGAAGCGGTTCGCGTAGCCGAGCGGAAACCATGCGGCGCGCGGCCCGACCGCATCGACGAACGGCTCCGACGACGAGGTGCGGCTGCCGTGATGCGGCACCACCAGCACGTCGGCCGCGAGCGCCGCGCGGTCGTCGGCCAGCAGCGCGCGCTCGACGCGCGTGTCGATATCGCCTGTCAGCAAGGCCCCCTGACGGCCTGCCGCGATGTGCAGCACGCAGGATTGCGCATTCGCGCCGAGGGGCGTCACACCGGCCGGCGGCCACAGCACGGCGAACTGCACGCCGTCCCATTGCCAGCGCTGTCCGGCCGCGCAGACGAGCCGGTCTGCCACACCGGCCGCCTGCGCCGCGCGCCATAGCCGGTTCGCGGGCGGCAGGCCGCCTGCAAGCTGCCCGACCGGCAGCGCGCCAAGCACGGCCGGCGCACCGCCGGCATGATCGGCGTCGGCGTGGCTGATCATCAGCACGTCGAGCCGTGCCACGCCGCGCGCACGCAGGAACGGCACGACCACGCGCTCGCCCG
>NZ_JAAGPF010000017.1 GCF_017104645.1 Burkholderia sp. Ac-20379
GCCGCTCGCGCGGGCGCTGTCGGCGCGCGGCGCGCGGCTGCTCGAAGGCGCGGGCGTGTCGAAGCGCCAGGGCGGCGCGTTCATGCCCGGGGTGCCCGATGTGTCGCGCTTTCCGTCGCGCGTCTGGACGCGGCTGCACAACAAATACTGGCGCCGCCTGCGCCCCGACCTGCTGACCTACGCGCCGGGCGGCGGGCTGGCCTCGATGCGCGAGGCGCTGGCCGACTATCTGCGCACCTCGCGCTCGGTGCGCTGCTCGCCCGAGCAGATCGTGATCACCACCGGCATCCACCAGTCGATCGACCTGGCCGTGCGGCTGCTGACCGATCCGGGCGACGTGATCTGGACCGAGGATCCGTGCTACTGGGGCGTGCGCAGCGTGCTGCATGTGTCGGGGCTGACCACGCGGCCGATTCCCGTCGACGACGAAGGCATCGCGCCGAGCGCCGACGATCTCGCCACGCCGCCGAAGCTGATGCTCGTCACGCCGTCGCACCAGTATCCGCTCGGCATGGTGATGAGCCTCGCGCGGCGGCGCATGCTGCTCGAATACGCGCGGCAGCAGGGCGCGTGGATCATCGAGGACGATTACGACAGCGAATTCCGCTACGGCAGCCGGCCGCTCGCGTCGCTGCAGGGGCTCGACACGAGCGGGCAGGTGATCTACGTGGGGAGCTTCGGCAAGACGCTGTTTCCGGGGCTGCGCGTCGGTTATCTGGTGGCGCCCGAGCCGCTGGCCGAGAGCTTCGCGACCGCCAGCGCCGAGCTGTATCGCGAGGGGCAACTGCTGCAGCAGGCCGTGCTCGCCGAGTTCATCGCCGAGGGGCATTTCGTCTCGCACATCCGCAAGATGCGCGCGCTGTACGGCCTGCGGCGGCAGACCTTGCTCGACGAGCTGGCGCGGCGCTACGGCAGCGCGCTGCCGGTGCTCGGCGGCGATGCCGGGCTGCATCTCGTGATGCAGTTGCCCGACGGTGCCGACGATCGCGCCGTGGCGCAGGCCGCGCTCGAACGCAACATCGTGGTGCGGGCGCTGTCGGGCTACTACGCGGATCGCTCGCGCGCCGCGCCGGGGCTGTTGCTCGGCTATGCGTGCGTGCCCGAGGACGAGATCGGCACGGCGTTCGGCACGCTGGCCGAGGCGATCGATGCGGTGGGGGCGGGCGGGTAGGGCAGCCCTGGAAGACGCGGATCACTCCACAACCGTGAACGTCATCCTCAGGCCCAACGAGCGAAGAATCTTTTGCACCGTTTCATAGCGAGGGTGGGCGCCGGGGCTCAGCGCTTTATGCAGCGTCACACGCCCGACGCCCGCCCCAGCCGCCACCTTTGTCATGCCCCGGGCGCGCGCGACAGCCGCTACCGCTGCGAGAAATACGGCGGGATCGGGGTCTTCCGCCGCCACGGCGAGAAATTCCGCAACGACCTCGTCGTTGTTCAGGTAGTCGGCCGCATCGAATTCGGCGTAATGGGCCATCGCTTACTCCTTCAGTTCGCGCGCCAGGCGAATTGCGCGTTTTATATCTTTGTCTTGTGTTGATTTGTCGCCGCCGCACAAGAGCACGTAGACGACGTTGCCGCGACGGACATAGTAGACGCGATAACCAGGCCCAAAGTCGATTTTCATTTCGCAGACGCCTTCTGCGAGCACACGATATTCGCCGAAATTGCCGAGCTGCGCGCTGATCAGGCGTGCGGCGATGCGTGCCTTGCCACGTTGATCACGCAGGCCTGAGAGCCAGTCGGCAAATTCGTTGGAACGCAGCAAGGTAATCATACCGTAGTGTACCCAATTGGGTACACTGCGACGCGGCACCTGCCTGGCACCAATCGTCGCACGGGGCTTGCTTCAAAGCCGGATCAACACCGCCCCCGCCACCACCATCCCGCACGCCACGATCCGCCGCGCCGTGGGCTGCTCGCGCATCGCGAACCAGCCGATGCCGATCGCGAAGATCGAGCTGGTTTCGCGCAGCGCCGAGACGGTCGCCACCGGCAGGTGCCGGTAGGCCAGCGTGACGATCGCATAGGCGGCCAGCGCGCAGGTGCCGGCGCCCACGCCGCGCCACAGCGTGGGCGATGGCGTGAGAAGCGGGCGCGGCCCGCCGCGCAGCGCGCACACCAGCACGAACTGCGGCACGTTCCACAGCAGGTAGACCCAGCAGATGTACGACAGCGAATTGCCCGCGAGCCGCACGCCGATGCCGTCCACCACCGAGTAGGCGGCGATGAACACGCCCGTCAGCACCGCGTACGGCACGCTCTCGCCTGACAGCCGCAGCCCACGCCGCAGCGCCAGCGACACGATGCCGAGCGACACCAGCGCGATGCCGGCCAGCGCGAACGCCGACGGCCGCTCGCCGAGCGCGACGAACGCGAACAGCGCAACCAGCAGCGGCGAGCTGCCGCGCGCGATCGGGTAGATCTGGCCGAATTCGCCGCTGCGGTAGGCGCGCAGCAACGCGAGGCAATAGCCCACTTCGAGCAGCGCCGACGCCGCGATATACGGCCACGCGCCCGGCGCCGGCGCGGGCAGCCACAGCGCGCCGGCCACCCCGGCCACGATATAGGGCACCGCCATCGTCCCCAGTTGGATCACGCGATCCTCGCTGACATGCAGGAACGCGTTCCAGACCGCATGCAGCAAGGCGGAAAACAGCACGAGGGCAACGAGCAGGTGATCCATGGACGGCTTCGGCGGGCTCGCGGCGCGAGCGGTGGCGGCAAGGGCGCGCCACATCCGCAAAAATGCGGGATGTGGCATTTATAGGCAAAATGCGGCAAGACGCCGATTATCTCAGCAGTGAGCCGGTTTCGCCAAGTGTCCGTTTCGTGACGCTCCGCATGCATGCCGCACGCGCAGCCCGCGTGGATTGCCGATAATGGGCGCTTCCTCACCCGACCGTCGCCATCGCCATGAACGAAACCCCGCAAACGAATGCGCCGCCGCGCCTGACGAGCCTGTCGCATGGCGGCGGCTGCGGCTGCAAGATCGCCCCCGGCGTGCTGGCCGAGCTGCTCAAGCGCAACGCGCCGCCCGCGCTGTTCCCCGATCTGCTGGTCGGCACCGAAACCGCCGACGACGCCGCCGTCTACCGGCTCAACGACGAGCAGGCGATCGTCGCCACCACCGATTTCTTCATGCCGATCGTCGACGATCCGTTCGACTTCGGCCGGATCGCCGCCACCAACGCGCTGTCGGACGTCTACGCGATGGGCGGCAAGCCGATCTTCGCGCTGGCGCTGGTCGGCATGCCGATCAACGTGCTGCCGCGCGAGACGATCGCCGCCGTGCTGAAGGGCGGCGAATCGGTGTGCGCCGAGGCCGGCATTCCGGTGGCGGGCGGGCATTCGATCGATTCGGTCGAGCCGATCTACGGGCTGGCGGCGATCGGCGTGGTGCATCCGTCGCGCGTGAAGCGCAACGCGGGCGCGCGCGCCGGCGACGTGCTGGTGCTCGGCAAGCCGCTCGGCGTGGGTGTGCTGTCGGCCGCGTTGAAGAAGGGGCAACTCGATGCGGCGGGCTACGCGGCGATGATCGCGGCCACCACCCAGCTGAACCGCCCCGGCGCGCAACTGGCCGCGCTGTCGGGCGTGCACGCGATCACCGACGTGACCGGCTTCGGCCTGCTTGGCCACGGGCTGGAGATGGCGCGCGGCGCGAGCCTGAGCGTGCGCGTGCGGTATGCGTCGCTGCCGTGGCTGGCCGGCGCGGTGGCGTTCGCCGAGGCCGGCGTGATCACCGGCGCGTCGGGCCGCAATTGGGCCGCGTACGGCGCGGACGTGCGGCTCGGCGAGCACCTCTCGCCGGCCGCGCAGGCGCTGCTGACCGATCCGCAAACCTCGGGCGGCCTGCTGGTGGCCTGCGCGCCCGATGCGGTGGACGACGTGCTGGCCTGCTTCCACGCCGACGGTTTCGCGCAGGCGGCCGTGATCGGCGAACTGGTGGACGGCCCGGCGCGGATCGAGGTGGCCTGAGGCTGGCGGCTCGCGCCGAGTTTGTAAAAAGCGTCAGGGCGCGCGGGCGTCGCGCCGGATCGCCTGGGGCGACACGCCGAAGCCGCGCACGAACGCTTCCCGCATGTGCCGGCGGTCGCGAAACCCGGTTTCCCGCGCGACCGCATCGAGCGTATGACGGCTGCGCTCGATCATGAGCCGGGCCGCTTCGAGCCGCAGCGCCTCCACCGCCTTCGCCGGCGACTTGCCGGTTTCCTGCGTGAACAGCCGATGAAACTGCCGGGGGCTCAGATGCGCCGCCTCGGCCAGTTCCTCCACCGACAGCGCGCGGTTCAGGTTCTGCCGCGCATAGTTCAGGGCGTTCTGGATCCGGTCGGTTTTCGGCGCGAGTTCGAGCATTTCCGCATGCTGCGTCTGGCCGCCCGAGCGGCGCTGCGGCATCACGAGCAAATGCGCGACCGAACGCGCGACGTCGATCCCGAGATCCTTCTCGACCATCGCGAGCGCGAGATCCAGCCCCGCCGTCATGCCGGCCGACGTCCAGATCCGGCCGTCGACGATGTAGATGCGATCGCTTTCGATCTGCACGTCCGGGAACTGCGCCTGCATCTGCTCGGCGATCGCCCAGTGCGTGGTGGCGCGCCGCCCCGACAGCAGGCCCGCCTCCGCCAGGACGAAGCCGCCCGTGCAGATGCCCGCGATGCGTTGCGCGCGCGGGCCGCGGCGGCGCAGCAGCGCCACCGTGGCGGCCGGCGTGGGCGCCGCGAACGGATCGGCGACGCCCGCCACCAGCCACGTATCGACCTTCGACGCGCCGCTCGCGGCGCGCGTGCCGATCGGAAAGCCGACCGACGACCGCACCTCCCCGCCTTCCGCCGAGAACAGCGCGAAGCGATAGAACGCCTCGCCGACCACGGCGTTCGCGTGCTCGAACACGGATTGGGTGGCCAGCGCCATCATCTGAAAGCCGTCGCTCAACAGAAAACCGATTCGATGCATCGACGACTCCAGGGCGGAAAAGGGCAGGAAAGGGTATGGCAGGAAAAATGACTATATACGTCATTTGAGACATGCGCCAACGCGCCCAGAATACGTTTCGGCAAGTCACCCGAACCTTTTCCTGGAGCACGTCATGACGCAATCTCATCTTGGTACCGCCCTGATCACCGGCGCGTCGTCCGGCATCGGCGCCGTGTATGCCGACCGTCTCGCGCGGCGCGGTTACGACCTCATCCTGGTGGCGCGCAATCGCGACCGCCTGAACGCACTGGCGAAGCGCATCACCGACGACACCCGCCGCAATGTAGAGGTGCTGGTGGCCGACCTCGGCGATCGCGCGGACGTGCAGCGCGTGGAAGCGACGCTGCGCGACGACGCCAGCATCACGCTGCTCGTGAACAACGCGGGGGTGGGCACGCACAGCCCGCTGCTGGAAAGCCGCGTCGAGGCGATGACCGCGATGATCGAGCTGAACGTGACCGCGCTGACGCGGCTAACGTACGCCGCCGCGCCGGCCTTCGTCTCACGCGGCAAGGGCGCGATCGTCAACATTTCGTCGATCGTCAGCATCGCGCCCGAGCTGCTGAACGGCGTGTACGGCGGCAGCAAGGCGTTCGTGCTGGCGTTCAGCCAGTCGCTGCATCACGAGCTGGCCGCGAAGGGCGTGCAGGTGCAGGCCGTGCTGCCCGGCGCCACCGCCACCGAGTTCTGGGAAATCGGCGGCCTGCCGCTCGAGCACCTGCCGAAGAACATCGTGATGACGGCGGACGAGATGGTCGACGCCGCGCTGGTGGGCTTCGATCGCCAGGAACTGGTCACGATCCCGTCGCTGCATCCCGTCGAGGCCTGGCAGGCGTACGACGCCGCCCGCCAGGCGATGGCGCCGCATCTGTCGAACAACGTGCCGGCGCCGCGTTACACGCAGGCCTGAGCGAGGCGCGTGCGATGCCGCCGAGGCGGTTTCGCACGCGCTGTCGCGTTGGCGGCAACCGCTCAAGGCACCACGAAGTGCACCGTCTTCGTTTCGATCGTGGCGTGCGACGCGTCGACCAGATCGACGCGCACGCGGTGCGGGCCGGGCGGCAGCGCGCCGAAGTAGATCGCGTCGTTCTGCGCATGGATCCAGCTCCACTTGCTGTCGTCGACGAACACGTGGAGATGGCCGATCCGCGGCGTCAGCGAGGTGGCTGCCTTGCCGTGGATGTCGGTGTACAGCGGCAGGATGCGCAGGTTGTCGACGCGAAACGCCAGGTACACGTAGCCGTCCTTCAGGACATCGGCGCGCGGTTTGTACAGCGTCAGGTGCGGTTGGGCGGGGGGCGGGACATCGGCGATGACGCCGGGCGGCGGGCTGGCCGGATCGGCGGCGCGGGCAGGGGAGGCGCCGATCAGGGCGGCAAGCAGCGCGGCGGCGAGATAGCGGGTGGGGATCATCATCCTGTTCGAGCAACGGAGTGGAAAAGCTTTCAGTTGCTTGACAGGATAATTTTTACTGCAGCCCCGCGGCATCGGTCATTCGACCGATGCGGCCGGGTCGAAACCGTCGCTTACAGGTAGCTGCAGACGTAGTCGAGCGTTTCGATCACTTCGATGTCGAAGCGCGACTTGCCGGGCACCGAGAACGAATCGCCTTCGGCGTACGTCTGCCATTCGTCGCTGCCTTCGAGGCGGATGCGGCACTTGCCGGCCTGCACTTCCATCAGTTCCGGCTCGGCCGTGCCGAAGTTCAGCGTGGCAGGCAGAATCACGCCGAGCGTCTTGCGGCTGCCATCCGGGAAGATGACCGTATGCGAGACGCACTTGCCGTCGAAGTAAACGTTCGCCTTCTTGACCACTCGAACCTGATCGAATTCTGCTGCCGATGCCATGCGTAGCACTCCAAAGTCTTGATTGGGCTGGATAAGGGGCCGCGGGCGGCGATGCCGCCGGGACGCGGGCCGGGAAGCGGGAATCTTACCGGAATCGCCGCGCGGGCCGCCCCGTAAATTTGGCGGCCCGCGCCCGGCCGCTAGAATCGCAGGTCTGGCGCAGGAAAACCGGCAGCGGCACGCCGGTTTTCGCAACCCGATCGCCAGGCAAACGGCGGCGCAGACCGCCTTCACCCTCGTCGTGCCTCCGCGTCACGACGAAACCGATGCGCGCGCCGCGCCGGAGGGCCGGCCAGGCTCGCGCATCCGCAGTGTCCGTAGCCGTTCTCATCACTCCATTTACAAGGAACGACGATGCTGACTCGCTCGATGCTTTCCGCGGCCGTGTTCTCGCTGGCCGCGTGCGCCACGGTGCCGTCCGTCGCGCAGGATTCCACCGAAGCTCAGACCCTGCAGGACGCGCAGGGCCACGACGATCACGGGCCCGGCGTACGCGCGCCGAAGGTCATGATCGTCACGATGTTCGGGCCGGAAGGGCAGGCCTGGACCGATCGCCTCGGCCCCTGGACCCAGGTGAAGGTGCCGGGCCTCTCGCCCGACTATCCGACGGTGCAGTGCAATCGCCAGGAGGTTTGCGTGGTGACCACCGGCATGGGTTACGCGAACGCGGCGGCCACCATCATGGCGCTGAGCTTCTCGCCGCAGTTCGACCTGCGCCGCACGTACTTCCTCGTGTCGGGCATCGCCGGCGTGGATCCGGCGCAGGGCACGGTGGGTTCGGCCGCGTGGTCGCATTATCTGGTCGACTTCAGCCTGCAGTGGGAACTCGACGCGCGCGAGATCCCGGCCGGCTGGCACACCGGCTATCTCGGCATCAACACCAAGAACCCGAACCAGAAGCCGCCGCTCGACTACAAGAGCGAGGTGTTCGAGCTGAACCCGAAGCTGACCGCCGCGGCCTACGCGCTGTCGCGCAACGTCGTGCTGGCCGACAACGCGCAGGCGCAGGCCGCGCGCGCGAAGTTCGACACCGCGCCGGCCAACCGGCCGCCGGCGGTGGTGCAATGCGATACCTCGTCGGGCAATACGTGGTTCTCGGGCACCAAGCTCGGCGAGCGCGCGCGCCAGTGGACCCGGATCCTGACCGACGGCAAGGGCACCTACTGCATGACGGCGCAGGAAGACAACGCCACCTATGAGGCGCTGACGCGCGCGGCGGCCACCCGGCGCGTCGATCTCTCGCGCGTGGCGGTGCTGCGCACCGGCTCCGATTTCGACCGGCCGTATCCGGGCCAGACGAGTGTCGACAACTTGCTGAACTACGCCGACCAGGGCGGCTTCGCGATCGCCACGGAGAACCTGTATCGCGCGGGCAATCCGCTCGTGCAGGACATCGTCGGGCATTGGAGCGAATGGCGCGACGGGGTGCCGTCGCGCTGACGCGTGGCGCGGCGGCGTGCGCAAGGCGGCCGCGCCGGGATCGTTCGGCGTGCAGGCAATCGCGACAAAGGGCTGGCGCGAAGCATCAACGCATCAACGCAACGAACAGGCAGGCACGGCCTACGCGATGCGAAACACCAGCTCCTTGTCGTCCATGACGGCGCTCACATTGCGCCAGTCGTTCAGAAACGGATGGCGGTCGAGCCGGCCCGCCATCAATCTCGAGGCGATTGCGACGACGCGCGCGCCCGCGTCGAGGCCGGCGGCGATGCCGGCGGGGGCATCCTCGAACACGATGCAGCGGTGCGCGTCGACGCCCAGCCGCTCGGCGGCCAAGAGATAGCCTTCGGGCGACGGCTTACCCTTGGCCACGTCATCCGCCGTCACCAGAATCGGCGGCGTCGGCAATCCGGCTGCCCGGATGCGATTGCTCGCCAGTATGCGGTCGGCCGACGTGACGATTGCCCACCGGTTCGGCGGCAAGGCGCTCAACAGCGCGCGAGCACCTGGGATCTCGACGACGCCCTCGGTGTCTTCCCGCTCCTGGTTGGTGACTGCCGCGATGTCGGCGTCGATGTCGAGGCCCGCCGGCGCCAGGGCGCGGAGCGCGTCGCGCGTGCGCCTGCCTTGCGATTCACGCAGGACGAAGTCGGGGTCGAGGCCGCGCCGCTCGGCCCAAGCGGAATACGCTCGAACGGTGGCGGCATGCGAATCCAACAGGGTGCCATCCATATCGAACAGCAATGCGCAAGCGCGGTACTCGGTATTCGAAAGCAGCATGGGTCGCGATAAAGGCGGATTCGGGAATCCATAGTAGACCGTGCAACTGCGTCATCGTGATGGCATCGAATCGGTCAGTCGATTGTCGAAGGCGTGCCGGTTGCGACGAACGCGTAAATATTCTGGTCGTGAAACACGCCGTTCAACGGCTCGGCGTGTTCGACGGTGTGCTCGAAACGGAAGCCGCAGCGGCGCGCGACGTTGTTGCTCGCCTCATTGAATACGGCGCACTGGATGACGAAGCGTCGGATCCGTCGTTGCCGATAGACGTCCACGAGCTTCCGTACCGATTGCGAGACGAGTCCCTGCCCCCGATACGACGGGGCGAGCCAGTATCCGAGGGTGGCTGTCGCGTTCGGCCAATCGATGGTGTTGAATGAAATCACGCCGCAGGGATGGCCGTTTTTAAGCGCCACGTAAGTCTTCGATTCGCCACGTTCGTGCGCGGCGAGGCGGGCGCTCAGGAAGTGGGCCGTGTCGAGTTCGCTGGTCACGAAGCGCGGCCACGGCATGTATTCGGCAAGCCATTCCCGGTTCGCGTCGATGATCGAATAGAGTGCGCTCGCATACCGTGTGCTCGGGATGGAAAGCACCAGGTCGTGCGTCACGTCGATCGCGTCGGTTTCTTGGGTGTCGTGCATCGGTCGTGTGCCGGAATCGCGTGAGAAATGCGCGGTGTCGAAGGGGCGCGGCGGCTCGATGAAGGCGTGCGCGGGCTCGGTGACGCTGTCCCGGCCAATGCCGGTGCCTTGACCGTGCCGCCGGCGCTCACGCCTCGTCGTCGAAAATATCTTCGATCCGCAGGCCGAAGGCGCGGGCGATCGCGAATGCCAGCGGCAAGCTCGGATCGTACCGCCCGTTCTCGATCGCATTGACGGTTTGTCGCGACACCCCGAGCGCCTCCGCGAGCCCGGATTGCGACATGCCGTGCGTCGAGCGCAGCTCCCGGATGCAGTTCTTCATGGCGGGCGCTACCGGTAACGGCGAGCGCACAGGATGCTGCTGACGATCCACAGCGCGCCCATCACCGGCCAAACGACGAACAGCGACAGCTTCGGGAAGCCGACGTTTTCAAGGAAGCCGTAGCTGAACGTGAGCAGCGCGGTGCCCGCGAACGCGATGGCGAGCGCTTCCAACTGAATTCTGCGAACCAGCTCGTCGACGTTGCGCAGGTTGCGCACGACCACCCAGCAAATGCCGAGGCCGGCGAGCATCGGGCTCAGCGCGACCAGAATTCGGGCGTAGCCGCTTTCCACGATGCCCGCTTGCAGGCAATACACCGAGAGCGCCAACAGGACGACGTACGCGAGAATGGCTGCCGTCATTTCCTTCCGATACGAGCCCACCTGTCACCTCCTGTATGTAAAGTTCGCTTTACAGGATAATGTGACGTTCGATTCGTGTAAAGCTTCCTTTACATCGATGCGCGGCGTCGCGACATGAAAAAGGCGGCCACGCCGAAAGCGGGCCGCCTTGTTCACTGCCGGGATGACCGGTCAGTTCTTGCCGTTCGAGCGCGGCTGCGCGCGGAACGGAATCCACACCGGCGCGGTGCGATCCCACTGATCGAGCTGGGACGGTTTCGGTTCGTTCGGATTCATGATTCGCTCTCCTTACGGTTGACGATGCCGGCGCGGCCGGCGTGCGGATGCCAGGCGGGTTTAACGGTTCGCGAGTTCGCTCGACGGGCCGCCCGATTCCGAGCTGCCCTGGCGTTGTTGCGCCAGTTCGATGCCTTGCGGGTACGACGTGCTCTTGCGCAGCAGCGCCAGCGAGCCGTCGCGTTGCGCCTGGGCCAGCTCGGCGCGCACCTGGGCGCGGGTCAGCGTGCTGGTGGTCTTGGCGGCGGGCAGGTCGCCGTAGCTGCCGGCGTGGCCGATGCCGCCATCGGCAAAAGCGGACACGGCGGTGGTGGACAGGACGAGTGCGGCGGCGGCGATGGTGAGGGTTTTCATGTTCAGCTCCTTTGAATCCTTGAATTCGGATGCGCAACGCATTCGGTTACGCGACGGAGTGAAATTTAGGTGCAGCCGCAGCATCAATAAATGGGATGGGCGCGAATTGAATTGTCGCCATGTTGGAACAATCGAATTCCGTACTGTCGATAGGGTCAGGATAAAGCCTTTGCTGGCAAGGGTTTTGGCGATTCGCGCACGGGCGTGCGAAACGGCCGTTTTCACATTGATGCGTCGAATGCAATAGTGTGATTCTGTGGCGTTCATGATCCGCGCTGGACATGCTGCGGTGCGGAAAAATGAGGGGCGGGACGATGCAAGCCGGCTCGGCGGCGCACCGGCCGAGCCGGCGGCTGGCATTCGGTGCGCATGACGCGCTGCAACGATTCCACGCCGAATGCGTTGCCGGCTATGCCGATGGGCCGGTTTTCACGATTGGATCCTGTGCCGATTTCATCATCGTCGCCGTGCATTGGTCACAAGCCGGGCTGCCGGATCGCGACGGATACTTGTCGCCGACGATCCATTTCTTACCCATCGAGGCGACATGACCGAGCATTTCGGCCGGTAACCCCGGCGCCCCTCGCGGCGCGGCCCGACAGGCCGCCCGCCGCGTTCCACTTCCCGCAGCCGGATCGCTGCGACCGCGGGCCGTCCGGCCCCGGTGATTCCTGCCCCGCGCCGTGTTCGGCGTCATCGGTTCCGTGCGCCTTGCGGCGCGCGGGGTGGGCGTTCGTCCCTGCGTTCCGGTTGCGCGTATCGCCGTTCGGCGGCGCGCCCCGCGCGCGGCCGAACGCTCACATGGCAGGAGACACGATTCATGGCACCACAAGGAAAATTCCACCGGCGGCTCTCGCTGACCGACCTGACGTTCATCGGCCTCGGCGCGATCTTCGGCTCGGGCTGGCTGTTCGCGGCGAGCCACGTCGCCACCATCGCCGGCCCGGCCGGCATCTTCTCGTGGGTGCTCGGCGGCTTCGCGGTGCTGCTGCTCGGCATCGTCTATTGCGAACTGGGCGCGGCGCTGCCGCGCGCGGGCGGCGTGGTGCGCTACCCGGTGTTCTCGCACGGCCCGCTGCTCGGTTACCTGATGGGGCTGATCACGCTGATCGCGTTCTCGAGCCTGATCGCGATCGAGGTGGTGGCCGCGCGCCAGTACGCCGCCGCGTGGTTCCCGGGCCTGACAGTGGCCGGCTCGAACGCGCCCACCGCGATCGGCTGGCTGCTGCAGTTCGCGCTGCTGTGCCTGTTCTTCCGGCTCAACTATTCGAGCGTGAAGACCTTCGCCACCGCGAACAACATCATCAGCCTGTTCAAGTTCATCGTGCCGCTGTCGGTGATCGTCGTGCTGTTCGTGTTCTTCCGGCCGCACAACCTCAGCGTGGCCGGCTTCGCGCCGTTCGGCATGTCGGGCGTGGAGATGGCGGTGTCGGCGGGCGGCGTGATCTTCGCGTACCTCGGGCTCACGCCGATCATCTCGGTGGCCAGCGAGGTGCGCGATCCGCAGCGCACGATCCCGATCGCGCTGATCCTCTCGGTGCTGCTCTCGACGCTGATCTACGTGCTGCTGCAACTGGCGTTTCTCGGCGGGATTCCCACCGACATGCTCGCGCACGGCTGGGGCGGCATCGATCGCGCGTTCTCGCTGCCGTACCGCGACATCGCGGCGGTGCTCGGCGTGGGCTGGCTGGCCTACATGGTGGTGGCCGACGCGATGATCTCGCCGAGCGGTTGCGGCAACATCTACATGAACGCCACGCCGCGCGTGATCTACGGCTGGGCCAAGACGGGCACGTTCTTCCGCGTGTTCACGCGCATCGACGAAGCCACCGGCATTCCGCGCGCGGGGCTGTGGCTGACGCTCGCGCTGTCGGTGTTCTGGACGCTGCCGTTCCCGTCGTGGGACGTGCTGATCAACGTGGTGTCGGCCGCGCTGGTGCTGAGCTACTGCGTCGCGCCGGTGTCGGTGGCCGCGCTGCGCCGCTCCGCGCCCGACATGCCGCGGCCGTTCCGCGCGGGCGGGTTCGCGGTGCTCGGGCCGCTGTCGTTCATCGTCGCGGCGCTGATCGTCTACTGGTCGGGCTGGGGCACCGTGTCGTGGCTGCTGGGTTTGCAGATCGTGCTGTTCGTCGTCTATCTGGCCTGCGGGCGCTTCGTGCCGAAGGATCAGCTGAGCCTGGCCGAGCAGGTGCGCTCGTCGGCCTGGCTGATCGCGTTCTATGCGCTGATGATCGGCGCGTCGTACCTGGGCAGCTTCGGCGGGATCGGCGTGCTGAAGCATCCGGCCGATACCGTCGTGGTGGCCGCGATCGCGCTTGTGATCTACTACTGGGGCGCGGCCACCGGCGTGCCGGCCGCGAAGCTGCGGCTCGACGACGACGAGTGAGCCGCGCGATCTTCCCGGCGCGCCGGCCCGCAACGCGGGCAGGCCGCCGATCCGGACGCATTCGCATGGGCCGTCGAAGGCCCGGAGGAAACCGATGAGTATTGCAGAGGATGTGACGCTGTCGCTGGACGAGGTGGACGCGCTCGCGCGCCGCGTGTTGATCGCCAACGGCGTGAGCGAGGACAACGCGCGTTCGCTGGCCGGCGTGATCGTGCAGGGGCAGCGCGACGAATGCCATTCGCATGGCGTCTACCGGCTGATTACCTGCGTGCGGACGCTGCGCAACGGCAAGGTCGATCCGCGCGCCGTGCCGACGCTGCGCACGCTCGCGGGCAGCGTGATCGAGGCCGATGCGCACGGCGGCTATTCGCTTCCGGCGTTCGACCTGGGCCTGCCGGCGCTGGTCGAGGCCGCGCGCCGGCAGGGGCTGGCGGCGCTGACGATCCGTCATTGCTACCACTTCTCGGCGCTGTGGCCCGAGGTCGAGGCGATCGCCGCGCACGGCCTGGTCGGGCTCGCGATGTGCCCGAGCCACGCCTGGGTGGCGCCGGCCGGCGGCACGCGGCCGGTGTTCGGCACCAATCCGATCGCGTTCGCGTGGCCGCGCCCGGACGGGCGGCTGCCCTACGTGTTCGACTTCGCGACCAGCGCGATCGCGCGCGGCGACATCGAACTGCACGCGCGCCAGGACAAGCCGATTCCCGACGACTGGGCGATCGACGAGCACGGCCGGCCCACCACCGATCCGCACGCGGCGATGCGCGGCGCGATGCGCACGTTCGGCGGCCACAAGGGCTCGGCGCTGGCCACGATGGTGGAGTTGATGGCGGGGGCGTTGATGGGCGACCTGACCAGCGCCGAATCGCTCGACTACGACGGCGGCGCGGGTGCGGCGCCGTATCACGGCGAATTGCTGCTGGCCTTCGATCCGGCGGTGTTCGCGGGCGAGGGGCTCGACGCGGGCCGCGCGAGCGGCGAACGCCTGCTGGGCGAAATCGAGGCGCAGGGCGCGCGATTGCCGTCGCAACGACGCTTCGAGGCGCGGGCGCGCAGCGCGGCGCACGGCGTGCGGGTGCCGCGAGCCCTGTACGACGATATTCTCAAGCTGCTCGATTGAGCGTGCACGGCAGCGCGGAAGGGGCGGCCTCGGCCGCCCCTTTTTGCTGGGCGCCGCACGCGACGGCGTCTGCACCAAGGCGGTGCGATTGCGCCGCTCGCCCTTGTCGCAGCGGGCCGAGCCGGTCGTCCATATGAAAAAAAGATAGCGCCAATCGCGAAACGCTATTTCGTGCCGCACGGGCGGCGCCGATACACTCGTCGGCATGACTGATCAACATTACGACCTCGTCGTGGTCGGCGCCGGCGCGGCCGGGCTTGCGGCGGCATCGACGGCCGCTTCGTTCGGACTCCGTGTGTTGCTGGCGGAAGGCGCCGGAAGAATCGGCGGCACGACGGCCATTTCGGGCGGCATGGTCTGGATCCCGGCCAACGCGAAGATGCGCGAGGCGGGATTCGACGACAGCCAGGCGGCGGCGCAGCGCTATCTCGACGCGACGGTGCCCGGCGCGGCCGACGACGCCCGCCTGCGCGCGTTTCTTCGCCACGGCGATGCCGCCATTCGCCATCTCGAAGCGCATACGCTGCTGAAGCTTCGGCCGGTCAAACGCTATCCGGATTACTACCCCGATCTGCCCGGCGCGACGGCGGGCGGCCGGGTGCTCGAACCGGTCGCGTTCGACGGGCGCGAACTGGGCGCCGATTTCGCCTTGCTGCGCGACCCCTTGCCGGAGTTCATGCTGTTCGGCGGGATGATGATCAGCCGCGAGGACATCCCCAAGCTGCGCCGCATGAGCCGTTCCCCCGCCGCCGCGTGGGCCGTGGCGAAACTCGTGTGCCGGTATGCGATGCAGCGCCTCACCCGGCATCGGGGCACCACGCTCGTGCTCGGCAATGCGCTGGCGGCGCGGCTGTTCGCGTCGGCGCGCAGGGCCGGCGTGGACATCGCGCTGAACGCGAGCGTGGAGGGCGTGGTCGTCGCCGATGGCCGTGCGACGGGCGTGCGCCTGCTCGAGCAGGGCGCGAGCCGGACCGTGCACGCGCGCTCGGTGATCCTCGCCACCGGCGGCATCTCGCACGACGCCGCGCTGCGCGCGTCGTTCGTGCCGCAAGCGGCCGGCGATCGTTCGGCCACGGCGAAGCCGAACGCGCCGCGCGGCGGGGTGCGCATGGCCCGCGACGCGGGCGCCTTGCTCTCGCCGCCCTGCCGAAGCGTGGACGACGCGCTCGCGTTCTGGGTGCCGGTGTCGAGCTGGCAGCGTGCCGACGGCTCGATCGCGCATTTCCCGCATACGGTCACCGATCGCGCCAAACCGGGCCTGATCGCCGTGAATGCGCACGGCAAGCGGTTCGTCAACGAGGCGGTGTCGTACCACGAGTTCGTGCGCGCGCAACTGCGTCAGGCCGATGCCGCGATTCCCGCCTGGCTGATCTGCGACAAGCGCTTCCTCTGGAAATACGGCCTCGGCCGTGTACGTCCGTTCGCCTGGAGCACGCGGCGCGACGTCGCGAGCGGCTATCTCAAACGCGGGGCGACGCTCGATGCGCTCGCCGACGGCATCGGCGTGCCGCGCGAGGCGTTGCGGGCCACCGTCGGCCGCTTCAATGCCGATGCCCGCGAAGGCAAGGACACCGAATTTTCGCGCGGCGGCGATATCTACCAGCGTCATCTGGGCGACGGCGATCACGGGCCCAACCCGTGCGTCGCGCCGATCGAGCAGGGCCCGTTCTACGCCGTCGCCGTCCATCCCGCCGATCTCGGCATGGCGGCCGGCATCGCGACCGACGAGAACGCCCGCGTGCTGCGCGAGGACGGCAGCGCGATCGACGGCCTCTACGCCTGCGGCAACGACATGCATTCGGTGATGAACGGCGCCTACCCCGGGCCGGGCATCACGCTGGGCCCGGCACTCGTGTTCGGCGTGCTGGCGGCGCATCACGCGGCCGGCCATAAGCTCGGCATATAGCCGCTCTCGGAAAACAGTAGTTTGACGCGAGGGGGGGCGGCCCTACACTGATTTCGTTGCCCGAAGCATGCATCGACAGGCTGCTCGCGCAATCGCAGACCAAAAAACGGGAGCGCGTAGCGACGCTCACCTATCAGGAGACAGACATGGCTTTTCGCATTCCTCTCGGGCAGGCAGGGTATCGCACGCTCCTCGCATTCGCGGCAGGCTTGAGCTTCAGCGCGGCGGCACTCGCACAGGGCAACGATCCGGTGCATATCGGTCTCATTTATGCGAAGCAGGGGCCGGGCGCCTCGATCGGCCAGTTCCTGCAACGCGGCAGCGAGATCGCACTCGAAGAGGCCGGCAACAAGGTGCTGGGCCGTCCCATCGAAGTGACCTGGCTCGACGAGCCGAATCCGCAGGTCGCGCAACAGAACATGCAGAAGCTCGTCGACGAGAACAAGGTGGTGGCGGTGGTCGGCGGCAACTACAGCTCGTCCGCGCTCGCGATGATGAGCGTCGCCAACCGCGCGAAGATTCCGCTCATTCTGCCCGGCGCGGCCGCGAGCGAAATCACCGGCAAGGATTGCAGCCGCTACACGTTCCGCACGCAGGCCACCGTGCCCGTGCAGATCGCCGGCGTGATGCCCTATCTCTCCCAGATCGGCAAGAAGGTGTATTTCCTGACGCCGTCATACGCATTCGGACAGGACATCCTGCGCGCCGCGCGCGGCCGGCTGAAGGAAAACGGCATGACCGAAGTGGGCGTCGACGAAGTGCCGGTCAATACCGCCGATTACAGCTCGTACATCCTCAAGATCCGCCAGGCGAAGCCGGATGCGGTGCTGGGCGGCCTGGTCGGCGGCGATTTCTCGAACTTCCTCAAGCAGTGGAACGAGATGGGGATGAAGGACAAGATCCCGTATGTCGCGGTCGCGGTGACGGATACCGATTTCTGGGATGTCGGCCCGCAGGCGTCGGCGGGCATCTACGTGAAGCCCTGGTACTACAGGAATCCGAAGAATCCGGCGGCGGAGCAGAAATTCGCGGCCGACTTCGAGAAGAAATACGGGCGTCCGCCGTCGGACAAGGCCTGGTCGGGCTGGATCGCGATGCGTGCGCTGCTCGAATCGATCAATGCGGCGAAGTCGACGGATTCGAAGGCGATCGTCACCGCGCTCGAAAAATGGAAGAACACGGACAGCCCGCTGCCGTACTACTTCCGCTCGTGGGATCACCAACTGGTGCGGCCGTCGGTCGTCGTCAAGGTGAAGTCGAGCATCACCGACAAGTACGATTACTTCGACGTGGTGAAGGAAACCTCCTCGACGCCCGCCGACACCGAGAAAGCCTTCGGCGACAAGCAGCAGATCGGCTGCAACATGCCGCCGCTGTAAGCAAGGAGCCTCTTCCCATGACCGAATCAGACCGCGCGCTGCCCGATGTCCGATTGCTGATCGACGGCCGCTGGGCCGACGGCGGCGACCGCATGGCCGTGCTGGACAAGTACCGGCTCGCGCCGTCGGCAACCCTGCACACGGCCTCGCACGAGCAGGTGCGCGACGCCGTGAAGGCCGCGCAGCGCGCCTACCTCGCCGCGTCGCTGACGCCGCATGAGCGCGGCGCCGTGCTCGAGCGGGCCGCCGCGCTGCTCGAACGCGAGACGCCGCAACTCGTCGTCGCCCTGCAGACCGAGGGCGGCTTCACGCAGACGGATGCGCAGGGCGAGATCAAGCGCTGCCTGCAAACCTTCCGGCTGTCGGCGGAGGAGGCGCGGCGGCTGGCCGGCGAGATGATTCCGCTCGACGGCGCGCCGCAGCAGAAGGGGCGCCTGGGCTTCACGCTGCGCGTGCCGCTGGGCGTGGTGTGCGCGATCACGCCGTTCAATGCGCCGCTCAACACGGTCGCGCACAAGGTCGCGCCGGCCATCGCGGCCGGCAACGCCGTCGTGCTCAAGCCGTCGACGCACACGCCGACGCCCGCCAACATCATGGCCGCGTGCCTGATCGAGGCGGGGCTGCCGGCGGGGCTGATCAGCGTGGTGCATGGCGGCGCGGACGTGGCGAACTGGCTGATCGACGAGCCCGACGTGCGCTTCTTCGCCTTCACGGGCAGCACCGAAGTGGGCCGCTCGATCCAGCAGCGCGCGGGCTTGCGGCGCACGCAGATGGAGCTCGGCAGCATCGCGTTCACGATCGTCGACGACGACGCCAATCTCGATTCGGCGTTGCCGAAGATCGTCGGCGCCGGGTTCCGCAAGGCCGGGCAGGTCTGCACCTCGATCCAGATGCTGCTCGTGCATCGCACGCGCATGGCGGAGGTCGAGACGCGGCTCGCGCGGCAGGTGGGCGAACTGCGCTTCGGCGATCCGCGCGATCCGGCCACGCTGGTCGGGCCGGTGATCAGCGCGGCGTCGGCGGAGCGCATCGAACGCTGGATCGACGAGGCCGTGTCGCGCGGTGCGCGCCGGCTCGCGGGCGGCGCGCGCGACGGCGCGGTGATTCCGCCCACGCTGCTCGCGGATGTCGATGCGAGCGCGCAGGTGAGCTGTTGCGAGGTGTTCGGGCCGGTGATGTCGCTGGTGCCGTTCGACACGCTGGACGAGGCCATCGATCGCGTCAACGCCACGCCGTTCGGGCTGGCGACGGGCCTGTTCACCAACCGCCTGGATCGCGCGCTCGAGGCGGCGCGGCGGCTGCACGTGGGCGGCGTGCACATCAACGAAACATCGAGTTCTCGCGTGGATCTGATGCCGTACGGCGGCAGCAAGGATTCCGGCTTCGGCCGCGAGGGTCCGCATTACGCGGTGCGCGAAATGAGCGAAGAACGCCTGATTACGCTGAGTACATAAAGGGGACGATGCAATGCCGATGATGAAGGGCGGTCAGCTGATCGCCGAGACGCTGGTGAAGGAGAAGGTGCCGTACGTGTTCGGAATTTGCGGGCACGGCAACGTCGGCATTCTCGACGCCCTCTACGACGTGCGCGACAAGCTGCAACTGGTGTCGCCGCGCCACGAGCAGTGCGCGGGCCACATGGCCGACGCGTACTACCGCGTGAAGCACCGGCCGGTCGCGACGCTCACGTCCACCGGCCCCGGCTCCGCGAACATGGTGATGTCGCTCGCGACCGCGCTGTCGGATTCGTCGGCGTTCATGGCGATCACCGCGAACGTGCCGACCTCGCAGCACAATCGCGGGCCGTTCCAGGAACTGTACAAGCACAACCAGGCCGATTTCGCGCAGGTGATGCGTCCGGTCGTGAAGCGCGCGTTCCAGCCGACGCGCGTGGACATGCTGCCGCTCGCGATGCGTCAGGCCATGGACACGATGGTCACGGGCCGTCCCGGCCCGGTGAATCTCGACATTCCCTACAACGTGTTCCAGGAAGAGGCCGATGTCGAGCTGCCGCCCGCCTCGCTGCTCGATCGTCCGGTGCGGCCCGGCGCGAGCGACGTCGATCTCGCCGCGGTGGTCGAACTGCTGGCGGCGGCCCGCAAGCCGGTGCTGTTCATCGGCCACGGCGCCACGCTGGCCGAGGCCGGCCCGGAGATCACCGAGTTGCAGCAGCGGCTGCGCATCCCGGTCATCACCTCGCCGAACGGCATGGGCGCGGTGCCCGCCGACGATGTGCTCACGCTCGGCTTCATCGGCCGCAACGGCGCGTTTCCGGCCAACGAGGCCGGCCGGCACGCGGATCTCGTGCTGACCATCGGCACGCGCTTCGACGATCGCTCGTCGTCGACCTGGCATCCGGGCTATTCGTGGAATTTCCCGAAGACGAAGCTCGTGCACGTGGATATCGATCCGCAGGAGCTCGGCCGCAACTACGCGACGGACGTCGGCATCGTGGCCGACGCGAAGGTCTTCACGCGGCAATTGCTCAACGCGCTGGCCGCGCGCCGCGACATCGACGCCGCGCGCTACGCCGCGTGGTCGGACGAGGTGCAGGGCTGGGTGCGCCAGTGGGAGACCTTCGTGCAGCCGCATTTCGGCGATTCGACGAGCCCGCTGCGGCCCGAATTCGTGGTCGGCACCTTGCAGAAGACGCTGCCCGACGATCTGATCCTGTCGCTCGATTCCGGCGTGCACCACAACTGGTTCATGCAGTTCTGGAAGCCGAAGCGCCCGCAAAGCATGCTCAACAGCTGGGGCTATTCGTCGATGGGCTTCGGCGTGTGCGGCATTCTCGGCGCGCAGCTGGCCGCGCCGGATCGCCCCTGCGTGGCCGTGGTCGGCGATGGCGGCTTCACCATGACGCCCTACGTGCTGTGCACGGCCGTCGAATACAACCTGCCGTGCGTCTGGGTCATCTGGAACAACTTCGCGTGGGGCGCGATCCGCGATCTGCAATACGGCCTGTTCGACGGCCGCGAGATCGGCACCGCGTTCTACAAGGGGCAAACCGGCGAGCGCTACAACCCGGATTTCGCCGCCTGGGCGCGCGCGTGCGGCGCGGACGGCACGACCGTGACGCGGCCGCAGGATCTCGGCGGCGCGATCGAACAGGCGATCGCGAACCGGCGCCCGTGCGTGATCGACGTGCACGTGGACGCCGAGGTGCGGCCGCCGTCGACCGGCACCTGGCAATTGCCGCCGATTCCGTACAAGGAGCCGATCTACGGCAAGCCGTTCCTCGCATGACGCACGAATAAAAGAGAGCCTGCGCCAACAGGCTCCGCAGCGCCGCGCGGGCACCTGACCAGGCGCGCGGCGCCGGTCCTCATACAGGAGACACATCATGACTTTCCGCCATCCGGGCGGGCGGGCAGGGCGTCGCTCGCTTGCCGTTCGCCACGCGTTCCACGCTTTTTCGGGCTGAGGACATCATGTTCGAATCGCTCGTTTCCCAATCCGCCAACGGCCTCGTGCTGGGCTTCGTCTACGTGCTGATCGCCGTGGGCCTGTCCATCACGTTCGGGCTGCTCGGCGTGATCAATTTCGCGCACGGCGCGTTCTTCGCACTCGGCGCCTACGTCGCCTATCAGCTGTTCCAGATGTTCGGCTGGCCCGCGGTGGTGCTCGCGCCGATCGTCGTCGGCGTGATCGGGATGGGGGTCGAGGTGGTCATCATCCGGCGGCTGTACGGGAAGGAGCCGCTGTCGAGCCTGATCGTCACGTTCGCGCTCGCCCTGCTGATCGAAGCCGTGATCCGCTTCTTCTGGGGCGCCGACGGCAAGCCGTTCAATCCCCCCGAATTCCTGTCGGGCATCGTCGAGGCCGGGCCGCTGCTGATCACCAAGTACCGCGTCGCGGTGCTGCTGGTGACGGTGGGCACGCTCGTCGCGCTGGCCGCGTTTCTCGCCTTCACGCCATACGGCCGGATCCTGCGCGCGGGCAGCCGCGATCCGGAGATGGTCGAGCTGCTCGGCATCAACCTGCCGCGCGTGCTGACCGGCGTGTTCGGCCTCGGCTGCGCGCTCGCCGCGATCGCCGGCGTGCTGGCCGCGCCGCTGTGGGCCGTCTCGCCGTCGATGTCGGCCAACGCGATCATGCCGGCCTTCGTGGTGGTCGCCATCGGCGGGCTCGGGTCGTTCCTGGGCGCGGTGGTGGCGGGGCTGGCGGTGGGCGTGGTCACCTCGGTCACGATCCAGTTTCAACCCGATGCGGCCGCCGCATCCATGTATGCGCTGATGTTCCTCGTGATGCTGCTGCGTCCGCGCGGGCTGTTCGGCGAAAAATGGGAGCGCTTCGAATGAGCCTGCGTACACAGACTGTTGCCGCGGACGGCGACGCGCCGGCGGCGCGCGGTATCGGGCTGCGCCCGATGCGCCATCCGATCGCCGTGATGGCGATCGTGCTGATCGCGATCTCGGGCGTCTCGCTGGCGCTCGGCATGCCGATCGACCGCATCACGCAGATCGCCATCTACACGCTGTATGCGATGGGGACCAACTTCCTGATCGGCTATCTCGGGCTGGTGCCGTTCGGCGCGTCGTTCTTCTTCGGCTGCTCGAGCTATGCGCTCGCGATCGGCTTCGGCGCCTACGGCGGCAACGAGATCGGCGGCGTGCTGGTGGCCGGCGCGTTTTCGGTCGTGCTGGCGCTCGTGGTGGGCGCGCTGATCCTGCGCCGCAAGGGGCTGTACTTCTCGCTGCTGACGCTGGCCTGCTCGCAGATCGCTTTCGAGATCGCCTACAAGTGGACGACCGTCACCGGCGGCGAAAACGGCCTGCAGAACATCGCGCGTCCGCTGTTCCGCTCGGCGCTGTCGTTCCACGTCTTCACGGTGGTGGTGGTGGTGGCGCTCTCGTGGCTGCTCTGGCGCGTCGCGCACGCGCCGTTCGGCCGCCTGATGCAGGCGCTGCGCGACAACGAGCAGCGCGTGACGAGCCTCGGCTACAACGTGTATTCCACGCGCCTGATCGCGCTGGTCATGGCCGGCGGCACGATCGGCGTGGCGGGCGGCCTGATGGCGCTGCTGCTGCAAGGGGTGTACGCGAACAACCTCAACTGGTCGCATGCGGGCGATCCGGTGCTGATGGCCGTGCTCGGCGGCGTGCACCAGTTTCTCGGGCCGCTGTGGGGCGCGATCGCCTTCATCGTGCTCGAGGACCGCCTGAGCGCGATCACGGAGAACTGGTGGCTGTTCTTCGCGCCGGTCATCATCCTGATGGCGCTGCTGTCGCCGGAAGGCATCCAGGGCTTCCTGCGCCGCTTCGGCAAGCGCTCGCCGTGGACGCTCACGCGCGACACCATTCCGGCGCGGCCCGCGCGCATCGCGCCGTATCGCCCGGCCGACGCCGGCGGCGATCCCGACCGCGCCGTGCTGTCGGTCGAAGGGCTGTCGAAGCGCTTCGGCTCGATCGTCACGCAGGACGGTATCTCGCTCG
Organism: Burkholderia sp. Ac-20379; assembly: GCF_017104645.1. GTDB lineage: Bacteria > Pseudomonadota > Gammaproteobacteria > Burkholderiales > Burkholderiaceae > Burkholderia. The sequence goes on from NZ_JAAGPF010000017.1 coordinate 23,223, forward strand.
AGGTGAAGCGCAACCAGCTGCACAGCTTCATCGGGCCGAACGGGGCCGGCAAGACGACGTTCTTCAACATCCTCACCGGCTTCATCCTGCCCGACGGCGGCCGGATCGTGTTCGAGGGCGCGGACATCACGCAGATGCGTCCGCACCGCCGCGCGCGGCTCGGGCTGGCCCGCTCGTTCCAGATCCTCAGCGTGTTTCCGAACCTGTCGGCCTTCGAGAACGTGCGGATCGCGGTGCAGGCCTCGCGCGGGCAATATCGCGGCTTCTGGCGCGACGCCTATGCGAACGACGCCGACAACGCGCGCGTCTGGTCGCTGCTCGACGCGGTGGGGCTGGCCGATCGCGCGGCGGATCTGTGCGCGAATCTTTCGCACGGCGAAAAGCGCCTGCTCGAGATCGCGATGACGCTCGCCACCAGCGCGAAGCTGCTGCTGCTCGATGAGCCGCTCGCCGGCCTCGCGGAGTCGGACCGCAAGGTCGTCGCCGCGCTGATCCGCCGGCTGGCGGCCTCGCATGCGGTGCTGCTGATCGAGCACGACATCGATCGCGTGCTGGCGATGTCGGATCGCATCACCGTGCTGCATCAGGGCCGCCTGATCGCGGACGGCGCGCCCGCCGACGTCGCGCGCAATCCGCAGGTGATCAGCGCCTACCTCGGCGACGCGAGCGCCCACGCGCCGCAGCCGGTCGCGGGTGCCGCAGCCGGCGCCGCCAACGATGCGCCGCCGCGCGCGAAGCCGGCCGGCAAACCGCTGCTGCAACTGGAAGCCGTCAGCTCGGGCTACGGCGGCGGCATCGTGCTGGACGGCATCGACGTGACGGTGAACACGGGCGAAGTGGTTGCGCTGCTGGGCCGCAACGGCGTCGGCAAGACGACGCTACTGCGCACCATCACCGGCACGGTGCGCGCCAGTGCGGGCCGCGTGATGTTCGACGGCGCGGAGATCGGCGCGATGCGCCCGGATCTCATCAACCGCGCGGGCATTTCGCTCGTGCCGGAAGGCCGCCGGCTGTTCCCGAACCTCACTGTCCAGGAAAACCTCAAGCTCGCCGCGCGCTCGGGCGGCGCGCCGCTCGAGGAAATCTGCGAGCTGTTTCCGAAGCTGCGCATCCTGATGCGTTCGCGCGCCGCGAACCTGTCGGGCGGCGAGCGCCAGATGGTCGCCATCGCCCGCGCGCTGATGGTGCCGAGCAGCCTGATCCTGCTCGACGAGCCGTTCGAGGGGCTCGCACCGGCCGTCGTGCAGGAGGTGCGCGAGGCGGTGCGCAAGATCACGTCGCGGGCGAGCCTGGTGATCGTCGAGCATCACGCCGAATCGGTGCTGAGCATGGCCGATCGCGCCTACGTGCTGGTCAACGGCCGCGTCGCCTTCGGCGGCGACGCCCGGGTGCTCGAGGCCGACACCGCGCTGCAGGAGCGCCTGCTCGGCGTGAGCGCCGGCGATACCGACGAACTGCTTGCGAAGAGGACGGCATGACGGCGCGCCTGCTCAACCCCATCGGCGTGAACACCTACAGCTATCTGTGGACGACGCCCGCGCTCGACTGCGTGACGCGGCTCGCGGCGCTCGGCTACCGCGAATTCGAGCTGCTGGTGTCGCCGCCGCATCTGCTGCTCGACGAATTCACGGCGAGCGAGCGCCGGCGGTTCGCGGCGCAGGTGGCGCGCGACGGCATCGCGATCCGCTCGCTGAACGTGCCGAGCCTCGACCACAACCTCGCCAGTTCGATGCGGCGCATGCGCGAGTACTCGGTGCGGCTGTTCGTCGATGCGATCGATCTCGCCGCCGACCTGAACGCGACCTACCTCGTCGTCGTGCCGGGCCGCATGAGCCCGCTGTTCGCGCCGACGCAGGCGCTGCGCGAAACCTGGATGCGCGAGAGCCTCGATCCGCTGGTGGCGCATGCGGACAAGCGCGGCGTGAAGCTGGTGCTCGAGAACGTGCCGTTCGCCGCGTTCCCGGACGCGGCCACGATGGGCGCGTTCGTGCGCAGCTACGCCACGCCGACGCTGTCCGTCTGCTACGACGCGGCGAACGCCCATTTCATCGGCGAATCGCCGGCTCACGGATTGCGCGCGCTGGGCGACCTGGTCAGCCTCGTGCATCTGTCCGACACCACCCGGACGCATTGGAAGCACGACGAGATCGGCCTGGGCGATGTGCCGTTCGCCGAGATCCGCGCCGCGCTCGACGACATTCACTACAAGGGAACCTGCATGCTGGAAATCATTTCACCGGAGCCGGAAGGCGCAATCGCGCGCAGCCATCGCGCGATCGAAGGGCTCGGCTTCGCCGCGCCAGGCCAGCAGGGAGCGCAGGCATGAGCCGCGTTCTCGTGACCGGCGCGGGGGGGCTGCTGGGCCGCTTCGTGGTCGACGAACTGCTGAAGCACGGCCATCGCGTGCGCGGCTTCGACCGCCGCGCGGGCGCGGCGGACATCGAATGGATCGTCGCGGACGTGACCGACGCCGATGCCGTGCGCGGCGCGGTGGCCGGCGTGGATGCGGTGCTGCACATCGCGGCGGTGCCGAACATCTGGTCGGGCGACGGGGCCACGATCATGCGCGTGAACGTGCAGGGCACCTACAACCTGTTCGACGCCGCCGAAGCCGAAGGCATCCGGCGCGTGGTGTTCTGCTCGAGCGATTCGGTCGCCGGCTACACGGTGCGCGAAGGCCGGATGCTGCCGCCGCGCTACGCGCCGCTCGATCTCGCGCATCCGCTGCTGGCGACCGATCCGTATGCGATCAGCAAGGTGCTCGGCGAGGACATCGCGCAGGCCTATGCCCTGCGCGGCATGTCGGTGCTCGCGCTGCGCACGGTGTTCGTCGCGTATCCGGAAATGGAGGGCGAAATCGTGGCCCGCGCGAAGGATCCCGCGAACTACACGGCGCCCGTGGCCGGCGGCCCCTCGACGGCCGGCGGCGGGCCCCTCCATCACCACATCGATGCCCGCGATCTCGCCCGCGCGTTCCGCCTCGCGCTCGAATTGCCGATGCAGCCCGGCGAATTCGATCGCTTCTATCTGGCGTCGGGCGTGACGCTGTCGCCCGAGCCGACCGTCGAGCGCCTCAAGCGCCTGCACGGCGACGCGGTGGAAATTCGCGATCCCGATTATTACCGGAGCAATCCGTACGCCCCGCTCTACGACCTGACGCACGCGAAGGAACGCCTGGGCTTCGTGCCCGAATTCGACCTGCGCCATCTGCTTGCCGGCTTGCCCGGCTTCGAGAACTGACATGCCCACGATCATTCCCAACGAAACGCACTACCGGAACGCGGCGAAAGAGAAGCAGGCCGTGACGCGCAATCTCGCCGAGCTTCGCTGGATTCAATATCCGGGGCACTTCGAGCAGGCGCTGTCGAAAGCGATCGTCACGCCGGAAACCACCGGCAGCCGCTTCTTCGATCACCGCATTTCCTGCTACGAGCCGGGCGCGTACGTGCAGAACCACGTGCACAAGGTGCAGGAGCAGATCTACCACGTGCTGTCCGGCGAGGGCGTGTTGACCGTCGACGGCGAACGCCGTCTCGTGCGCGCCAACGACGTCACCTACATTCCGCCCGGCGTCGAGCACGAGTTTCATTGCACGGGCACCGACACGCTGGTGTTTCTCGTCATCACCAGCCCGCCGACGGACGAAGAACCGCAGCCGCTCTGACATCGACAAGGAACCCGAACGATGAAGAAGATTCTGGTCACCGGCGCGAGCGGATGGCTCGGCGCCGAAATCGTGACGACGCTGCTGGCGCGCGGCGATGCCGTGGTCGCGACCGACATCGGTGTGGGGCCGGCGTTGCAGGCGCTGGCCTCGCGCCACAAGGAACAGCTCGTCACCGCCACCGCCGATCTGTGCGAATGGCCGGAGGTGCTGCGCTTGTTCACCGCGCACCAGCCCGACGCGGTGATTCACGCGGCGGCGATCGTCGGCGTGATCCAGTGCGCCGACATTCCGCTGAAGGCCAACCGCGTGAATGTGGAAGGCTCGATCAACCTGTTCGAGGCGATGCGCCTGTCCGGCGTGAAGCGCGTCGTGCATGTCAGCACGGAAGAGACGTACGGCGATTTCCTGTCGCCGCTGATCGACGAGGAGCATCCGCAGAAGCCGGTCAGCGTCTATGGCGCGACCAAGCTCGCAGTCGAGCATTTCGGCCGCATGTATTCGCGCGATCACGGCCTCGAATGCATCAACGTGCGCACCTGCTGGGTGTACGGGCCGCATCTGCCGCGGCTGCGCGTGCCGCGCACGTTCGTCGAAGCCGCGCTGCGCGGCGAGGCGCTGCATGCCGAGGACGGCGCGGAGCTGGCCGTCGATCAGGTGTATATCGCCGACACGGTGGCCGGCATCCTGCTGGCGCTCGACAAGCAAACGCATCGTTACGAGAGCTACAACGTGGCGACCGGCGTGGCGCCGACCATCGCGGACGTGGCGCAGGCCGTCAACAACGCGATTCCGGGTGCGCGGATCACCGTAGGCAGCCGCGGGCCGTACCGGCATGGCGGCGTCGTGCTGAGCGCGACGAAGGGCGCACTCGATATCTCGCGTGCGCGCACCGAACTCGGCTATGAGCCGCAATACGACCTGCAGCGCGGCATCGAGGCGACCATCGAAGCCACGCGCAAGGTAATGGGAGAACAACGATGAAACCTCTGGCACTCGTTTTTGGCGGCTCGCGCGGGATCGGCGCGGCCTGTGTCGACGCACTTGTCGAGAGCGGCTCGGATGTGGCCTTCACGTACACGCGCGAAGCCCCCTCGGACGCGAACGCGAATGCGCGCGGCTACGCGGTCGATATCCGCGACGCCGCGGCCGTCGATGCCGTGTTCGCCCGCGTGAAGGAAGATTTCGGCCGCGGCGTGACCGCCGTGGTGGCCAATGCCGGCATCAACGTGCCGCCCGCGCCGCTCGCGCAGTTCCCGGACGACGCGTTCCGCAAGCTCGTCGAGGTGAACATCGTCGGCGCGTTCAACGTGCTGCGCGCGGCGGCGCGCGAGGTCGCCGACGACGGCGCGATCGTCGCGCTGACGACCTCGCTCGTGCGTCATGCGGTGCCCGGCGTCGGCCCATACAGCGCGACGAAGGCCGCCGTCGAATGCCTCGTGCGCTCGATGGCGAAGGAGCTCGCCGCGCGGCGCGTGCGCGTGAACGCGGTCGCGCCCGGCCCCATCGACACGGACCTGTTCCGCGCCGGCAAGACCGACGAGGCGAAAGCGCGCTCGGCGGCGATGAGCCCGCTGAACCGCATCGGCTCGCCGGCCGAGGTGGCCGAGGTGGTCGCGTTCCTGCTGTCGGGCAAGGCGTCGTGGGTCGACGGGCAGATCGTGCAGACCAACGGCGGCATGGTCTGAGGCCGGCATGCTGACCCGTCATCGCCATACGCCTCCCGCCGCGGAAACCGTCGACGTGCTCGTGGTCGGCGGCGGCGGGGCCGGACTCGCGGCGGCCATCGAGGCCGCCGAGGCCGGGGCGCGCGTCGTGCTGCTCGAGAAGAACGACGCGCCGGGCGGATCGACGTCCTGGTCGATCGGCTCGGTGAGCGCGTCGCAGACGCCGCATCAGCGCGCGCACGGCATCGACGACACGCCGCTCGCGCACTGGGAAGACATGCCGGGCTTCGCCGGCGATCTCGCGCCGCGCGACAACGCCGCGCTGCGCCGGGTGCTCTGCGATGCGATGCCCGACACGTTCCAGTGGCTGCTCGACAGCGGCGTGCGCTTCATGGGGCCGATGCCGGAGCCGCCGCATCGCGTGCCGCGCATGCACAACGTGCTGCCGAATTCGCGCTCGTTCATCTATCACCTGACGCGCCGCGCGAAGCGCGCCGGCGTGGATCTCCGCGTGCACGCCCGGGTGACCGAGCTCGTGTTCGAGGACGACGCCGTGCGCGGCGTGATGGTCGAGCAGCACGCCGCGACGCGCCGGATCGATGCGCGCGGCGGCGTGATTCTCGCAGCCGGCGATTTCACCAACAGCCCGGCGTTGAAGGCGCGCTTCATGGGCGCGCAGGAAGCCAAGGTCGCCGCGGTCAACGCCACCGCCACGGGCGACGGCCAGCGCATGGCCGAGCCGCTCGGCGCGCGCATCGTCAACGGCGATCTGGCGCTCGGCCCGGAAATCCGCTTCATCGCGCCGGCGAAGGAGAACTTCGTTCGGCGCCTGCCGCCATGGCGTTCGCTCGCCGCCGTCATGCAGTGGTCGATGCAGCACGTGCCCGACGCGATCCTGCGCCCGTTCCTGATGAAGTTCCTGACCACCGCGCTCGCACCGTCGCTGGCGCTGTTCGAGGACGGCGCGATTCTCGTCAACGCGCGCGGCGAACGCTTCGGCGCGGAAACCGATCGGCCCGCGTTCCGCCTGCCCGATCAGCCGGACGGCATCGGCTACATCGTGATCGATGCGCGCATCGCCGAGCGTTACACGGCGTGGCCGCATTTCATCTCGACCGCGCCGGGCGTGGCCTATGCGTATCTCGACGATTACCGGCGCAATCGGCCCGATGTCTATCGCGAGGCGGAGACGGTCGACGGTCTGGCCGCCGCGACCGGCATGGACGCGCGGCGGCTGGCCGAGAGCATCGCGCATCTCGGCGGCCCGGGTGGTGCGTCACGGGCGCCGTTCGTGGCGCTCGGCCCGGTGCGCGCGGTGTTCGTGCATGCGGAAGGCGGCTTGATGGTCGATACGGAACATCGCGTGACGGATGCCGCCAACGCGCCGATCCCGGGCCTGCTGGCGGCCGGCTCGACGGGGCAGGGCGGCTTGCTGCTGAAGGGCCATGGCCATCATCTCGCGTGGGCGTTCGCCTCGGGGCGCCGCGCGGGACGGCTGGCGGCGCGCAGCGCGCGCGACGGCGCTGGCGCTGGCGTGGCGGCGCCCGAGCCTGCGAAGGCCGGCGCATGAAACGGCAATCGTCAGGCTTCGTCGCGATGCGGCGGCACGGCGTCGAACTCGGGTTCGAGGTCGCCCAGTTCGGGCACTTCGCCCGGCGCGATCAGGCGCACGCCCTGCCACGCCTCGCTGTCGATCAGCGTGCGCGCGACGTGTTTCAGCTCGTCGCGCACGATGGCTGCCGCATGCGAGAGCTTTTCGGGCGCCAGCGCGTAAAGGTAGTTGCGCCGCAGCATCTGCGCGTCCGAAATGCGCACGCAGCGCCAACGCTCGGGCGCGTTCTCGAGCGCATGGACGGCGGCCATCGGCTTGATCGTCGCGCCGATGCCGTCGGCCACGCAATGCATCAGCAGCGGCAGCGAATCGATTTCCGCGACCGGATCGACGGTCAGGTTCACGCGATCGAATTCCAGCACGATGCGGCGACGCAAGCCGTGCCCGGGGCTCGGCAGGATCAGCGGCAGCTTCGCCAGTTCGGCCAGCGAGATGTCGCGTCGATCCGCGGGATGCAGCGTGCTGTCGCGCGGCACGATCATGAACAGCTCTTCCTCGAGCAGGGCCTCGACGGTCAGATCGAGGGCGGCCGTGGTGCTGAAGAGAATGGCGAGATCGAGTTCGCCGAGGCGCGTCATGTGTTCGAGATGGCCGGACAGCGCCTCGACCACGTTGAGCATGATGCCGGGGTATTTCGCGTTCAGGTGCTTGATGAGCGGCAGGCCGATCGCGCAGACGGTGGTGGGCGCCATGCCGAGGTTCACGCGCCCGCTGACGTTGGAATGCTCGCGCCGCGCGACGGAAACCGCCTGATCGAGCTGGCGCAGGATGAAGCGCGCGTGGTGATACAGCGCCTCGCCGTTGTCGGTCGGCGTCACGCCACGCGACGAGCGCACCAGCAGCGGCTTGCCGACTTCGTCCTCGAGCCGCGTCATTTGCTGACTGAGCGCGGGCTGCGCGATGAACAGTTGCCGGGAGGCTTTCGACAAGCTGCCGCTCTCGACGATCTGCACGAAGTACTTCAACTGACGCATGTCCATGTATGACCCCAAGGCGGCGCGCACGCGCACCGCATGTCTCCTTTATTGGACGTAACCCATGTCGACTGCAAGCGAGGCTTTTGCAAGTGAGGATGAGGCGGCGTTGCCGATCGAGCTGCGGCAACTGCGCTATTTCGTCCGGGCGGTGGAACTAGGCAGTATAAGGCGGGCGGCCGCGGAATTGGGAATCGCGGCGAGTGCGTTCGCGCACGATCTGGATCGCCTCGAAGCGCAGCTCGCCACGCAACTCGTTCGCCGTACCCGCAACGGGCTGATTCCGACCGATGCCGGTTTCGCGTTCCTGCGCCACGCGCAATTGACGTTGCAGCACGCGATGGATGCCGTGGAAGCCGCGCGCCGCCAGCGTCTGGTCGGACACGTGAGCGTCGGGCTGCCGCCGAGCACGGCGGCGATTCTCGGCGTGCCGTTTCTGGCCGCGATGCGCGAGCGGCACCCGGACCTGCGCGTGCATCTGGTCGAGGCGCTGTCCGGCCATCTGGCGGCCATGCTCGACGCGCGCCAGCTCGATCTCGCGCTCGTCGCGCGCGGCGGCGCGACGCGGCGCTGGCGGCTCTCGCCGCTGATCGACGAACGCGTCTATCTGATCGGACGCGAGGACATGCCCGGCTTTCCGCAACAGGACGTCGTGAGCCTGGCCGATCTCGGGCCGTTGCCGCTCGTGATGCCGAGCGGTTCGCACGGCCTGCGTTCGCTGCTCGATCTCGCGTTCGCACGCGTGGGCGTGCAGCCGACCATCGCCTACGAAATCGACGGGCTCGCGTTGCTGATGGATGCCGTCTGCGCGGGGCTCGGCGCGACGCTGCAGCCCGGTTGCGTCGCCAGCCGCGAGCCGGGCCGCAGCCTGCGCGCGTGCCTGATCGCGGATTCCGATGCGCGCCGCCAGACCATGATCGCGAGCCAGGGCATCGACGAGCTGTCGCCGGCGGCGCTGGCCGCGCGCGTCGTGATCCACGATGTCGCGCGCGAACTCACGCAGGCCGGGCGCTGGCTCGGCACGACGTACCACGAACTCAATACGGAATACGAAGAAACATGATCGATGTGCTCGTGATCGGCGGCGGCAACGCCGCGCTGTGCGCCGCCCTGATGGCGCTGGAGGCAGGCGCGAGCGTCCTGATCCTCGAAGCCGCGCCGCGCGAATGGCGCGGCGGCAATTCAATGCACACGCGCAATCTGCGCTGCATGCACGATGCGCCGCAGGACGTCCTCGTCGAAGCCTATCCGGAGGAGGAGTTCTGGCAGGATCTGCTGAAGGTGACCGGCGGCGCGACCAACGAAGTGCTCGCGCGGCTGGTGATTCGCGCCTCGTCCACCTGCCGTCCGTGGATGCGCAAGCATGGCGTGCGGTTTCAGCCGTCGCTGTCGGGCGCGCTGCATACGGCGCGCACCAACGCGTTCTTCATGGGCGGCGGCAAGGCGCTCGTCAACGCCTATTACCGCAGTGCCGAGGCGCTCGGCGCACGCGTGCGCTACGACGCGCCGGTCGACCGCCTCGAATTGCGCGACGGCCGCTTCGTCGCGGCCCAGGTGGGCGGCGAACGGATCGAGGCGCGGTCGTGCGTGCTCGCGGCGGGCGGCTTCGAGTCGAATCGCGAATGGCTGCGCGAAGCGTGGGGGCAAAACGCGGCGGGCGAATGGACGGCCGACAACTTTCTGATCCGCGGCACGCGCTTCAATCGGGGCACGTTGCTGCGCTTCATGATCGACGCCGGCGCCGACACGATCGGCGATCCGACCCAGGCCCACATGGTCGCGATCGATGCGCGCGCACCGTTGTACGACGGCGGCATCTGCACGCGGATCGATTGCGTGTCGCTCGGCGTGGTCGTGAATCGCGACGCGCGGCGCTTCTACGACGAAGGCGAGGATTTCTGGCCGAAGCGCTATGCGATCTGGGGGCGTCTCGTCGCGCAGCAGCCGCAACAGGTGGCGTATTCGATCATCGACGCCAAGGCCGTGGGCCGCTTCATGCCGCCGGTGTTTCCGGGCACCCGGGCGAACACGTTGCCGGAGCTGGCGCGCGCGCTGAAGCTCGACGAAGCCCGTTTCATGGAGACGCTGAACGCCTACAACGCGGCCTGCCGCGTCGGCAGCTTCAATCACACGACGCTGGACGATTGCATCACCGAAGGGCTGACGCCGCCGAAAACACACTGGGCGCGCCCGATCGATACCGCGCCGTTCTACGGCTACGCGTTGCGCCCCGGCGTGACGTTCACCTATCTCGGCCTGAAGGTCGACGACACCGCGGCCGTTCGCTTCAACGACGAGCCGAGCCCGAACCTGTTCGTCGCGGGGGAAATGATGGCGGGCAACGTGCTGGGCAAGGGCTATACGGCGGGTGTCGGCATGAGCATCGGCACCGCGTTCGGGCGGATCGCGGGCGAGCGCGCGGCGCTGGCCGCATTGAAGGAGCGTGAACATGCAGCAGCTTGAGGCTTTGACGCGGGAAGCGAGCGCGCTGGCACGCGGCGAATCGCGTGTCATCCCGATCCATAGTTTGTCCGATTCGGAAGGCGAGGTGGCGCGCGTGCTGCAGATCTGCAATGCGTGCCGCTACTGCGAGGGCTTTTGCGCCGTGTTTCCGGCGATGACGCGGCGCATCGAATTCGGCAAGGCCGACATCCACTACCTGGCGAATCTGTGCCACAACTGCGGCGCGTGCCTGCATGCGTGCCAATATGCGCCGCCGCACGAATTCGCGGTGAACGTGCCGCGCGCGATGGCCAAGGTGCGTCTGATGACCTACACGGATTACGCATGGCCGCCGGCATTCGGTGCGCTGTACCGGCGTAATGGCCTGACCTTGTGTCTCGCGCTCGTGCTCGGGCTGTCGCTGTTCCTGATGCTCGGCGTCGCCGCGAACGGCTCGCTGTGGGGCGCGGTGCCGGGCGGGTTTTACGGCATCTTCCCGCACAACCTGCTGGCCGGCATCTTCGGCCCGGTGTTCCTGTTCGCGATGCTCGCGCTGGGCATCGGCGTGCGGCGGTTCTGGCGCGAGGAGGCGCCAGGCCCGGCGTCGAAGGCGGCGGTCGGCGAGTCCGTGCACAACGTGCTGAAGCTGAAATACCTCGACGGCGGCCACGGCGAGGGATGCAACAACGCGGACGATGCGTTCACGCATGCGCGGCGGCGTTTCCATCATCTGACGTTCTACGGCTTCCTGTCGTGCTTTGCCTCGACCTCGACGGCCACGCTCTATCACTACGCGTTCGGCTGGCATGCGCCTTACGACTTCACGAGCTTGCCGAAACTGTTCGGCATTGCCGGGGGCGTGATGCTGGCGTTCGGCACGGCGGGCCTGTTCGCGCTCAATCTGCGTCGCCATGCGCTGCAGCAGGACCCCGATCAGAAGCCGATGGATCGCGGCTTCATCGCACTGCTGTTCCTGACGGCAACCAGCGGGCTCGCGCTGATGCTGGCGCGCGGCGGCAGCGCCTTGCCGGTGACGCTGTGCGTCCATCTCGGCTGCGTGATCGCCTTGTTCGCCACTTTGCCTTACGGGAAGTTCGCGCATGGAATCTTCCGGTCGGCTGCGTTGCTGAAGTGGTCGATCGAGCGCCGGCAGCCGAGCAAGTTGCAGTTGGGGGATGACTGAGCGGAGCCGGCCGCTTCGGGGTCGGACGGCAATGCTGAGTATTGCTGAGGATGCGGCGACGCCGCGCGACGGCCGTCAATCGTATGACGATATTCCCGGGCTGCCCGACCGGCAGGGCACATCGATGCAAAAGGGGCGGCCGAGGCCGCCCCTTTTTTCACGCGTTCCGGTTGGCGTGCGCGCGGCTTACGCGGCCCACTCGCTGACCATCGGCGTGTCGATCGCCGGCGCGCGTTCCGCTTCCTCGAACGTGCGCTTGCTGCACACGGTGTCGAGCGGCGGGCGGCCCGAGCCGTTCAGCAGCGGGCAGCGGTCGAAGACTTCGGCCACCCAATCGACGAACACGCGCACCTTCGGCGACAGATGCCGGCTGTGCGGATACACCACCGAAATCGGCATCGGCAGCGGCTTGTAGCCGGTCAGCACTTCCTTCAACTGGCCCGAGCGCAACTGCGGCAGCACCATGAACAGCGGCGGCTGGATCAGCCCGAAGCCTTCGATGCCGCAGGTGACGTAGGCGTCCGCGTCGTTGACCGACACCACGCCTTCCATCTTGACCTCGACCTCCTTGCCGTCGATCAGGAACGCCCAATCGATGTTGCGGCCGGTGCGGCTCGAAAAATAATTGACGGCGCGGTGATCGGCCAGATCGTCGATCGAACGCGGCTCGCCGTAGCGCGACAGATACGCCTTCGAGGCCACCGTTACGCCTTCGAACAGGCCGACGCGGCGCGCCACCAGCGAGGAATCCTGCAGGGCGCCCACCCGGATCACGCAATCGACGCCTTCCTGCAGCAGGTCGACGGGGCGATCCGACAGGCCGAGCTGCAGATCGATGTCGGGATAGCGCTCGCGGAATTCGTTCAGCGAAGGGATCACCACGAGCCGCCCGAGCGAGCCGGGCATGTCGACGCGCAGCTTGCCGTGCGGCTTGCGGTTGTTGATCTGGAAGCTCGCCTCGGTTTCCTCGACCTCGGCCAGGATGCGGATGCAGCGCTCGTAGTACGCCGCGCCATCCGGCGTCAGCGACAGGCGGCGCGTGGTCCGGTGCATCAGGCGCACGCCGAGGAATGCTTCGAGGTTCTGAATGATCGTCGTGACGGACGCGCGCGGCAGGCTCAAGGTTTCCGCTGCCTTCGTGAAGCTGTTCGTGTCGACGACGCGTGTGAAGACCTGCATCGCTTGAAGACGGTCCATCGCTTTACCTCCGGGATTGTTCGGCCCCGATCGGCCTGTTCGACGCCGCTTATGAGCACGTCTGTCCGCCGATTGTTCAAAGCCCCTGAATTGTGTTGCCGGATTATAGGCATTTATCCTGATGTCTGCCGGACCCAGAATGCGCTCCATCTTGCAAATGGACGCGCTTTGGCGCCTGACTCATGGATGCATCCGGTTTTCGCAATCTGCTGAATTCCGCTCCGGCCGCGCCGGAGCGGGCTGGCACGTCGCTCGCGGTATCCGATGTCGAAATCGAGGGCCACGCCCAGGACATCGTGCTGCGGCTGTATCGCCGGCCCGACAAGACCGGATTGCCAGTAGTGCTTTATTTCCACGGCGGCGGTTTCGTTCGCGGCTCGCTGGCCGATGCGGACTTCGCCGCGCGCTTTCTCGCCGAGCGGCTGCCCGCGCTCGTGGTGTCCGTCGATTATTCGCTGGCGCCGAAACATCCGTTTCCGGCCGCGCCGGAAGATGCCTATCGTGCGGCCCGCTGGGTCGAGGCCCGGGCGCGCGCGTTCGGCGGCAATCCGCGCCGGATCGCGGTGGCCGGCCACGACGCGGGCGGCCAGCTCGCCAATTGTCTGGCGTTTATCGCCCGCGATCGCGGCGACGTGAACATCGTGGCTCAGGCCCTGTTTGGGCCGATGCTCGATCCAAGCATGACGCGCATGGGCGACGAGCGCCAGCTCGCCTCCGACATCACCGCCAAGGAGTGCGCGGCCAGCTATCGCGCCTACCTGCCGCAACCGGCGCAGCGCATGCACCCGTATGCCGCGCCGCTCGAATCGGCGCGGCTCGCGAAGCTGCCGGCCACGCTGATCGCCACCGCGCAGAACGACGTGCTGCATGTGGAGGCCGAGCGCTACGCGGCCCGCCTGATCGAGGCCGGCGTGCTGGTGCAGGTGATTCGTTATCCCGACGTTACGCACGCGGAGCTGGGCGGCTATGCGCCCGCGCTGCAGGAGGCCGTGCGCTTCCTGACCTGCCGCTTCCAGGCTCACGCCAACGATTGATTCATCCAATTCCAACGCAACCGGAGATCTTCATGTCCATCCTACGTACTCCTCGCTCCCGCATCGCGGTTGCCGCGTTGGCCGTCGTCGTCGCGATCGGCGGCGGCGCGTTCGGCGTGATCCACGCAAGCGCGAGCGCCCCGCAGAACGCCGCGCCGCCGCTGCAGGAAGTCGACGTCGCCAACGTGCTGGCGAAGACGATCACCGACTGGCAGACCTACTCGGGCCGCCTCGAGGCGATCGACCGCGTCGAGGTGCGGCCGCTCGTGTCGGGCACCATCGTGTCGGTCAACTTCAAGGACGGCGCGCTGGTCAAGAAGGGCGACACGCTGTTCGTGATCGATCCGCGCCCGTATCAGGCCGAGGTCGACCGCACCGCCGCGCAACTGGCCGCCGCGCAGGCGCGCGACGGTTATGCGCAAACCGATTGGCAGCGCGCCCAGCGCCTGATCGGCGACAACGCGATCGCCAAGCGCGACTACGACGAGAAGCAGAACGCCGCGCGCGAATCGGCCGCCAACGTGAAGGCCGCCGCCGCCGCGCTCGAGGCCGCCAAGATCAACCTCGGCTACACGCGCATCGTCGCGCCGTTCTCGGGCCGAGCCTCGCGCGCCGAGATCACGCTCGGCAACGTCGTGTCGGCCGGCGCATCGGCCGCGCCGCTGACCACCGTGGTGTCGGTGTCGCCGATCTACGCCTCGTTCGACGCCGACGAGCAAACCTACCTGCGCTATATCGGCAGCCAGCGCGACGGCCGCCGCGTGCCGGTGGATCTGGGCCTGGCCAACGAAACCGGCTATTCGCGCACCGGCGTGATCGATTCGGTCGACAACCGGCTCGATACCTCGTCGGGCACGATCCGCGTGCGCGCGCGCTTCGACAACGCCGACGGCACGCTGGTGCCGGGCCTGTACGCGCGGATCAAGGTCGACGGCAGCGCGCCGCACCCGGCCCTGCTGGTGGACGACGCCGCGATCAACACCGATCAGGCGAAGAAGTTCGTGTTCGTGCTCGACAAGCAGGATCGCGTGACCTACCGCGAAGTGCAGATCGGCGCGCAGCACGGCAACCAGCGCGTGATCGTCGGCGGCCTGCAGGCGAGCGACCGGGTGGTGGTCAACGGCACGCAGCGCGTGCGTCCGGGCGAGCAGGTGAAGGTGCACATGGTGCCGATGACGGGCGGCGGCGACGGCGATTCGGCCACGCCGGTGGCGGACGCCACGAAGCCCGCGAGCGGCCGCGCGCAGTCGTGACGGGGGCTGCCAGCCCCGTCGCCACTCGCACAAAACCAGACAGAGCTTTCCCATGAACATATCCAAATTTTTCATCGATCGTCCGATATTTGCAGGAGTCCTATCGGTACTGATCCTGCTCGGCGGCGTGATCGCGATGTTCAAGCTGCCGATTTCCGAATATCCGGAAGTCGTGCCGCCTTCGGTGATCGTCAAGGCGCAGTTCCCGGGCGCCAACCCGAAGGTGATCGCGGAAACGGTCGCCTCGCCGATCGAGGAGCAGATCGACGGTGTGGAAGACATGCTGTACATGCAGTCGCAGGCCAACAGCGACGGCAACCTCACGATCACCGTGACGTTCAAGCTCGGCACCGATCCGGACAAGGCCACGCAGCTCGTGCAGAACCGCGTGAACCAGGCGCTGCCGCGCCTGCCGGAAGACGTGCAGCGGCTCGGCATCACGACGGTCAAGAGCTCGCCCACGCTGACCATGGTGGTGCACCTGATCTCGCCCGACAACCGCTACGACATGACCTATCTGCGCAACTATGCGCTGATCAACGTGAAGGATCGCCTGTCGCGGATCCAGGGCGTGGGCCAGGTCCAGCTGTGGGGTTCGGGCGACTACGCGATGCGCGTCTGGCTCGATCCGCAGAAGGTGGCGGAGCGCGGGCTGACCGCCGACGACGTGGTGCGTGCGATCCGCGAGCAGAACGTGCAGGTGGCGGCCGGCACGATCGGCGCGTCGCCGTCGATTCCGGGCACGCCGCTGCAGTTGTCCGTCAATGCGCGCGGCCGCCTGCAGAACGAGAGCGAGTTCGGCGACATCGTCGTCAAGACGGCGCCCGACGGCGCGGTCACGCACCTGCGCGATCTCGCGCGGATTCAGCTCGACGCCTCGGAATACGGCCTGCGCTCGCTGCTCGACAACCAGCCTGCCGTGGCGATGGCGATCAACCAGTCGCCGGGCGCGAACTCGCTGCAGATTTCCGACCAGGTCCGCTCGACCATGCAGGAGCTGTCGCAGGATTTCCCGGCCGGCGTGCAGTACAAGATCGTCTATGACCCGACGCAGTTCGTGCGTTCGTCGATCAAGGCCGTGGTGCACACGCTGCTCGAGGCGATCGCGCTGGTGGTGCTGGTGGTGATCGTGTTCCTGCAGACCTGGCGCGCGTCGATCATTCCGCTGATCGCCGTGCCGGTGTCGATCATCGGCACCTTCTCGCTGCTGCTGATGTTCGGCTATTCGATCAACGCGCTGTCGCTGTTCGGGATGGTGCTCGCGATCGGGATCGTGGTGGACGATGCGATCGTGGTGGTGGAGAACGTCGAGCGCAACATCGAGAGCGGGCTGTCCGCGCGCATGGCCACCTACAAGGCCATGCAGGAAGTGAGCGGGCCGATCATCGCGATCGCGCTGACGCTGGTGGCCGTGTTCGTGCCGCTCGCGTTCATGACGGGCCTGACCGGCCAGTTCTACAAGCAGTTCGCGATGACCATCGCGATCTCCACGGTGATCTCGGCGTTCAACTCGCTGACGCTGTCGCCGGCATTGTCGGCCCTCCTCTTGAAGGGGCACGACGAGAAGCCGGACTGGCTGACGCGCGTGATGAACCGCGTGCTGGGCGGCTTCTTCCGCCGCTTCAACTCGGTGTTCCATCGCGGCGCGGAGAACTACGGCCGCGGCGTGCGCGGCGTGCTGTCGCGAAAGACGCTGATGCTCGGCGTCTATCTGGTGCTGGTCGGTGCGACGGTGCTGATGGGCAAGATCGTGCCGGGCGGCTTCGTGCCCGCGCAGGACAAGGAATACCTGATCGCATTCGCGCAGTTGCCGAACGGCGCCTCGCTCGACCGCACCGAGAAGGTGATTCGCCAGATGGGCTCGATCGCGCTCAAGCAGCCGGGCGTGGAGAGCGCGGTGGCGTTCCCGGGCCTGTCGGTCAACGGCTTCACGAACAGCTCCAGCGCGGGCATCGTGTTCGTCACGCTCAAGCCGTTCGACGAGCGTCACGGCAAGGCGTTGTCGGCCGGCGCGATCGCCGGTGCGCTGAACCAGCAGTACGCGGGCATCAAGGATTCGTTCGTCGCCGTGTTCCCGCCGCCGCCGGTGCTGGGCCTC
Source organism: Burkholderia sp. Ac-20379 (assembly GCF_017104645.1). Lineage (GTDB taxonomy): Bacteria > Pseudomonadota > Gammaproteobacteria > Burkholderiales > Burkholderiaceae > Burkholderia. The sequence continues at coordinate 40,347 of NZ_JAAGPF010000017.1, forward strand.
GGTACGCTGGGCGGCTTCAAGATGCAGATCGAGGATCGCGGCGCGGTGGGTTACGCGAAGCTGGCCGACGCGACGCAGGATTTCATCAAGCGCGCGCAGCAGGCGCCCGAGCTTGGCCCGCTGTTCACGAGCTATCAGATCAACGTGCCGCAGCTCAACGTCGATCTCGACCGCGTGAAGGCCAAGCAGCTCGGCGTGAACGTGACCGACGTGTTCGACACGATGCAGATCTATCTCGGTTCGCTCTACGTGAACGACTTCAACCGCTTCGGACGCGTGTATCAGGTGCGCGTGCAGGCCGATGCGCCGTTCCGTCAGCGTGCCAGCGATATCGGTTTGCTGAAGACGCGCAACGCGGCGGGCGAGATGGTGCCGCTGTCGTCGCTGGTCACGGTGTCGCCGACCTTCGGGCCGGAAATGGTGGTGCGCTACAACGGCTACACGGCGGCCGACGTGAACGGCGGCCCGGCGCCGGGCTTCTCGTCGGGGCAGGCACAGGCGGCGGTCGAGCGGATCGCGGCGCAAACCCTGCCGCGCGGCGTGAAGTTCGAATGGACCGACCTGACCTATCAGCAGATCCTCGCCGGCAACGCCGGGCTGGTGATCTTCCCGATCAGCGTGCTGCTGGTGTTCCTGGTGCTCGCGGCGCTGTACGAAAGCCTGGCGCTGCCGCTCGCGGTGATCCTGATCGTGCCGATGAGCATTCTGTCGGCGCTGACGGGCGTGTGGCTGACGCAGGGCGACAACAACATCTTCACGCAGATCGGCCTGATGGTGCTGGTGGGGCTGTCGGCGAAGAACGCGATCCTGATCGTCGAGTTCGCCCGCGAGCTCGAGCATGACGGACGCACGCCGCTGCAGGCCGCGATCGAAGCATGCCGGCTGCGGCTGCGCCCGATCCTGATGACGTCGATCGCGTTCATCATGGGGGTGGTGCCGCTCGTGCTGTCGACCGGCGCCGGCGCGGAAATGCGTCATGCGATGGGGATCGCCGTATTCTTCGGGATGCTCGGCGTGACCCTGTTCGGCCTGATGCTGACGCCGGTGTTCTATGTGGTGCTGCGTACGCTGGCCGGTGGCAAGATCCACGTCGCGCAGAAGGATACGCCGCGGTACGACCCGTCGACCGCGGATGCTTGAGGACCAGACGATGAAAAACGATACAACCATCCTGCGTCTCGCGAAGCTGGCCGGCATCAGCACGCTGATGTCCGCGCTGCTCGCCGCGTGCGCGGTGGGCCCCGACTACAAGCGGCCCGACGTCGCCACGCCGGCCGCCTTCAAGGAGGCGCCCACGCTCGCCGCCGGCGAGCAGGCCGGCACCTGGAAGCCGGCCGAGCCGGCCGACGCCGCGCATCGCGGCGAATGGTGGACGGTGTTCGGCGACAGCACGCTCGACGCGCTCGAAAAGCAGGCGCTCGACGCGAACCAGAACCTGAAGGCCGCCGCGGCCCGCGTGCAGGAAGCGCGAGCGTCCACCCGCGCCGCGCGCTCGGCGTGGTTCCCGTCGCTCGACGCGGGCTTCGGCCCGACGCGCGAAGGCGTGTCGTCGGCCTCGCAGTTCCAGCCGCAAGGCTCAGGGCCGACCAACGCCACGCTGTGGCGCGCGCAGGGCAGCGTCTCGTACGAGGCGGATCTGTTCGGCCGCGTGAGCCGCAACGTGGAGGCGTCGCGCGCCGACACCGCGCAGAGCGAGGCGCTGTTCCGCTCGGTGCAACTGGCGCTGCAGGCCGACGTCGCGCAGAACTACTTCGAATTGCGTCAGCTCGATTCGGATCAGAACCTGTACCGGCGCACCGTCGATCTGCGCCAGGAATCGCTGAAGCTCGCGCAGCGCCGCTTCGACGAGGGCGACATCAACGAGCTCGACGTGTCGCGTGCGAAGAACGAACTGGCCTCGGCGCAGGCCGATGCGGTGGGCGTCGCGCGCCGCCGCGCGGCGTCCGAGCATGCGCTCGCGATCCTGCTCGGCAAGCCGCCGGCCGATTTTTCGTTCAGCGAAACGCCGATCGTGCCGGTGACCGTCAGGATTCCTGCCGGCCTGCCGTCGGCGCTGCTCGAGCGGCGGCCCGACGTGTCGGCGGCCGAGCGCGCAATGGCCGCGGCCAATGCGCGGGTGGGGCTGGCGAAGTCGGCGTACTTCCCGAAGCTCGACATCACCGGCTCGTTCGGCTATGAGGCGGCCACGCTCGGCAGCCTGTTCATGTGGTCGAGCCGCACGTTCCTGCTCGGGCCGTTCGCCGGCACGGCGCTGTCGCTGCCGATCTTCGACGGCGGCCGCCGCGCCGCGGGCGTGCAGCAGGCGCGCGCGCAGTACGACGAGCAGGTCGCGAACTATCGCCAGCAGGTGCTGGTGGCGTTCCGCGAGGTGGAGGACAACCTGTCCGATCTGCGTCTGCTCGACGACCAGATCCGCGCGCAGGGCGAGGCCGTCAGCGCGTCGCAGCGCGCGGCGAAGCTGTCGCGCACGCAGTATCAGGAAGGGCAGGTGGCCTACCTGGACGTGATCGACAGCGAGCGCTCGGTGCTGCAATCGCAACTGCAGGCGAACCAGTTGACCGGTGCGCAGGCGGTGTCGACGGTGAACCTGATCCGCGCGCTGGGTGGCGGATGGGGCGCACCGGCTGCCGCGGCGAGCGCGGCCGATGCGGCATCCGCCACGCAGGCGGTGGCGCAGCGGTGATGCGCGTGGCGGGTTGAAACGGGAACGGGCCTTCAGAGGCCCGTTTTCAGTTTACGGGCCTGGGTTTGCAGGCCGTCGAGGATGGCGTCGGCCAGATCGGCCGGGAAATCGGCGGGCAACAGCGCCGCCGCTTCGTCGATCACGTTGGGCGTGGCCGCCACGAGTCGTTCGACGATCGCGCGAACCTCCGCTTCGGGAAGGCCGCTGCGGCGGCCCTGTGCGAACCAGTGGCGCGGCTGGATGTCGCTCCACGCGTAGTGCCGGTTCGCGCCGCGCACGGCCATCGCCATCTTCACGCGCTGCGGCGCGATCTGGCCGGCGCGGCGGCCGATGACCGGATGAAACGACAGGATGTCGTAGAGCGGCGTGGCGCGATAGCGCGCGTCGGGCAGATGCGCGATGCTGAAGTTCTTGCCGTGGCCGTCGGCGGCGGCGAGCATCCAGAAGAGGATTTGCGCCGTGAAGAAATGCCGGCGGTCGCGCGGGGCGTCCACCGCGCCGGAGAGAATATCCATGGCCGCATCGATGCCGGGGCCGCCGTCGGCTTCGTATTTGGCGAGCCCGGAGATGCCGGTGGCCTGGCACAGGTCTTCCTGCGGCAGGCGCACGATCCAGGTGCCGTCCGCCGACAGCCGCCGGTCGAAGCGCTCGACCACCAGCGCTTTTTGATCTTCGAAGCGGCCGATGCCGCACGGCGCGACAGGCAGGCCGTAGGCGGCGACGATCAGCGCGCAGAGCCATTCGTTCTCGACCGAGGTGCGCATATCGGCGCCGAGACCGCCGACCAGCCCGAGCGGCAGCTTCAGGATATGGGAGGTGGGTGTGCTGCCTTCGGGGCGCAGCCAGGTGTCGCCATGCCAGAGCAGCGCGGTTTTTTCCTGCGCGCCGGCGATCGACAGGCGCAGGTCCGGCGCGGCGGCCTGGCCGGCAGCCGGTGCGAGCGGCAGCGCGCGCAGCCATTGGGCGATCTCGCGCTCGCCGAGCGGTGTGCCGGAGATGCGCTGGAGATCGTCCGGCGCCTCGCCGGGCGGCAGCAGTTGCAGCGCGCCCACGCAGTCGCGTCCGACCGCTTCGAGCAGCCCGAACGGCGAGGCGTCGCGCGCGGCATGGCGTTGCGCGATACGGCGGCGGATCGCGTCGCTGTCGGGCAGCAGGTTGTCGAAGTAATGCGTGACGGTCGCGCCGTGATAAGGCGTATTGCCTGGGCGCAGCGGCAGCGACAGCGAAAGCGGGCGGCGTTGCGGATCGGCGAGCCAGCTATCGGCGTAGGCCAGCCGGTCGACGCCTTGCACGCGTTCCCAATAGCCGACCTCGATGCCGTTCATCCAGAGCGCGAGGCGCATGGGCGGGCGCGAGCGGGGCATGGCGGCTTACCAGTTTTCGCGCGACGCGGTGCTGTCGGCGGCTTGGCCGCCCGGCGCGTGCGTATCGTTCAGCGTCAGTTCGATACCGAGGATGCGCATCACGCGGAACAGCCGATCGAGGCTGGCGGTGGTGGGATCGGCCTCGAAGCGGGCGTAGGTTTGCTGCGTCACGCCGAGCCGTTCGGCCAGCTCGGCCTGCGTGAGGCCCGCGGATTTCCGGAAGCCTTGCAGCAGCGGCCGAAGCTGGCCGAGGGTCTTGACCGGGTAGTTCACGATGGGAGCGCGCGACGCGCACGAAGTGGCGGACGCCCGGATTTTACAGCTTATAGGCTGTTTTTTGCAAATACAGCCTATAAGCTGTTTTTGGTGAATACAGCCTGTAGGCTGTCAATCGCGATCGCTCAACGACGCCGGCGCGACGTGGTCGAGGCGCTCGTCTGCGCCGCCTGCGTCTTGGCTTGCGTCGCCGCCGGCGGATTGATCGCCGCCACCCCCGACACTTCCTGATCCCAGTAGGTCGGCAGCCCGTTGTACGGATTCGGCAGCTTCAGCGACGTCACATACACGCCGCTCGCCCCGTTCGTCACAGCGAACTGCAGGTCGCTGCTCATCTGCGCGGAGGTGGCGTTGTAGACGATATGAATGAACCGGCTCGCCGAATAGTTCGCCTGCCACGACGCCGCGCTGTACTTCGCGTAATTCGCCTGCTTGTCCTCGTACACGACGAAGCGGTCCGCCACCGGCAGGCTCGCGTAGATTTCCGGAATATTCGAGCCCGGGTTGTTGACCACCTGGTAGTTCGGCGAGAGGCCCTTGATGTAGTTGTAGAGCGATTGGTAGTACTGCACGTGCGCGGCGGTGCTGTCGTTCGCCATCTCGTCGATGAAGAAGCCGTCCACAGTGTAGAACGCGAGGTAGGTGTTGATGTCCTTGGTGACGTCGGACAGCGAGCGGCTGCCGTAGGACGTATGGACGTACGCGATCACCTTGCCGCCGGCCGCGCGCACCTTGGCGATGGCGTTCGTATAAGCCGGATCGGCGGCGGTGCCGGGGCCGCTGTTCGGGTTGACGATGGCGGTGAGCGGCACCGTGGCGGCGTTGGTGGCGAGCGTGTTCCAGGCGGTCGAGCCCGAGCCGGACGGATAGAAGTAGGCCGGCACGACCAGGTCGGCCGCCTTGGCGACGCCGCCCGTCACGCACAGCGAGGCCAGCAGCGCGCAGGCCGCCGAGGCGAAGCGCCGGAACCGGCCGGGCGCGCGGCGGGTGCGCGCATGCTGCCGGCGATCGATCAGGAGTGCAGGGCAAATCTCGACGCCGTGGTGCTGAATGCTCATGGTCTACCTCTAAAGGATCCCGCCAGCGCGGGCCTGGCCCGTCGTGCCGGGTAATGGGGTACGTTGCCCCGGGAACTGCCGCCGTTTTGTCTTGCGTACTGCTTCGTATTGCTACCTGTATGCCGATGCGATGCCAGTGCCTTGCCGATCCGTTTTTTTCCTGATGAACCGGATTTCCCCGTCCGGTCATTCATCAATAGCAGCTTTCAATATCGTCTGCAAATTGCGTATTACGCGAGGATTGCAGCGTGATCCCGCCCCCGCCCATATCGTATTTGCCGATTTCCATTTCCGGATCGCTTGTTGGACTGGGCTCGGCGCGCGCGGCTATCATCGGCGCCAAGCCCCCCGCCATCGTGCACGCAAACGTGTGCGAAGGCGATACCCGTGTTTACGACAGCAGGTCGGCAATATCGAGGGTGGCGCGCGCGCATTTCGCACGCCATGCGCGCGACGCCGCGCGCGCCCGATTCGTCTGACCTGAAACGATGGAGTGCAGAGATTCGATGAGCGATTCCCGATCGCCGGCCGCAGCCGATGGGCAGGCCAACGCAGACGCCGGGGCCGATGCGCCGCGGACCTTCGGAGAACTGATCGTCGCGTTGCGCGCGAGCGCCGCCGAGCGCGACCGGCGCGGCGGCCACGCGGCTCGCGAGAAGGCCTGGATGGCCGGCCTCGGCCTGCAGACGCTGGCCGTGCCGCGCGCGTTCGGCGGCCAGGAGGCCGACTGGCCGATCCTCTATCAGACGATTCGCGCGATCGCGCGCGTCGACAGCGCGCTCGCGCATCTGGTGGGTTTTCAGGTGCTGCAGATCGTCAGCGTCGACGTGTGGGGCAACGACGCCCAGCGCGAGCGCTACCTGCGCGGCACGGTCGAGCAGGGCTGGTGGTGGGGCAACGCCGTCAATCCGCTCGACACGCGGCTGGCCGCGCATCGGGACGGCGCGGGCGGCTACCGGCTCGACGGCATCAAGGGCTTCTGCTCGGGCACGCGCGGCTCGTCGCGGATGACGGTGTCGGCGCACGATCCCGAAACCGGCAAGCCGGTGTTCGCGGTGGTGCCCACCGCGCGCGAAGGCATCACCGTGCACGAGGATTGGGATCCGATCGGCCAGCGCCAGACCGACAGCGGCAGCGTGTCGTTCAGCGGCGTGACGGTGACGGCCGACGAAGTGCTGCATCGCTCCGAAGCGCCGCCGAGCCCGCGCGCCACGCTGCGCACGCTGGTGTCGCAACTGGTGCTGACCAACCTGTTCGTCGGGCTGGCCGAGGGGGCGCTGGCCGAGGCGCGCGATTACGTGGCGACGCGCGGGCGGCCGTGGATCCATGCCGGCGTGGAGCGGGCGCAGGACGATCCGTACACGCTGCAGCGCTTC
>NZ_JAAGPF010000196.1 GCF_017104645.1 Burkholderia sp. Ac-20379
CCGCGCGGCTCGCCGATACGGCGCGGCTGTTCCAGGCGATGGGCACGCCGCCGGAGCCGGCGAAAGCGGACAAGACGGCGGCGGCCGTCGCGGCGTCGGGCGCGACGACGCCCTGAGCGGCCTGACGTGAATCGGCATCGGGGTGCATGGCGCATCCCGATGCCGGACAAGCACGCCTACTTTTTTCAAGCCTCACGGCGCAAGCGCGCGTTATCGGCGCGCCGTGCGCTCGACGAACCCGCGGCATGCGTCGCCGGGCGACACGAGGCGGTCGAGCTTCAGGCACAGCCGGCTGTCGCCGACGCTCTCGCCGTAGGCCGAACCGAACGACGCGAGCCCGCCGATCCGCGCCTCCAGCAGCGCGCGGTCGTCGGCACGGTGCACGCAGCGCCCGCAACGGGCGCCGGGCGGAATGCCCTCGAACGCGCTCATTGGCCGAGCGACGCCCAGTACGACGCGAACACGTGCACCGACAGCAGGTAGCCGATCACGATGTTGACCGCCACGCCGGCCGTGAACGCGATCAGCGGTTTCGCGCCGGCCGCCGACAGCGACGCGAAGCGCGTCGTCAGCCCGATGCTCAGGAAGCAGAACGTGAACGCCCAGGTGCGCAGCGCCGTGATCGGCGCGACGAACGCGGGCGTGACCACGCTGCGGTAATCGGCCAGCGAATAATGCGAGGCGATCCACGTGACGAGCGCCGACGCCACCACGAAGCCGATCACGAACTTCGGGAAACGCTTCCAGATCTCGCCCGCGCCGGTGCGCGTGCGCAGCTCGCTGCCGCCTTCCTCGCGATCCCAGCGCGTGGTCGCGACGATCGCGAGCACGAACGCCCAGATGCCGATCCAGATGTCGCGGCCCACCACCTTCATCAGCACGAACGCCTGCAGCGATGCGTCGGGCGCGCCGGCCACCGCGCCCGGCGCATGGCGCGCGAAATCGCCGTAGGCCTGCGCGGCGGCGATGCCGGCCGCGTCGGCGAATTCCGAGGTGCCGATCCACGCGCCGGCGATGCCGGTCGGCAGCCCGAGCGCGCGCGAGATGCCGGGCAGCGCGAACACCATCACGATCGCCCAGACCACCACCAGCGTGATCGCCACCGACGCCTGCTCGCGCCGCGCGCGCACCGCCCCGGCGATCGCGATCGCCGCCGACACGCCGCACACCGCACCGCCCACGCCGAGCACGGCCGCGAAGCGCCGGTCGAGCTTCAGCGCGCGCGCCACCGCGTAGATCACGAAGAACGTCGCGAGCGAGACGATGGTGGCCTGCCCCACCGCCACCGGGCCGGCCCAGGCGATCAGCGTCAGCGGCAGCGTCGCGCCGAGCAGCACGATGCCGACCTTGATGTAGAACTCCACGCGCAGCGCCGGCGCGAGCCAGGCGGGCAGCGTGAACAGGTTCGACACGATCAGGCCGAGCACCAGCGCGATCAGCGGCGGTTCGAGGTTGTAGGTGGACGCCTGCGCCCACGCGCCGATCGCGAAGATCGCGGCCGACGCCACGAAAACCACGAGAAAGCCCGGCACGAATTGCGCGACCGGCAGCTTCAGCGCCGCGATCGCCACCGAGAACACCACCGCGAACGCGACGAACAGCGCGAGGTAGCCGGCGGCATGCGCGGCCAGATCGGCGCCGAGTTGCGGCAACGAGGCCCATTTCGCGGGTGCGACGGCCAGCAGCTTGATGCTGGTGCCCGAGGCGAACAGCAGATACGCGGCGACGATGGCGAACAGGCCGATCGCCACGGCCCACCAATCCTCGGTGCCGAATGGCCGGCCCCCGTTCGTCTGCGCGGCGGTTTCGCCGCGGCTGGTGCTCGCGATGGTCGAATCGCTCATGGTGCATTCCCCTGTGGATGTGTCGTGACCGCAACGCAGCGGATGGCGTGCGGGCGGCGAACCGGGCGGGCGCCGGGTTCGACGGATCAGTATGGAATCCGTACCGAACGGCGGGAAATGACTTATTCGTCTTTGCTTATCGGGGCGGGCAGGCGGAACGCGCGCGTTGCGCGGTCACGTTCTTACGCATGACCAACGGAAAAGCGGCTTCGTCTCCCAGGGGCGCCCATGGACGACAACGCCGCCACGATCGTCGCGATGCATCGCGCCGGTCAGCGACCGTCAGCGCCCATTGCGGCCGCGCCAGGCGGCGAACTTCTCGAGCGTGGCCGGGTTCGTCGCCGGATACAGCCCGACGATTGTTTCGCCTGCCTGCACCTGCTCCATCACGAAATCCTCGAACGCCGTCATCTCGTGCGCCTCGGCCGCGATCTCCCCGACCAGATGCGCGGGGATCACGATCACGCCGTCGTTGTCGCCCACCAGCACGTCGCCGGGGAACACGGGCGCGCCGCCGCAACCGATCGGCACGCCGATGTCGAGCGCCTCGTGCAGCGTCAGGTTGGTCGGCGCCGACGGGCGCTGGTGGAACGCGGGAATCTCGGCGCGCGAGATCTCGTCGGCGTCGCGGAAGCCGCCGTCGGTCACCACGCCGGCCACACCGCGCTTCATCAGGCGCGTGACCAGGATCCCGCCGGCCGAGGCCGCGCGCGGATCGTTGCGGCTGTCCATCACGAGCACCGCGCCGGGCGGGCAGGTTTCCACCGCCTTGCGCTGCGGATGATCGGGATTGCGAAACACGTCGAGTTGATTACGATCCTCGCGCGCCGGGATGTAGCGCAGCGTGAACGCCTCGCCCACCATGCTCGTGGCCAGGCGCCTGAGCGGCGTCACGCCCTGGATCACCTGGTTGCGCAGGCCGCGCTTGTACAGCGCGGTGGCCAGGGTTGCGGTGCTGATCTGTTCCAGTTGGGCGCGCAGCGCGGGCGTCAGAATGCTCATGAAATGGCCTCGATCGGGTCAGGGTCGGTCGGTGTCGAACGGAGAATGCGGCTGCCAGCTTAATGCGTCTTGCGCGGCACCGCATCGTTCGTGCGCCGGCCATGCCGCGACGCGCGATCGATCGGCACGAACGACGAAAAAAACCGCCGCGAACGACGAACGTTCGCGGCGGTCGGCCTAGCGGCCCGCTCGGGCCGATCGGCACGCGATCAGCGGCGATCCACCCATACCGTCTGCGCATTGCAGAACTCGCGCAGGCCGAAATGCGACAGCTCGCGGCCGAACCCGCTCTTCTTGACGCCGCCGAAGCCCACGCGCACGTCGCTCGCGCTGTAGCCGTTGATGAACACGCCGCCCACCTCGAGGTCGCGCGTGATCGATTCGGCCAGCTCGGCATCGGCCGTGAACACCGACGCCGTCAGGCCGAAATCGCTGTCGTTGGCCAGTTGCACGGCGTGCGCGGCATCGTCGGCGCGGATGATCGACGCCACCGGCCCGAACAGCTCCTCGCGGAACGCCGTCATGGCGGGCGTCACGCCGGTCAGCACGGTCGGCTGGTAGTAGTTGCCCTCGCCGTCCACCTTCGCGCCGCCCACCAGCAGCGTGGCGCCTTCGGCCAGCGTGCGCTCGACCTGGCCGTGCAGTTCGTCGCGCAGGTCGTAGCGGGCCATCGGGCCGACGTAATTGTCGGGATCGCGCGGGTCGCCCATGCGCAGCGCCTTGACGGCTTCGACGAAGCGCGCCGTGAACGCATCGAGCACCGGCGCCTCGACGATGAAGCGCTTGGCCGCCGCGCACACCTGCCCCGAGTTCTGGAAGCGCCCCGCCACCGCGGCCGCCACGGCCAGATCGAGATCGGCGTCGGCCAGCACGATGAACGCGTCGGAGCCGCCCAGTTCGAGCACGCACTTCTTCAGCGCGGCGCCCGCCTGCGCGCCGATCGCCGCGCCGGCGCGCACGCTGCCCGTCACCGTGACGGCCGCGATGCGCGGATCGGCGATCGCCGCCGACACCAGTTCGTTCGACAGATTCACCAGCTCGAACACGCCGGCCGGAAAATCGGCGCGCTCGAACGCCTCGCGCAGCAGGTTCGCCGAGCCGAGCACGTTCGGCGCATGCTTGAGCACGTAGGTGTTGCCGGCGGCGAGCGCCGGCACCGCGCCGCGCACCACCTGCCAGATCGGGAAATTCCACGGCATGATCGACAGCACCGGGCCGAGCGGACGGTATTCGATGCGCGCCTTGTTGCCTTCGACCAGCGTCGGCTCCGGGGCCAGGAATTCGCCCGCGTGCTCGGCGTACCAGTCGCACACGCCCGCCGACTTCTCGACTTCGGCCAGCGCCTGCTTGATCGGCTTGCCCATTTCGAGCGTGATCGTTTCGGCGATCCGCTGCGCGTCGGCGCGCAGCGCCTGGCCGAGCCGCTTCAGCGCCGCGCCGCGCGCCTCGACCGAGCGGCGCTTCCACTCGCCGAAGGCGGCCGAGGTGCGCTGCAGGGCCTGTTCGAGGTCGTCCGGCCCCTGCACCGGATAGGTGGCGACTTCCTTGCCGTCGAGCGGGCTGATGGAGCGGAAAACGGGTGCGGCTTGGCTCATGGTGATCTCCGTTGGCATTCGATGGCAGGCAGTGTAAGCTCGGCCAACGCTCAATGAAACTGAATAGTTTTGAGCAAATCATTCACGTTTCGAGAATGTCGCCATGGATCTCGTCCAACTGGAAATGTTTCAGGCCGTCGCCCGTCACGGCAGCATCGCGGCCGCCGCGCAGGCCGTGCACCGCGTGCCGTCGAACCTGACCACGCGCATCAAGCAGCTCGAGGAAGAACTGGGCGTGGATCTGTTCACGCGCGAAAAGAACCGGCTGTCGCTGTCGCAATCGGGGCGGATCTTCCTCGATTACACGGGCAAGATCCTGAGCCTCGTGAGCGAGGCGCGCGCTGTCACGGCCGGCCAGCAGCCGGCCGGGCGCTTCGCGCTGGGCGCGCTGGAAAGCACGGCGGCGGTGCGGATTCCGGCGCTGCTGGCCACCTACAACCAGCACTTTCCGCAGGTCGCGCTCGAGCTGGCGACCGGGCCGTCGGGGCAGATGATCGACGGCGTGCTGAGCGGCGACCTGATCGCCGCGTTCGTGGACGGCCCGCTCGACCACCCGGAGCTGACCGGCTTCCCGGTGTTCGACGAGGAGATGGTGGTGGTCGCGCCGGCCGCGCATGCGCCGATCCGCCGGGGCCGCGACGCGGACGGCGATGCGCTCTACGTGTTCCGCAAGAACTGCTCGTACCGCCGCCACCTCGAACGCTGGCTCGCCAACGACGGCGCGCTGCATGGCGAGATCCGCGAACTGGAGTCGTATCACGGCATGCTGGCCTGCGTGAGCGCGGGCGGCGGGCTCGCGATCATGCCGCTCAGCATGCTCGAAAGCATGCCCGGCTCGCAGTCGGTGCGCGCCTGGCCGATGGGCAAGGAATTCGGCCTGCTGCGAACCTGGCTGATCTGGCGCAAGGGCACGGTGTCGAAGGCGCTGGAGGCGTTCTCGCAGTTGATCACGCATTCGCAGCCGGCGCGGTAAGCGGCGCGTTCGGCCAGCCCCAGCGTGTGCGTGCGCCGAGACAACGTGCGGTAGTCGATGCCAAGCCGAGCGACCAACCCACGGCCGTTTCCCCGGCCCGAGCGCTACGCCCGCCGCATCACGCGCCGCGTTCGGCCAGCCCCAGCGCCCGCATGCGCCGATACAGCGTGCGCTCGCTGATGCCGAGCCGCGCCGCCAGCGCCTTGCGCGTGCCGCGGAAGCCGGCGGCGACCTGGCGCAGCGTGTCGTCGTCCGGCGCGGCCGATCCCTGCCGTTGCGCCGCCCCGGACACCGCCCCGCGCAGCGCGTCGGGCAGGTGCTCGACGCGGATCACGCCGTCGTCGGCGAACAGGCAGGCGCGTTCGAGCACGTTGCGCAGTTCGCGGATATTGCCGGGCCACGCATAGGCGTCGAGGCAGGCGCGCGCCGCCTCGTGCAGCACGCACGGCCGCGCGCCGGGCCGGGCGTCGGCGATCCGGCGCAGGATCGATTCGGCGATCAGGCCGATGTCGCCGCGACGCGCGCGCACCGGCGGCAGATCGATCGGGAACGCGCTGATCCGGTAGTAGAGATCGGGACGGAAGCGCCCGTCGCCGATCATCTCGCGCAGCGGCTGGTGGGTGGCCGCGACCAGCCGGAAATCGGCGCGCAGCGCCTCCACGCCGCCCACGCGCCGGAACGTGCCCGATTCGATCAGCCGCAGCAGCTTGACCTGCATCGACGCGGGCACGTCGCCGATCTCGTCGACGAACAACGTGCCGCCCTGCGCGGTTTCGACGAGGCCCGGCTTGCGCGCCTGCGCGCCGGTGAACGCCCCCTTCTCGTAGCCGAACAGCTCGCTCTCGAACAGCGATTCGGCGATGCCCGAGCAATCGACCACCACGAACGGCCCGGCCGCGCGCGGGCTGGCCTCGTGCAGCGCCCGCGCGAACAGCTCCTTGCCGGTGCCCGATTCGCCGAGCAGCAGCACCGGCAGCGTGGACGGCGCGACACGCTGCAACGCCGACAGCGCCGCGTTGAACGGCTCGGAACTGCCGACCAGGCCGCCGGCGCTGGGCCGCGCCGACGCGCTGCGCACGGTGGTCAGCCGTTCGACATAGGCCGCGACCTCGCCCGCGGCGTCGAACACCGGGCGCATGTCCACGTCGACGTGTTCGGGGCCGCGCGGCGTGTGATGGATGTGCAGCACGCGCGAGGCCGCACCCGATTCGAGCGCGGCGCGCATCGGGCAGTGCTCGCCGGCCTGGTCGCACGGCACGTCGTAGCGATGCGAGACGCGGTAGCAGTGCCGGCCGACGTGCGCCTGCCCGGCCACGCCGAACTGGCGCTGATAGGCGGCGTTGGCGGCCAGGATCCGGTAATCGCGGTCGACCACGATCATCGGCTGCGGATCGTGTTCGAGATAGGAGACGAGCGCGCCGAGGCCGGCGGGCGTGCCGGCGGTATCGGCCGGGACGATCGGGATCGTCGGGCGCGGCTTGCGGACGGGCGCGGCGACATCGGCGGCAGCAGCGCCATCGGCGGCATCGGAAACAGCGGCCGGCGCGTCGGGCGCGGTGCGGCGGCGGCGAGTGGACATGGCGAATCCGGACAAGGGCAGGCAGGCTGCCAATTCTGCCACACGACTGCCACGACACTGCCAACCTGGCAGCATTTCCCGGCCACGTTCGCGCCGGCGGCCCGCGCCGCCCTCGCCTCGCCGCCAAAAACCGCAACCGGATCAAGCCCCTAGCCATACGAAGCAGCTCGCCGGCGCGCCTGGCACGCATCTTGTCTATAAAACACGTTCCAGACCGTTTCCGGAGTACCCCAGCGATGTCCGCCCCCGCCTTCACCGTCGACTCGTTCTTCGATCCCGCCACCTGCACGGCCACCCACGTCGTGCTCGATACCGCCACGCGCGAGTGCGCGATCGTCGATTCCGTGCTCGATTTCGATCCGAAGTCGGGCCGCACCGGCCATGCGAGCGCCGAGCGCATCGCCGCGCACGTGGAGGCGCTCGGCGCACGCGTGCGCTGGCTGCTCGAAACCCACGTGCACGCCGATCATCTGTCCGCCGCGCCGTGGCTGCAGGCGCGCCTCGGCGGCGAGATCGCGATCGGCCGCGACGTGACGCGCGTGCAGAAGGTGTTCGGCGCGCTGTTCGACGCCGGCCCCGATTTCGTGCCCGACGGCCGCCCGTTCGACCGGCTGATCGACGACGGCGACACGCTCGCGCTCGGCGCGCTGGCGATCCGCGCGACCCACACGCCCGGCCATACGCCGGCCTGCATGACCTACCTGGTGGCGCGCGCCGACGGCGGCTCGGCCCCGGCCGACACCGCCGCGTTCGTCGGCGATACGCTGTTCATGCCCGACTACGGCACCGCGCGCTGCGATTTCCCCGGCGGCGACGCGCGCACGCTGTACCGCTCGATCCGCAAGGTGCTGAGCCTGCCGCCCGAAACACGGCTCTACCTGTGCCACGACTACCCGCCCGACGGCGGCCGCGACGCCTGCGTGGTCACCACCGTGGCTGCCCAGCGCGACGCGAACATCCACGTGCACGACGGCATCGACGAGGACAGTTTCGTGGCGATGCGCACCGCGCGCGACGCCACGCTCGCGATGCCGGTGCTGATCCTGCCGTCGGTGCAGGTCAACATGCGCGCCGGCCGGCTGCCCGATCCGGCGCCGAACGGCATCCGTTATCTGAAACTGCCGATCGACGCGCTGTAAGCGCCGCGGCCTCCGCCTCTCCTCGAAGGAATCCCGACCATGTCCGCTTCCCCCAACGCCGCCGTGCCGGCCGCGCGTCACGAGATCGTGATCGTCGGCGCCGGCGCCGCCGGCATCGCCACCGCCGCCAGCCTGCTCAAACGCGATCGCACGCTCGACATCGCGCTCGTCGACCCGGCCGACACGCACTATTACCAGCCGGGCTGGACGATGGTGGGCGGCGGCGTGTTCGACGCGCCGTCCACGGCGCGGCCGATGGCGAGCGTGCTGCCGCGCGGCGTGACGCACATCCGCTCGGCCGTCGTGGCGTTCTCGCCCGAGCAGCAGACCATCACGCTCGACGGCGGCACGCGCGTCGGCTACCGGCAACTCGTGGTGTGCCCCGGCATCGAACTGAACTGGGCCGGCATCGACGGCCTGAGCGACACGCTCGGCCAGCACGGCGTGACCTCGAACTACCGCTACGATCTCGCGCCGTACACCTGGCAGCTCGTGCAGGCCCTGCCGCGCGGCCGCGCGATCTTCACGCAGCCGCCGATGCCGATCAAATGCGCGGGCGCGCCGCAGAAGGCCATGTATCTGTCGGCCGATCACTGGCGGCGCACCGGCCGCCTCGGCAACATCGAGATCGAATTCCATCTGGCCGCGCCGGCGCTGTTCGGCGTGCCGGCCTACGTGCCGGCGCTGATGGAATCGGTCAAGGGCTACGGCATCGGCCTGAATTTCGGCGACACGCTGATCGCCGTGGACGGCCCCGCGCGCCTCGCCCGCTTCCGCCGCGCGCGCGCCGAGGCCGACGGCGGCGGCACCGAGGAGATCACGCGCGAATTCGACCTGCTGCACGCGGTGCCGCCGCAACGCGCGCCGGGCTTCGTGCGCGACAGCGCGCTGGCCGATGCGGGCGGCTGGATCGACGTCGATCCGGCCACGCTGCGCCACCGCGCGTTCGAGAACGTCCACGCGCTCGGCGACGCGGTCAACACCACCAACGCGAAAACAGCCGCCGCCGCGCGCAAGCAGGCACCGGTGGTGGCGCACAACGTGCTGGCCGCGCTCGGCCGCACGCAGGGCGTGGCACGCTACGACGGCTACGGCTCGTGCCCGCTGACGGTGGAGCGCGGCCGCGTGGTGCTGGCCGAATTCCTGTACGGCGGCAAGGTCGCGCCGACCTTCCCGGCCTGGCTCAACGACGGCACGCGGCCCTCGCGGCTTGCCTGGTTCCTCAAGGAAAAACTGCTGCCGCCCGTCTATTGGCACGCGATGCTGAAGGGCCGCGAATGGTTCACGGCGCCGGCCATCGGCGAAGCCTGAGCCGCCGCCGCGCCACCAACGACAACGCCCGGAATCGCGAACACGATCCCGGGCGTTGCCTGGTCGGCTTGGCGCGCGTCAGGCCACCACGGCCATCCGCCGCCGCTCGCGGCGCAGCATCATCATGTTGGCGCCGATCACGCCGATCGTCACGGCGACGATGAACAGCGTGGCGAGCGCGTTCATCTCGGGGTTCAGGCCGAGGCGCACGCGCGAGAACACCACCAGCGGCAGCGTGGTCGAGCCGGGGCCGGACAGGAACGCCGACAACACCAGATCGTCGATCGACAGCGTGAACGACAGCAGCCAGCCCGACACCAGCGCCTGCGAGATCAGCGGCAGCGTGATCGTGAAGAACACCTTGAACGGCGTCGCGCCGAGGTCGAGCGCGGCCTCCTCCAGCGACGGATCGAGCTCGCGCACGCGCGACTGCACGATGATCGCCACGTAGGACAGGCACAGCATCACGTGGCCGGCCCAGATCGTGAACATGCCGCGCTGCGCGGGCCAGCCGATCCACTTCGCCAGCTCGATGAACAGCAGCAGCAGCGAGATGCCCTGGATCACCTCGGGAATCACGAGCGGCGCGTTGATCATGCCCGAGTAGAGCGCGAAGCCGCGGAAACGGCCCATGCGCGCCAGCACGAAGCCGGCCCAGGTGCCGATGAACACCGAGGCGAACGCGGTCAGCACGCCGATCTTCAGCGACAGCCAGGCCGCCGCGATCAGTTCGTCGTCGGCCAGCAGCGCCGCATACCAGCGCGTCGAGAAGCCCGACCACACCGTCACCAGTTGCGACGCGTTGAACGAGTAGACGATCAGGCTCAGGATCGGGATGTACAGGAAGGCGAAGCCCAGCCCGAGCGCCGCGATCCGCAGATAACGATTCGGCATCATTTGCGGCGGCCCTCCAGTTCCTTCGCCTGGAAGTGCTGGAACGCGGCCATCGGCACCAGCAGCAGCAGCACCATCGCGCAGGTCACCGCCGAAGCCATCGGCCAATCCGCGTTGTTGAAGAACTCGTTCCACATGACGCGGCCGATCATCAGCGTATCGGCGCCGCCGAGCAGTTCGGGGATCACGTACTCGCCCACCGCCGGGATGAACACCAGCAGGCAGCCCGCGATGATGCCGTTCTTCGAGAGCGGCAGCGTGACGGTCAGGAACGCCTTCCACGGCTTCGCGCCGAGGTCGTACGCGGCTTCGAGCAGGCGCAGGTCCATCTTCACGAGGTGCGCGTAGAGCGGCATCACGAGGAACGGCAGATACGTGTAGACCATGCCGATATACACCGCGAAATTGGTGCGGTACAGCTCGATCGGCGAATGGATCAGGCCGATGCCGATCAGGAAATTGTTCAGGAGCCCGTTGTTCTTGAGAATGCCGATCCACGCGTACACGCGGATCAGGAACGACGTCCAGAACGGCAGCATCACCGCCATCATCAGCAGGTTGCGCGAGGCCGGGTTCGAGCGCGCGATGTAGTACGCCATCGGATAGCCGAGCAGCAGGCACAGGAACGTCGTGACGGCCGCCACCCACACCGAGTTCACGTAGGTCGCGAAATACAGGCTGTCGGTGAACAGGAACGCGTAGTGCGACAGGTTCAGCTTGATGTTCAGCGCGCCGTCCGCGAACGAGGTCAGTTCGGTGTACGGAGGAATGCCGAGGTTCAGTTCCGCGAAGCTGATCTTCACGACCAGCAGGAACGGCACCGCGAAGAACAGGATGAGCCAGAAGAACGGCCCCGCGATCACGGCCGTGCGGCCGCTCAGGCCGAGCTTGCGCATCGGCCAGCCGAAGAACGTGGACAGCGCGCTCATGAGGTCAGCACCACGCCGGCCGTGGCGCTCCAGCGCACGTAGATCTCGTCGTTCCAGCCCGGCGTGTCGATCTCCGACAGCGCGAGGCTGGTGGCGTTGGCGATCACGGTCTTGCCCGAATCGAGCTTGACGTGATACAGCGAATAGCCGCCCATGTAGGCCACGTTGGTGATCACGCCGTGGCCCCAGTTGTGGGCGCCCTCGGGCGGCTTGCGCGTGAGCGCGATGCGCTCGGGGCGCACCGACACCGTCACCGCCATGCCGAGCGGGCCGGTGATGCCGTGGCTCACGTGCAGGCGGCACGGCAGGTCCGGCGTCTCGATGAACACGTAATCGGGTTCGTCCTCCACCACGTTGCCCTCGAACAGGTTCGTCGAGCCGATGAATTCGGCCGAGAACCGGCTGTTCGGATATTCGTAGACTTCGCGCGGCGCGCCGATCTGCACGATCTGGCCTTCGCTCATCACGGCGATCCGGTTCGCCATCGTCATCGCCTCTTCCTGATCGTGCGTGACCATGATGCAGGTGACGCCGACCTTGTCGAGGATGTTGACGAGTTCGATCTGGGTGCGCTGGCGGATCTGCTTGTCGAGCGCCGACATCGGCTCGTCGAGCAGCAGCAGCTTGGGCCGCTTGACCAGCGAGCGCGCCAGCGCCACGCGCTGCTGCTGGCCGCCCGAGAGCTGGTGCGGCTTGCGCGTCGCGTAACGGCTCATCTGCACGAGTTCGAGCGCATCGCGCACGCGTTCCTTCAGCTCGGCCTTCGGCGTGCCTTCCTGCCTGAGGCCGTACGCCACGTTCGCTTCCACCGTCATGTGCGGAAACAGCGCGTACGACTGGAACATCATGTTCACGGGCCGCTTGTACGGCGGCATCTGCGCGAGATCCTCGCCGTCGATCAGGATCTTGCCCGACGTGACGGTTTCGAGGCCGGCCAGCATGCGCAGCAGCGTGGATTTCCCGCAGCCGGAACTGCCCAGCAGTGCGAACAGTTCACCCTTCTCGACGGAGAGATTGACCTGGCGCACCGCGGTGGTGTCGCCGAATTGCTTGACCACGTCGACGATCCGCACGAAGTTCGCGGCGGCGTCCGCCGGCGAAACGTTGGGCGGGCTGGACGGCGCAGCGGCGGACGACAAGCGCGACTGGCTATTCATGATCTGCTGCATCACTCCTGGGTAATACCAAACAAAGGCGGTTGAGACGAACAAAGCCCCCGGGGGCACCAGGGGCTTGATGGGACGGCGTCGAATCCGGGGCGGGCTTCAGCGGCCGGACTTGAACTCGGTCCAGAGCCGCGTCTGCAGACGCTGGATTTCAGGCGGCAGCGGCTTGAGCAGGAACAGCGTCTTGACCACGTCGGCCGGCGGGTACACGGCCGGATCGTTCGCCACGTCCTTGCTGACGAACTGGCGGGCCGCGGCGTTCGCGCTCGGGTAGTACACCGTGTTGGTGATCGCCGCGTGCACCTTCGGATCCTCGATGTAGTTGATCCATTCGAGCGCCGCTTCCTTGTTCTTCGCGTCCTTCGGGATCGCCATCACGTCGAACCACACGGGCGCGCCGCCCTTCGGAATGTAGTACTCGACCTTGTACGGCTTCTTCGCTTCCTGCGCGCGGTGCTTGGCGATCACGACGTCGCCCGACCAGCCGTATGCGAAGCAGATATCGCCGCCGACCAGATCGTTGATGTAGCCCGACGAGTTGAACTGCGTGATGTACGGGCGGATCTTCTTGAGCACCGCCATCGCGGCCTGGTAATCGGCCGGGTTGGTGCTCATCGGATCCTTGCCGATGTAGTGCAGCGCGGCGGCGAACATCTGATCCGGCGCGTCGAGCACCGACACGCCGCAGGCCTTCAGCTTCGAGATGTTTTCCGGCTTGAACAGGATGTCCCAGTTGTCGAGCGGCACCTTGCCGAGGATCTGCTGGGCCTTGTTGACGTTGTAGGCGAGGCCCGTCGTGCCGTAGGCCCAGGGCACCACGTACTTGTTGCCCGGATCGGCGCCGGCCACCAGCGCCATCAGTTGCGGATCGAGGTTCTTCAGGTTCGGCAGCTTCGACTTGTCGAGCGGCGCGAAGATGCCGGCGGCGATCTGCTTGCCGGCGTAGTTGCTGGTCGGCACCACGATGTCGTAGCCCGAGCTGCCGGTCAGCAGCTTGGCCTGCAGCGTGTCGTCGCTGTCGTAGTTGTCGTAGCGGACCTTGATGCCCGTTTGCTTCTCGAAGTTGGGGATGGTGTCCTTGGCAATATAGTCGGACCAGTTGTAGACATTGAGCTGCGTGTCCTTCGCCGAGGCGGCCGTGGCGGCCACGCACAGCGAGAGGGCCATCAACCGGCCAGCTACCTTTGCGTTCATCCCGTTCTCCCGTCCGGCCCTATGCTGGCCGGTATCGACTGTCGTCATAACGGGCCGCCGAAGCGACCCGTCCCTGAAAAACCCGAAAAATATCACTAATCCCGGAGCGTCACAAAAAAAATGCGCCGATGTCGCGCAAACGGAACACCTGCCGGGAGTCGCGGCAATTTTATCGGGTTATGCGGGCCTGTCCACCCGAAAAAATATCGGCGGGCCCCGGGTGACGCTACGGCGCTTCGGCCCGGCTGGCGCACCGCAGGCGGCGTGACGGCACGCCATCGGCCGTGCGACGCCGGCTTGCGCGGTCGCGCCATCGCCCCCGCGCAAACGCGCCCGGCAGGCAGCCGGCACGCACCCGGCAATCCGTTTCAAGCTTGCCGCTGA
>NZ_JAAGPF010000197.1 GCF_017104645.1 Burkholderia sp. Ac-20379
TCCGCCCGATTCGGCCTGCTCGCGGGCCGGCAGCCGGTGCGGCGCGCGGCGCGAGGCCAGCGAGGCGTAATCGAAGCGGCGCTCGCGCGGCCGGTTCGGCTCGGCGGGCGCCGCGCCGGGGATGATGCGCGCGGAGCGCGAGTCGATGGCGGTCATGCGATCAGGCGTTCAGCGTGACGCGGCCGACCGGCTTCAGCTCGACGTGCTCGCCCAGCTCCTGGTACGAATACACGGCCAGCCAGCCGAGCCGCGCCTCGATCATGCGGCGCACGTAGCGGCGGATGTCCATCGACGTGACCAGCACCACGCCGTCGCGCGGCGCGGTGCCCACGAACGACTGGATGCGGTCGATCAGGAACGCGGCGTCGTTCGGCGGCAGCGCGAGGAAGTTGCCGGTGGGCGTCTGCTTGATGGCCGCGCGGATGTGCTGCTCGGCCTGCATGTCGAACAGCACCGCGGACAGCTGACGCTCGCCCTTGGCGGCGCGATGCGCGAGGAAGCGCGAGAGATCGCCGCGCACGTATTCGGTCAGCATCAGCATGTCCTTTTCCTTCGCGCCCCAGGCGATCAGGCTTTCCATGATGGTGCGCACGTTGCGGATCGACACCTGTTCTTCCAGCAGGCGGCGCAGCACGTCGGCGATCCGCTGCGGCGGCAGCACCTTCTGCACTTCGGCCACCAGGCCGGGCGCGTCGTGGCCGATCTGGTCGAGGATCCACTGCACTTCCTGGATGCCGAGGAACAGCGTGGCGTGGCGGCGCATGGCGGCCACGCAGGCGTGCGGGATGATCTGCTCGGCGCGCCACACGGGCGTCTTGGGCGGGATCGCCTTGTCGTCGAGCCAGCGCGTGGGCACGCCGTCGGTGGCGATCTGCGGGCCGGGCTCGGTGCGGTCGGCCAGTTGCTGGTATTTCTCGGCCACGCTGGCGGCCACGTCGGGCGCGAGCAGCGAGAGATCGGGCAGCAGCACCTTGCCCGCGGGCAGCGTGACGCTCAGGTGCGGCACGTCGTGCACCAGGATCTCGAACGTGGAGGCGGCCAGCGGCGCGTGGATCCACATCGTGATGCCGGGGAACGGCAGCCCGAGCAGCTCCTGCAGCGCGTTGCGCTCGCCCTCGAACGCGATGTCGAGCGTCGGCAGCGAGAGCCGCGCGGCCAGATCGGGCGAAATGCGCACGCCCACCGCGCAGGCGAATTGCGGCGCGCGCGGCAGGATCGGCGGCACTTCGGTTTTCGCGCCCGAGCGCTGCATCGAGGCCAGCGTCTCGCCGCCGCCGTGCTCGCTGTCGCGGGCCGAGGCCGGCTTCTTGGCGAGCTTGTAGCCGGCGAACGCCAGCAAGCCCGCGAGCATCACGAACAGCAGCGCCGGGAAGCCCGGCACGGCCGCGAAGCCGATCAGCAGGATCGCCGCGAAGAACAGCGCGCGGCTGCTCGAGCCGAGCTGGTGGCCGATTTCGTCGCCGAGCGAGCGCTGCTTGGCCTGGCGTTCGTCGGCCACGCGCGTGATCATCACGCCGGCGCCCACCGACAGCAGCAGCGACGGGATCTGCGACACCATCGCGTCACCCACCGACAGCACCGAGAAGCGGTTCGCCGCCTCGCCGGCCGACATGCCGTGATAGGCCACGCCCACCGCGATACCGGCCAGGATGTTGATCAGCGTGATGATCAGGCCCGCGATCGCGTCGCCCTTCACGAACTTCATCGCGCCGTCCATGCCGCCGTGCAACTGGCTTTCCACGGCGAGCGTGGCGCGCTTGCGCTTGGCTTCCTCGGGCGTCAGCAGGTTCGCGCGCAGGTCGGCGTCGATACTCATCTGCTTGCCGGGCAGCGCGTCGAGCGTGAACCGCGCGCCCACTTCGGCCACCCGCTCCGAGCCCTTGGCGATCACGATGAACTGCACCGTGGTGATGATCGCGAACACCACCAGGCCCACCACCAGGTTGCCGCCCACCACCAGCTTGCCGAAGCTCTCGATGATGTTGCCGGCCTCGGCGTGCAGCAGGATCGACTTGGTCGAGGCGATGTTCAGCGAGAGCCGGAACAGCGTGGTGAACAGCAGCAGCGACGGGAACGCCGAGAGCGCCGAAATATCCGGCACGTACATCGTGATCATCAGGATCGTCACGCTGATCGTGATGTTCAGCGCCAGCAACGAATCGATCATCAGCGGCGGCAGCGGCAGGATCATCAGCGAGATGATCGCCACCACCAGCGCGACCATGCCGATTTCACCGCCGGCGGGGAGTTTGAAGGACTTCAGCATCGTGGCTCCGGGGGCTGGGCTCAGTGAACGGGCGGCTGGGATTGGGCATGCGCATCGCGGCTCGCGCCGATCGAATCGACCCAGCGCAGGATCGCCGCGATGGTTTCGAACAGCGCGTCGGGGATCGGCTCGTCGACGCCGACCTTGTACAGCGCGCGCGCCACCGGCGGGTTGCCGACGATCGGCACGTCCGCCTCGGCCGCCGCGCGGCGGATCACGGCCGCCGCCTCGTCCATGCCCTTGGCGATCACCACGGGCAGCGGGTGCTCGCCGGGCGCGTAGCGCAGCGCGACCGCGTAGTGGGTGGGGTTGACCACCACCACGTTGGCGCGCGCCATGCGCGGCGGCGGGGAATTGGCCATTTCGCGGGCGATCCGCTTGCGCTCGCCCTTGATCATCGGGTCGCCTTCGTCGTTCTTGTGCTCGCGCTTGACCTCGTCCTTCGACATCTTCATCTGCTTGATGAACAGCATCTTCTGCAGCTTGACGTCGGCCGCGCCGACCAGGATGAAGATCACCGCCGCCACCATCATCAGCTTGAGCAGGATGCTCCAGAACATCGCCGACAGCTCCGCCAGCGGCTGATACAGCGAGCCCGACACGAGCGGGATCAGGCCGCGGATCACCACCCACATGACCGCGAAGATCAGCGAGGCCTTGACGATCATCTTGGCCGTCTCGATGACCGTCTTCATCGAGAAGATCTTCTTCAGGCCTTCGCCGGGGTTCAGTGCGTTGATGTTCGGCATGACCGGTTTCAGCGCGATCTGCAGGCCCACCTGCATGCCCGAACCCATCAGGCCCGCGAACGCCGCGCAGAGCGCGAGCGGCACCACCGCGAGCAGCGCGATGCCGCCGAAGCGGTAGAGGCGGTCGTACATGTCGGTGAGCGTGTGCGGCGTGTTGACGAATTCGAGCGAGCTCATCACGAGCTGCCGCATCGAATCGCGCAGGTGCGCGCCGGTCGCCATCACGAAGCCGATCGCGGCCGTCATCGAGATGGCGTCCGCGAGGTCCGAGCTTTTCGAAACCTGGCCGTCCTTGCGGGCGTCGCGCAGTTTCTTGTCGGTAGGTTCTTCGGTTTTTTCGTCGCTCATCGCTCGCTCGGCGCGGGTGTCGCGCAAGCGCCCGCCGGGGGGGGCGGACAGGGGTTGGCGGGGTGGCGGGCGGCGCGTCGGCAAAGGCGCGCGCACGGTGCCGGTCGGACGAAGATAGCCGGGGGGCGCGACGCGAAGCGGGAGGGACGCGAATCGGGCGATGGGGATGCGAAGTTGGGGGCGGGGGTATTTGTCTGATGTTTCGAGCGGCGGATGACGGCGGGCGGCCCGGGACGAATCGGGCTACGCGGATTGTTTTAGCGGGACGTATCGATCAAGGTCTTCAAATAGTCGACGCGTTGCCGGGTGAGCGTGGCGAGGCAGTCCTGCGTAATCAGTGCGGAGCCTTCGCCTTGCGATTGAGCGGCCTCGGCGGCGATATAGCCGTTGCACTGCTTGTCTCTATACGTCAGCCATGCCTTTTGCGACTGTTCCAGCTCGTTCTTGTATTGCGTGGCGGCGTAGATTTTCTGGTAAACCGCATTCAGCGCTTTCTTCGACGCGCTCAGCGAGCGGTTGGTGCACATCAGTTCGTCGTAAACGGTGCCATTGCACGTTTGGGCGATTGCACTGAACGGCAGGAGTAAAAGCGCCAGATAAATGATGGTCTTCATTATGCGATGTGATGAGTGGGCTGCTGGCGTCATTGGTCGCGCCCGAGGCAGCGCTTGACGAAATTCGAATACAGTTTCTTGTCGATTTTCAGCTCTTGCGGATGATATTCGTCTTGGGTCACGTCGAATATCTTCATGTTCCGCGTATCTAAATCGACCCAGCCGATTGCGACCTTTCCGTCGGCATTGTCCGGACTGTCGGCGGCGATCCATATCTGCACGCCATACACGCCGTTTCTCGGATGGCCATTGTCGTCGGATATATCCGCCAGTTCGACCTGCATTTTGTTTTTAGGCATGGGCGAAGGCGCGAGGGCGGGAATGACGAGTTTTCTCAGTTCGGCTCGACAGTTGTAAGGCGCCGCCGCAGCAGCTTGAGAAAGCGGTAACAAAAACGCGGCGGTCAGAAAGGCCGAGGTGATGAATTTCATTTTCGATTGTCGTGCCGCGTCGATGCGTGCCGCGGAAATGATTGTGCGATGCGCGCCAGCCTAGCAAAGAAAACCGGCGCGTTCCGGCACGATACCCGCCGCGTGCCTCCCCTCCACCCCGCTTCGCTTTCCCCGCGCTGCCTTCGCATCGCGGCCCGCACGCGTCACAGCCCGTTGCTAAGGTTCGATGGTGCGTCCGATCGACCCCGAGCGTGGCGCGAAGAATTCCGCCAGGAGAATGCGCGATGACCAACGCCACACCCGATTACCTGAATTGCAGCCCGGAGATCGTCGGAGGATTGATCGAAACGGCTTCGGATGCGCTGCTGCAGACCTTCCCGAAGGTGTCGGTCGATCCGTACGACATCGAACTGATGCTCGACGCGCTGCGCGTGCTGCGCCCGAAGGTGCCCGAGATCCAGATGCTCGACGGCATCCTGCACATGGTTCGCAACCACTGGGACGACGCGATCCTGGTGCTGCGCGAAGTCAGCGAGAGCGCGCCGCGCTTCGCCTACGCGAAGGCGCTGCTGGCGTTCTGCCTGTCGACCAAGGGCGACGGCGACTGGAAGCTGATCGCCAACGAAGTGCTGGAAAACAACCCGACGCGCGACACGGTCTCGCTGGTCAAGGCGCTGCACGCCCGCGAGGAACTGCTCGGCGCGGTGCACGCGAGCCGCAACGGCAGCGCGTTCGTGCCGCCGGCCTCGATCGAGGAGCTCAACGAAGAGCTCGCGAACCGCGGCGACCACCCCGATACGCACGCACCGGCCGCCGCGCCGGTGTCGGGCCTCGAATCCCTGCCGTTCGGCGTTGCGCTGCGCGCGTAAGCGTCGCCGGTTCGTCTGACGGAGGACGACTATGACTGCAATCGATCATTCCGCGGCGCTGCGCGCCTCGCTCGAAGCCCTGAATCAGCCGGAAGCGGCAGGGGGCGGCGCTTCGCCCGCCGCCGCCGACAAGTTCAAGGCGATGATGGACAAGCCGTCGATGGCGCCGCCGCACGCGGCCCAGAGCCCGTCGATGGAAGTCGCCTCGAAGCTGGTGGCCGCGCAGGACGCCGAGTTGCAGCGCAGCGTGACCGACGCCGCCCAGTTCATGCAGCAGGCCCCCGAGATGAATCTCAACGAGATCAACGCGGGCTCGATTCGCCTGACCTACGAGCTGGCCGCCACGCAGCTCGACATGGAAGCGAAGATGGGCGTCGTGAACTCGTCGAAATCGTCGATCGAAACGCTGATGAAGAACCAGTGACACGCGGCGCCCGCGGGCGCCGTGCGGTCCGCCGCGAGACTTACCCCATGCCACAGACCCGGTCAGGATGGCGGCGTACGGCCGTCGCGGGCGCGTTCGCGCTCTGCGCGCTGCTCGCCGGTTGCAAGAAGGAACTGTACGGAAACCTGTCCGAGCAGGACGTCAACGAGATGGTCGTGGCGCTGCTCGAGAACGGCGTCGACGCCTCGAAGGACACGCCCGACGGCGGCAAGACCTGGACGCTCGACGTCGACGAGAACCAGATGGTCCGCGCGATGGAAGCGCTGCGCTCGCGCGGCCTGCCCAAGAGCCGCTACGACAATCTCGGCGATCTGTTCAAGAAGGACGGCCTCGTCTCCACGCCGACCGAGGAGCGCGTGCGCTTCATCTACGGCATGTCGCAGGAGCTGTCGTCCACGCTGTCGAAGATCGACGGCGTGCTGGTGGCGCGCGTGCAGATCGTGCTGCCGAACAACGATCCGCTCGCGCAGACGATGAAACCGTCGTCGGCGGCCGTGTTCATCAAGTACCGCCCGAATTCCGACGTCGGCGCGCTGGTGCCGCAGATCAAGACCCTCGTGATGCACAGCGTCGAAGGCCTGACCTACGACCAGGTCAGCGTGACGGCCGTGCAGGCCGATCCGTCCGATCTCGCGCGCCAGCCGCAGCAGCCGCAAGGCGGCGCGCCGCTGGTGTGGATCGTCAGCGGCATCGCCGGCGCGGTGCTGATCGTCGCGGCGGCCCTGCTGATCGTGCTGCGCCGCAAGCTGCCGAACGGTTCGGACAACTCGGGATCCGGCGGCGGATCGGGCGGCGGCGATGCGGGCGATGCGGCGGCATCCGGCCTGCGCGGGCGGCTCGGTGCGCTCGGCGCGCGGCACGCCGCGCATCTCGAGCGGGAACGCCACGTTGCCGGCCACCGTCAGGTGCGGCCACAGCGCGTAGTCCTGGAACACCATGCCGAGGTCGCGCGCCTCGGGCGGCGCGCAGGTCGCGGCGTCGGCGACGGTGTCGCCGCCGAACATCACGCAGCCCTCGTCGGGCTGGAGCAGCCCCGCCAGCAGCTTCAGCAGGGTGCTCTTGCCGCAGCCCGACGGGCCGAGCAGCGCCAGCGTGGTGCCCGCCGGCACGTCCAGATCGATCCCGTCCAGAACGGTGTGCCCGCCGAAGCGCTGCCGCAAGCCGCGCAGGTGGATCGAGACGCTCGTGCCGTGGTTCATGCGCACTCCCTTAGAACTTGTGACGGATGCCCGCCATCAGGCCGAACTGGTTCTTGCCCGCCACCACGTCGGTGCCGAAGCCGTTCAGGCCGAGGTTCGAGCCGTTGCGGTTCAGCACGTAGCCGAGGTTCAGGTACAGATCGGTGCGCTTGGACAGGAAGTAGTCCGCATCGATCTGGAACGACCACGGGTCGCGCGAGTTGCCGTAGAAGTTCTGATACATCGCGGTGCCGGAGAACGCCAGGTTCGGCCGCGCGTACCAGGTCGAACCGAACCAGTACAGGCTGCTGGCCTCGACCGGCGAGGTCGACAGCGTGGTCAGGTGCACCGCGTGCGAATCCATGTAGCGGTAGCCGGCGTAGGTCGTGACGGTCGCGATCTTGTAGCTCGCGCCCACGCCGATGCGGCGGTCGATGTCGCCTTCGTTGCCGCCCACCTTGGCGGTGTGCGCGGCCGTCGGGCTGGTGCTGCCGCCGTTCTTCTGGTCGTACACCAGCGTGGCGCTGAACGGGCCGTGCTTGTAGCGCAGGCCGGCTTCGATCACGCGGGCGTAGCGAGAGTCGCCGGCCGGCTGCGAGCCGAAGTTGACGTTGTCGTAGCCGAGGCTGTACTGGACGATCGCCGCGAGGCCGCCGAAGTGCTGCTCGTAGCGCACGGTGTTGTCGAGCCGGTCGGAGAACGCCGGATCCTGCATCTTGACCGCGTACACCGCGTTCTTGAGCGGGTTGTATTCGCTGACCCAGTCGAGGAACAGGCCGCCCTGGCGGCCCAGCGCGATGGTGCCGTAGGTGTCGTTGGCGATGCCCACGTAGGCGAGCCGGCCGAATTCGCGGCCGCCTTGCAGCGACGCGCCGGTGCCCACGTTGATGCCGCTTTCGAGCAGGAAAAACGCGCGCGAGCCGCCGCCGAGATCCTCGCGGCCGGTGATGCCCCAGCGCGAGCCCGACATGTTGCCCGACGTCATGCGCGTGACGCTGTTGGTCTGACCTTTGTTGGTGGTGGAAGCGGCGGCGTGATTCAGGTATTCGATACCGGAATCGAGAATGCCGTAGAGCGTCACCGAGGAGCCGGTGGCGGTGGGCGTTTCGTCTGCGTAGGCGTAGGCGGGCAGACCGGCACAGGCGGCCAGGCACGCGCCTACCGCCGCGATGCGATAGGAGTGGTTCACGAGTTATGTCCTCTTTGGGATTCAATCGAGCCGCCACTCTAAGTGGCATGCAAGTCAGGTTCGTGACAGGCGCGGGCGTGTTGTTTCGCGTGCGGCGGGGGGCGCCGCACGATCTTCGCGAAAACGGAGAGGGCGTGAACGGTGGCGAACCAGAATCCAAATTCCGGTATCTGCGTGCTTGATGGCGTTAAAAATTATTCGATGCGTCGAGCGTCCGGGCGCTGGATGAATCGAAGCGCGTCGGCGAATCGTCAGAATTCGCCGGCGCGTCGAAGGCTCGGAATCAGAAAATCGAGCGTTCCGTATAGCTCGTCAGCCATTCGAGCGCGAGCACGCCAGCCAGCGAATTGCCGTTCGGATCGAGCCCCGGCGACCAGACGCACACCGCCATCTCGCCCGGCAGCACGGCGACGATCCCGCCGCCCACGCCGCTCTTGGCCGGCAGCCCCACGCGATAGACGAAATCGCCGGCCGCGTCGTAGGTACCGCAGGTCAGCATCAGCGCGGACAGGCGCTTGGCCGAGCTGGCGTCGATGATGCGCTCGCCGGTGATCGGCGCCACGCCGCCGTTGGCCAGGAACAGCGCGGCCTGCGCCAGCTCCACGCAGCTCATCGAGATCGCGCACTGGCGGCAATAGGCGTCCACCACCGTTTCGGGCGGCATCCACATGTTGCCGAAGCTGGCCATGAAGTGCGCCATCGCGAGGTTGCGCTCGGCGTGCTGCCATTCGGATTGCGCGACGCGCGAATCGTAGTCGATCTCGGTCGAGCCGATCAGGCGGCGGATGAATTCCACCTGTGCGGTTTCGGCGCGCACGAAGCGGCGGCTCAGCACGTCGGTCACCACCAGCGCGCCCGCGTTGATGAACGGGTTGCGCGGCTTGCCGCGTTCGCTTTCCAACTGCACCAGCGAATTGAACGCGTTGCCCGACGGCTCGCGGCCGACGCGTTGCCAGAGCTCGTCGCCGAGCATCTGGAACGCCAGCGTGCAGGCGAACAGCTTGGAAATACTCTGGATCGAGAAGCGCTCGTGCGCGTCGCCCACCGTGTAGGTGCGGCCGTCGAGCGTGACGATCGCGATGCCGAAGCGCTCGGCCGGCACCTTGGCCAGCTCGGGGATGTAATCGGCCACCCGCCCCGCGCCGATCCACGGCGCGATTTCGGAATGGATGCGGTCGAGTATCGGTTGGTAATCCATGACGGCGTTCGGCGGCGCTTGTGGCGCGAAATTCAGCGAGCCCGTATGGAAGCGCTTGCGCGGCGATTCGTCAAGCACCAACGCGGTGCGCCGGCCCGGCAGGCGAAGCGGACGACGGCAATGCGAAGCACGATGGGCGGCGGCGGTGTCGCGCGAGGCGAAATGTGGCGCGTCTGTTAAGCGTCTGCTGAGCATCGGACGCAATAATCGGCCGCGAATCCGGCGCGAAAACGCCGGTTTCCCGGGGTGTCGGGCGAACCCGCCGCCGATTTCCTGTGGAATTCCGTGGCGAGCGCGTCCACCTGCCGCAGGGGGCAGTATCATGCGCAATATTTCATGAAATTACCGGTGTTTACCGGAACCTTACGCAGCGAACCGGCGCGCCGTTTCGCCGGCAGCCTCGACCGATCCGATTTCTCATGCCCCACCGCATTCTTCTCGTCGAAGACGACCCTCGCCTGTCCGCGCTGATCGTCGCTTATCTGCGCAAGCACGATTACGCGGTCGACACCGTGCTCGACGGCCACGCGGCCGTGCCCACGATTCTCTCGATGCGGCCGGACCTGGTGATTCTCGACGTCAACCTGCCCGGCAAGGACGGCTTCGAGATCTGCCGCGAGGCGCGCAAGCAGTTCGACGGCGTGATCGTGATGGTCACGGCGCGCGACGAGCCGTACGACGAGCTGCTCGGCCTCGAATTCGGCGCCGACGATTACGTGCGCAAGCCGGTCGAGCCGCGCATCCTGCTCGCGCGCATCAAGGCGCAACTGCGCCGCGCGCCGCAGCGCGCCGCCGAGGCCGCGCACGGCCCGGACAGCTTCGCGTTCGGCGGCTTCTCGATCGACCGCGGCAACCGCTCGGTGCGCCTGCCGGACGGCTCGTCGCCGGATCTGACCTCGGCCGAATTCGATCTGCTGTGGGTGCTGGCCTGCCGCGCGGGTGAGGTGGTGAGCCGCGACGACCTGATGCGCGAATTGCGCGGCATGGAATTCGACGGCCTCGACCGCACCATCGACGGCCGCATCTCCAAGCTGCGCCGCAAGCTGCAGGACGATGCGAGCCACCCGCGCCGGATCAAGACGGTCCGCAGCAAGGGTTATCAGTTCAGCACGCATGCGTGGGAATGAACCGGCCGGCGCGCCCGCGCCGCGCGCCGCCCCCCAGCCGCGGCTGCCCGCGCTGCGCTACCTGCGCTGGCGCTGGCTGCGGTTTCGCCGCACCTGGACGGACACGCGCGCCGATCGCACGCCGAGCTGGTCGCGGCTCTATCTGCGCGCCTACCTGCATCTGATGAGCCTGGTGCTGCTGATGGTGGGCGTGCCGCTGCTGGCGCTGTCGTACACGCTGACGCCGGCCCGCGTGCTGGCCGGCTTCGACGCGCTGCCGGGCGGGCGCTGCGGCGTGGCGCTGTTCGTGCTGGCGGTGCCCGCGCTGGCCGCCTGGCGCTGGGCGCGGCCCACCTGGGTCGATCTCGTGATGGTGCGCGAGCGCGCCATCGATTTCAGCGGCGGGCGCTTCCACACGCGCGCCCGCGAATCGCACAGCGTGCTGCTCGGCCCGCTCGCGCGCACCCTGAACGCGCTGGCGATGCGCATGGAGCGGCTGATCGCGGCGCAGCGCGACCTGACCAACGGCATTTCCCACGAATTGCGCACGCCGCTCGCGCGCGTGCGGTTCGCGATCGAGATCCTGCGCGATTCGCGCAACGAGGCCGAGCGCCAGAACGCGCTCGACGGCATCGCGCAGGACGTCACCGAGCTCGACGAGCTGATCGACATGAGCCTGACCTACGCGCGGCTCGAATACAGCTCGCTGCAATCGATTCCCGAGCCGACGCTGCTCGCGAACTGGCTCGAAACGCAGGTGCACGACATGGCCCAGCTCGATCCCGGCAAGACGATCGAGATGCGCATCGCCGTGCCGCGCGAGCTGCGCGTGAACATGGATACGCGGCTGATGTCGTACGCGATCCGCAACCTGCTGCGCAACGCCGGCAAGTACGCGCGGTCGCGCATCCTGATCGGCGTGAAGCTCGGCGTCGGCCCCGGCGAGATCGTGGTCTACGTCGAGGACGACGGCCCCGGCGTGCCCGAGAGCGAGCGCGAGCGGATCTTCGATGCGTTCGTGCGGCTCGACCGCCATACCGCCGGTTACGGCCTCGGCCTGGCCATCACGCGCCAGGTGCTGGAGGCGCACCGCGGCCGCATCGCGGTGGCCGACGCGCGCCTGCTGGGCGGCGCGCGCTTCGAGATCCGCTGGCCGGGCTGACGCGGCGCTGGCAGGCTCGGCCTCAGTAGGTGCGGCCGAGCTGGAAGTACAGGTTGCGCAGCCCGCCCGGCGCCAGCGCGATCCCCACGTAGATCGGCCCGAACGAGGTCGCGAAGCTGCCGAACAGCGAATAGCTCTGCTTCATCGGCCCGCTGCGGCCGCCGTCGTCGTTGGCCCACACGTTGCCGATTTCCGCGCTCGCGCCCACGTAGAACGCCTTGATCGGCGACGCGTTGAACGTCATCAGGCGATTCATGTAGGTCACCTGACCATAGGCCAGCGCGTTGCCGCTCAGTTGATCGACGGCATAGGCCGACAGATGCTGGAAGCCGCCGAGCGTGAACGCCAGCAGGTTCACCGGGCTTTCGCTGCCGAAATTCTTGCCGCCCTCGATGCTCGCGCTGAAGCTGTGGCGTCCGAACTGCTGCGCGATCATCACCTTGCCGAAGATCTCCGTATAACGCGCCTGATCGCTCGCGAGCAGCGAGCGGTCGGCGCGCAGTTCCGCGAAATAGCCCTTGCGCGGCAGCAGCGGGTCGTCGAGCTGGTCGATCAGCAGGCGCGCGCGCGCCGTCAGTTCGTGGCCGTTGTAGGGCAGGAAGGTTTCGCCGCTCAGTTGGCCGTCGTCGCTGACTTCGACCGGCAGGTTGTAGGTGGCCGACGCGTTGCCGTGCGCATAGGCCAGGCCGATCCGGAAATCGCCGAGCCGGCCGATCGGTACGCCGAAATCCATGCCGAGCCGCTCGGTTTGCAGCCGGTATTGCGTGATCTTGTAGTTGTCGAGATACAGGTTCGCGAAGCGGCGCACGAATTCGGCATAGGGCGCGAGATAGAAACCGTACCGGCTCGACAGCGGCTGGCGCAGCTCGGTGTGCAGCGATTGCAGATCGCTGCCGAGCGTCGAATCGACTCGGAATTCCAGCCCCGAATCGGTCAGCCACGGGCGGCGGTAGCCCACGTGGAAGCGGAAGCCGCCCTCGTCGCTCGAACTGCTCGACATGCCGAGGCCGAACAGCAGGAAGTTCGGCCCCCAATCCTTGCCGCGCGCGTCGATCACGAGCGTGTTGGCGTCGCCGTCGCCGACCACCTGCTGCGTGACCGTGTCGAAATTGCCGCTGGTGGTCAGCGCCAGCAGGTCGCGGCTGACCGCCTGCGGGTCGTAGAAATCGCCCGGCTTGACGTGCAGCGCATCGGCCACCACGCGCTTGGGCACCGGGCCGCTGGTGCGGATTTCGATCTTCGCGATGCGCAGGGTTTGCTCGGACGGCGTGCGATGCTGCGCGAGATAGGCCGCATAGGCCTGCGGCGACAGCGCATACGGTTCGAGCTTCGGCAGCGCGGCTTCGGCCGCCGCCTCGCCGGCCGCGATCGCCTGCTTCGCGTTCTGGAAATCGGTGAAGCTCAGCGCGCCGAGCGCGGGCTCGAGCAGCACGTCGCGCGGGCCGAGCTCGCTGCGCTGCTGCGAGACGTTCTGGCGGATCAGGATGCCGAGCATCTGCTGGAACACGTCGGCCGGCGAGGCCAGCGCGTCGAGCGGGCGCAGCTGCGAGCCGATGTCGATGGCGATCACCACGTTCGCGCCCATCCTGCGCACCGTGCTGACCGGCAGATTGCTGACCAGGCCGCCGTCCACCAGCGTCTGGCCGTCGATCTCGGTGGGCGAGAACAGGCCCGGCATCGCCATGCTGGCGCGGATCGCGAGCGGCAGCGAGCCGCGGTCGAGCACGACCATCTGGCCGGTGCGCAGGTTGGTGGCCACGGCGCGGAACGGGATCGGCAGCCGGTCGAACGGCTGATTGGTCGGCACGGTCGACGTCCAGTCGGCCAGCAGCGCCTGCAGCCGGTTGCCCTGCACCAGCCCGGCCGGTGCCTTGAAGCCCTTCGGCCCGAAGCCGAGCGTCAGGCCGCCGATATAGCGTTCCTCGTCCTCGCGGCGCTTTTGCGGCAGTTCGGCGCGCTCCGTCACGTCGAACGCGATGTCGGCCAGGTTGACGTCGGCGAGCCGGCGCGACATGTCGTCGGCGCTCATCCCGCTCGCATACAGGCCGCCGACCACCGCGCCCATGCTGGTGGCCGCGATGCAGTCGATCGGAATGCGGTGCGCGGCCAGCACCTTCAGCACGCCGAGGTGCGC
>NZ_JAAGPF010000198.1 GCF_017104645.1 Burkholderia sp. Ac-20379
GCGGCGGCGCGGCGGGGGGGCCGCCTGCGTGTGGGCCGTGGCGTCGGCGGGTGCGGACGGCGGCGTGCGGTCGGCGGGATCGAAATCGTTCGTATCGTTCATGATCGTTGGGCGCGAAAGGGGGGCGGCAGGCTCAATGACGGCCGGCGGACGGAGCGGGATCGGCGGCGGTGGCCGGTGCGGCGGGAGCGGCCGGCGGTGCGGCGTCGCGCCGGGCTTCCAGCCAGGCGTGCACCATGCCGAACACCACCGGCACGAACAGCAGCGTCGAGAGCGTGCCGAACGCCAGCCCGCCGATCACGGCGCGGCCGAGCGGCGCGTTCTGTTCGCCGCCGTCGCCGAGGCCGAGCGCCATCGGCAGCATCCCGATCAGCATCGCGAGCGCCGTCATCACCACCGGGCGGAACCGCGTGAAGCCCGCTTCGAGCGCGGCCTGCCACGGCGCGGCGCCGTCGCGCAGCATCTCGCGCGCCGCGTTGATCACGAGGATGCTGTTCGCGGTGGCGATGCCGATGCAGAGAATCGTGCCGGTCAGCGCGGGCACCGACAGCGTGGTGTGGGTGGCGAACAGCATCCACGCGATGCCGGCCAGCGAGGCGGGCAGCCCGCTGACGATCACGGCCGGGTCGAGCCACGACTGGAAGTTCACCACCATCAGCAGATAGACCAGCGCGATCGCGAACGCCAGCCCGGCCAGCAGGCCCGAGAACGACGTGTTCATCGCCTGCACCTGGCCGCGCAGCACGATCTTCGAGCCGGGCGGCAGTTGCGCGCGCGCCGCGTCCACCAGTTTGGTCACGTCGGCCGCCACGCCGCCGAGGTCGCGCGCCTGCGTCGACGCGTAGATGTCGAGCACCGGCTGCACGTTGTAGTGCGACACCACCGCCTGCTGGCTGACGCGCGAGAACGTGCCGAGCCCGCCGAGCAGGTTGCGCGGGGCCGCGCCGGCCGGCGCGGCGGCCGCGGCGCCGGGCGACGACGGCAGCGGCAGGTTGGCGAGCGCCTGCAGCGAATCGATCGTGGTTTGCGGCGCCTCGATCGTGATCGGGTAGCTCACGCCGTTGCTCGGATCGAGCCAGAAATTCGGCGAGGTCTGCGAACTGCCCGACAGCGCGATCAGCAGGTTCTGCGACACGTCGCGCTGCTGCAGGCCGGCGAGGATCGCGCGGGTGCGGTCCACGTTCACGTCGATGGCCGGCTCGTCGCCGGGCTGCTGGATGCGCGCGTCGACCAGCCCCGGCACGCCGCGCAGTTGCGCGAGCAGGCGGTTCGCCACCTGCCGGTTCGCCTCGAGCTTGTTGCCGACGATCTGGATGTCGATCGGCGAGGGCAGCCCGAAGTTCAGGATCTGGCTGACGATGTCGGCCGGCAGGAACGCGAACGTGGTGCCGGGGAACGCCTGCGTCAGCGCGTTGCGAAGCTGCGCGACGTACTGCGCGGTGGGCGGGTGGCCGGCCTTCAGCGCGATCATGACGGTGGCGTCCTCGCTGCCGATCACGCCGCTCGAATCGTAGGTCAGGTTGATGCCGCTGACGGGCACGCCGATGTTGTCGAGCATCGAGGCGATCTGCGCAGGCGGAATGATCGAGCGGATCTTCGTTTCGACCTCGTCGGTCAGGCGCGCCGTCTGCTCGATGCGCGTGCCGGTGGGCGCGCGCAGGTGCAGGCGGATTTCGCCGGTATCCACGGCCGGGAAGAAATCGCGGCCCGCGAACGCGAACAGCGACGCGGACGCCGCGCAGGCCAGCACGAAGCCGAGCAGCACGAGGCGGCGGTAGCGGATCGCGCCGCCGAGCAGCGCGCGGTAGCGCGCGCGCACCGCCTCGAAGCGGCGCTCGAAGCCGCGCTGGAAGCGCGCGAAGCGGCCGGTGGCGGCGGGGTTCGGCGCGCGCAGCAGCCACATCGCGAGCGTCGGCACCAGCGTGCGCGACAGCAGGTACGACGCGGCCATCGCGAAGATCACCGCCTCGGCCATCGGCACGAACAGGTAGCGCGCCACGCCGGTCAGCAGGAACATCGGCGCGAACACGATGCAGATCGACAGCGTGGAGACGAACGTCGGCACGGCGATCTCGCCCGCGCCGGTCAGGATCGCGTCCTCGAGCGGCGCGCCGCGTTCGAGGTGGTGCGTGATGTTCTCGATCGCCACGGTGGCGTCGTCCACCAGGATCCCCACCGCGAGCGCGAGCCCGCCGAGCGTCATGATGTTGATGGTCTGGCCGAGCGCCGACAGCGCGAGCAGCGAGCTGAGCACCGCCAGCGGGATCGACACCGCGATGATCAGCGTGGCGCGCCAACTGCCGAGGAACAGCAGGATCATCAGCGCGGTCAGGCAGGCGGCGATCAGCGCCTCGCGGATCACGCCCTGGATCGCCGATTTCACGAACACCGACTGATCGCCGAGCGCCGTGATCTTCAGCGCCTTCGGCATGCCGGCCGCGATCTGCGGCAGCAGCGCCTTGACCTGACCGATGATCGACAGCGTCGAGGCGCTGCCGGTTTTCTCCACCGTCAGCAGCGCGGCGCGCTTGCCGTCGGCGCGCACGATATTGGTTTGCGGCACGTAGCCGTCGCGCACGTGCGCCACGTCGCGCACATAGATCACGTTGCCGTTGACGGCCTTCACCGGCAGGTCGTTCAGCGCCGCGATGGTCTGCGTGCTGCCGTTCATCTGCACGTTGTATTCGCGCGCGCCGATCTTGGCGGTGCCGCCCGGCAGGATCAGGTTCTGCGCGTTGACGGCGTTCACCACGTCGAGCGGCGCGAGCCCCTTGGCCTGCAGCGCGCGCGGGTCGAGATCCACCACGATCGAGCGCACCTTGCCGCCGTACGGCAGCGGCACCGCCGCGCCCTGCACGGTGGCGAGCTGGGTGCGGATGAAGCTGTTGCCGAGGTCGTAGAGCTGTTGCTCGGGCAACGTGTTGCTCGACAGGCCGAGCTGCAGGATCGGCACCGTCGAGGCGCTGTACGTGATGATGTTCGGCGGCAGCGTGCCGGGCGGCATCAGGCGCAGGATCGACGCGGAATTCGAGGCCGCCTGCGCGATCGCGCGGTTGATGTCCGCGCCGGGATGGAAGAACACCTTGACCACCGACACGCCGTTCAGCGACTGCGATTCGATGTGCTCGATGTCGTCCACGTCGGAGGTCAGCGCGCGTTCGTAGATCGAAGTGATCCGGTGCGCCATGTCCTCGGCCGAGAGGCCGTTGTATTGCCAGACGATGCTGACGACGGGGATGTCGATGTTCGGGAAGATGTCGGTCGGCGTGCGCAGGATGGCGAGCGGGCCGCCGATGGCGATCAGCAGCGCGAGCACGACGAACGTATAGGGCCGGCGCAGGGCCAGCCGGACGATCCACATGGCGGTTCCTTCCGGGCAGGGGGAGCAGGGAGGCGCCAGTGTCGCGGTGCAGCATGGTCCCCGCTCTGACGCGCGGATTACGAAACCGTCATCTGCGCGGATTGCGGTTTTGTCATCCGGCCGTCAAGTTCGCGGCAGGGCGCGGTGGCCAGAATCGTTCCTGTCGGCCCGGCGTTCCGTTCGCGGATCGCTTGAAATTCGGATTGCGAAGTAGTCGGGCCGCGTCATTCACGAACGATACGGAGGTTTCGGATGAGCAGGCACACTCGCGGTTTGGCGGCGCTGGCCGTCGCATGGGTCGCCACGCTGGCGCTGGCTGCGCCGGCCATGGCGAAGGCGGACAACAACGGATTGACGCGTGCGCAGGTGCACGCGCAACTGGTGGATGCGCAGCGCGACGGCTTCGTGCCGACCGGCGACAGCGATTATCCGCCGTCGAAGCAGACGGTCGAGCGCAATCGAGAGCTGTATACGATCGCCCATCGCGCCGGCTACAGCGAGTCAGGCTCGCGGGCGGCGGTGGGCGAGTGAGCGGCGCAGGTGGCGCAGGTGGCGTGGGCGGCCGATGGCCCGCACGCCGGGCGCGGCATCGGCCGCGCCCTTGCCGCTTGCGATGCGCCGCGTGTCAGGCGGCCGGTTCCCGCCGCGCCGCGCGTTGCGGGATCAGCACGATGCAGGCGACGATGAAGGCGGCCAGCACGGCGGTGGCGTAGAAGCGGCTGAGCTCCAGCCCGCCCTGCGCGACCGGCTTGTCGAGCCAGTCGCCGAGCGTCGCACCGAGCGGCCGCGTCAGCACGAAGGCGGCCCAGAACAGCGCCGTGCGCGAGATGCGCGGCACGAGCCAGAGCAGCCCGATCGCCGCCAGCCCGGCCCCGAAGATCAGCGCGCTCACTTCGTAGCCGAGATCGAGGCCGCCCAGATCCGGGTCGGCCACGAAATCGCCGAGCGCGGTGCCGAGCGTCTGCGAGAACATGATGGTGGCCCAATAGAACCATTCGGCGCGCGGCGTGGCCACGCTGCTCACAGCCACCGTGCCCTCGCTGCGATACCAGATCGCGAGGCTCGCGGCCAGCAGCAGCACGATGATCGTCACGCCGCCGCCGTAGCCGAGGCCCAGCGAGCGGTCGCAGAAATCGGCGAGCGTGGTGCCGAACGTGGTGGTGGCGACGATCGTCGCCCAGTAGAGCCAGGCGTTGAAGCGCGGCGCGCGGATCTGCGCGGCCACCAGCGCCACGAAGGCCGCCAGGAAGATCAGCGAGCCCACCAGGTAGCCGAGCTTCAGCGACATCGTGACCCAATCCCCGCCCGTCTCGCCGAGCGTGGTGGCCGCGATCTTGATGATCCAGAAACCGAGCGTCAGCGCGGGAACCTTGCTGACGGCCTGTTCGGCGAGTCGTCCGGCGTCGGAATGCATGCCACCTCCTGTCAGGTTTCGGAAAGCAAAGTGACGACGATACCGGCGGCCGGCTTAACGCCGCCTTAAGCCTCGCGCGGCGGCGCGCAAGGCCGTTTGGCAACGAAAAACGGGCCGCCCGCCCCGCCGGCGAACCGGTGCGGGACGGGCGGCCCGTCGTCGCGGCGCGTGCCGTGCTTACTGATAGAAGTTCATCGTCAGCATCGCCGAACGGCCCGGCGCCCACGAGGCGTAGATCGGGTAGGCGGTGTTGAAGTACTTCTTGTCGAAGATGTTCTGCACGTTCAGCTGCAGGTCGATCGACTTGTTGACGTGGTACGTGGCGGCCGCATCGAAGCGTGCATAGCCCGGCGTCCACTTCAGCGTCGAGGCCGTCGATGCCGAGGCATAGGTCAGGCTCGAAATCGTTGCGCCCGCACCCACCGTCAGCTTCGGCAGCGCGTCGTAGCTGGTCCACAGCGTGAAGTTGTGCTTCGGCACCATCACCATCGGCAGGCCGGTGGCGGCCGGCGCGCCCGGGCCGGCGTTGGTCGTCACGGCGTTCAGGTACGAATAGCCGCCGAACATGTGCCACTTGCGCGTGACGTCGCCGGCGAAGCCGAACTCGAAGCCGCGCACGCGTTGCGAGCCGGCGTTGACCGTGTGGCCGAGGCCGTCGGACACGCGGGCGTTGGTCTTGTCGGTCTGGAACAGCGCGGTGGTCAGCGACAGGCGCTGGTCGAGCACGTCCCACTTCGCGCCCACTTCGATGTTGCGCGAGCGTTCCGGCGCGAGATCCGCGTTGGTGAGCGTCAACTGGTCGTTGCCGCCGCCGATGCCGGCGTTCGCGCCCGGCGGGTTCGCCGAGGTGCCGTACGAGGTGTAGAGGCTGACCGTCTCGACCGGCTTGAACACCAGGCCGAACTGGTAGCTGAACAGGTTCGCTGTGTTGGTCAGGTCGGCCACGCCGGCCTGTTGCGCGCGCACGTCGTAACGGTCGTAGCGCAGGCCCGCGTTGAAGCGCCAGCGCTCGGACAGGCGCACCGTGTCAAACAGGTAGGCCGAGGCGATGTCGGTGCGGGTGTTGGTGGTCGCGCCGGGGAAGCCCTTGTCGCCGTTCAGGATCAGGTTGCCCGTCCACGGGTTGTTCGGGTTCCAGCTGCCGAGCGGCGTGCAGTTGAACGCCACGCCGCAAAGGGAAGCGCCGCTCGGGGAGCGGATGTTGTTGCCTTTGGAGTCGCTGACCAGATAGCCCTCGTAGCGGCTCTGTTCGTGGCTGAACTCGATGCCGCCCGTCAGCGTGTGCTCCATGCCGAACAGCGTGGCCTTGCCGGTCAGCTCGGTCTGGTTGGCGATGTTGTTGGTCGCGTACTTGCCGCTCTTGGCCTGCAGCGCGAGGATGTTCGAGGTGGGCGAGGTCAGCTGCGGGTTGGTGGCCACGTAGTCGAGCGTCGAGCGGCCCACCACCGTGGTGTTGCGCAGCTTCCAGCCGCCTGCGAGGCGATGCTCGACGCGCACTTCGGCGTTGTCGGTCTGGCCGTAGCGGTAGTCGCGCGTGTTCAGGCCGTAGAACTGGCCGCGATCCGACGACACCGGCGTGCCGCTCGCGCGGAACGGATCGCTGAAGTCGGGCATGTCCCAGGTATTCAGGTGGTAGTAGCTGACCGTGACCGTGGTCGGCGTGTTCATGCCGAACGTGACGGACGGCGCGATCCCCCAGCGCTTGCTGTAGACGTCCGTGCGGCCGGCTTGATCCGCGTCGTTGCCCATCACGTTCAGGCGCACCGCGGTGGTGTCGTTGAGCTTGCGGTTCACGTCGAGCGTGGCGCGCTTGTAGCTGTCGGTGCCGAAGCCGATGCTGCCGTTCGTGAAGTTGTCGTTCTTCGGCGCCTTGGTGGTGATGTCGATGCTGCCACCCACCGAGCCGCGGCCCGCGTAGACCGAATCCGGGCCCTTGACCACGCTGATCTGCTCGATGTCGAACGTCTCGCGGTTCTGCACGCCCGAATCGCGCATGCCGTCCACGAAGATCGAGTTGCGCGATTCGAAGCCGCGGATCACCGGGCGATCCGCCGACGGGTTCGCCGCCGCGTCGCCGCCCAGGAACGTGATGCCCGGCACCGTGCGCAGCGCGTCGGCGAAGGTCGTCACGTTCTTCTCGCGCATCACTTGCTCGGGGATCACCGTGACCGAGCGCGGCGTGTCGAGCAGCGGCGCGGTGAACTTGAACGAGGGCAGCGCGCGCGTCTGCATGTCCGATTGGGACTTGACGGACACCGTCGGCAGCGTGGCGCTGGCCGTTGCGGAGGACTGCGAAGCGCTTTGCGAAGCCGGCGCGGCGGAGGCGGCGCCGGTGGGCGCCGGAGCGGTTTGCGCGACCGCGACGAGCGGGGCGAGGAACACGGTGCAGGCCAGGGCCGAAACGAGCGCGCGGGGCTTCGTATTGAGCGAAGTAGACATTGGGCGAGAGGGCGGTGGTGTCGAAAAACGGCTTGTCGCGGGAGCAATCACCCCGCTGAATATTGATCTTAATGAGAATGATTCGTGATTGCGTTCCGGATTCTATTGATTTCGAAATGTTTTGTAAACGGATGTTGTAAAAAATCCACCCGATCATTCCTCTGAGCTGAATCAAGGCGGGACGGCGGTTTGCGGACGATCGCGTGGTACGCGCGCGAGGCGGCGGAGGCAGGGCGGAAAGGATTGGTAAGAATGAATCGCCAGTGAATATGACGATTACAGATAGATGCGGCGCGATCCGCCGGGCGGCCCGGCGTTGCGCTTCGAGCAAGTTTGAATTGCGGGCGGAGCCGCCGCCCTTAACGCCGCGTTAAGCTCGCGGCGGTCATGCTTCATGTCCGTGCCGCTTGTCGGCCACTGTCCACGCAGAGTGATTGGGGGCGCGGACGCACCTCGTACGTGCCCCGTCTCACTCTTTTACGACCCGGCCTGCTGGCCGGGTCTTTTTTCGTCCGCGCGCGCCGGCGCCCGGATCAGGCCTTGCCGCCGGGCTGGTCCAGCGTGGCGAGCAGGGCGGCGAGCGCCTGCTTGCAGGCGGCCGCATCGGGCTTGCCGGCGCGCAGGGCGGACAGCGCGTGGTCGATCGCGTCGTCCACGCGATGCCAGTCGGCGGCGGCGCGCGGCTTCAGCGACGGCTCGGCGCTGTCCCACTTCGTTTCGAGATCCTTGATGCGCGCCTTCGCGCCCGGCAGGTTGCCGGCGTCGACGAGCTTCGCCGTGTCGGCGGCGATGGTGCGGAAGCCGGACAGATCGCCGAGCTTCGACGGGGCGGCGGTGGCGGCCTGGGCCGCCTGTGCGCTGGCGATGGCGCCGGGCGCGAGCGGCAGCGCGGCGAGCGCGCCGAACGACAGCGTGACGGCGAGCAGCGGTGCGGACAGCGTGCGGATGGTGCGGGATGACATGGCAGGACTCCTGATGGATGGGCGGCCCGTGGGCCGCCGATGAACGACGGGATGAAGCGAAGGGATCAGACCGCGGCGCTGGACGAGCCGCCGCGACGGCGCGCAATGCTCAGCGCGCCCACCAGCAGCACGATCACGACGAGGAACGCGAGGCTCGTGTACACCGTGCCCCAGCCGAGCCCGCCGTATTCGCGGGCCTGCGAGAGCAGATCGCCGAGCGAGGCGCCGAGCGGGCGCGTCAGCACGTAGGCGATCCAGAACGCCAGCACGCGCGGGATGCCGAGCCAGGCCGCGAACGCGGTCAGGCCGATCAGCGCGGCGCAGGCCAGCACGCCGAGCTGGAAGCCCATGCCGAGCGCCTCGGTGGCCAGATCGCCGGCCGCCGTGCCGAGCGCGAACGTCAGCAGGATCGCGGCCCAGTAGAAGGTTTCGCGGCGCGTCGTGACGATCGTCTCGAACGACAGCGTGCCTTCGACGCGATACCAGATCGCGAACGCCGCGGCCAACGCCACGGCGAAGCAGGCGCTGCTGGCATAGAGGCTGACGTGCAGGCCGTCGGTCAGCGCATCGGTGATCTGCGTGCCGACCACGCTGACTAGCACCACGTTGAGCCAATACAGCCACGGCACGTAGGCGCGCGCGCGGAACTGCGCGATCAGCGCGGCCGCGAGCAGGAGCAGCATCAGGCCGCCTGTCACGGCGGTGCCGAGGCCGACGTTGACGGCCAGATAATCCGCGCCGGTTTCGCCGACGGTGGTGGTCAGGATCTTGATCACCCAGAAGGCGAGCGTGACGGGCGGTACTTTATTGAGCATCCGGGCGGCGTCGCCGGTGCGGGGTGGTGTCATCGAAGTCACGGGGGTCTCCACGGTCGCAAGCGCGATCCGGGCGGACCGC
This sequence comes from Burkholderia sp. Ac-20379, assembly GCF_017104645.1. Taxonomy (GTDB): domain Bacteria; phylum Pseudomonadota; class Gammaproteobacteria; order Burkholderiales; family Burkholderiaceae; genus Burkholderia. The sequence goes on from NZ_JAAGPF010000198.1 coordinate 9,074, forward strand.
GGCGCTACTGTGCCGCCGGGCAGCTTAAGCGAAGCTTACGAATCGATTTCTGTTGCGCGGACGCGGCCGTTAAGGTCGGCTTAACCGCGCACCCGGAAGATGAGCCATGGATGCCGGGCGATGTGTCGGCCGCGTTGGCGGCGGATTCGTTCGCATCCCTTCTCTTCTGGAAATTACAAAGGAATCCATATCATGAAAAAGCTGCTTGCCTCGATCGTTGCCTTCTCCGCGCTTGCTTCGCTGGCCGGCGCCGCCCACGCCGACGTCACGCATCTGACCTCGCGCGACGGCGTGACCTCGGAGCTGATGCGTCTCGAACAGGCCGGCTACAACCCGGCGCACAAGTCCACCAATTATCCGAACGACATTCAGGCTGCCGAAGCGAAGATTCACGCGCAGGATGCGATGGCCGCCAACGGCGTGGCGCGCGATACGTCGGGTTACGGGTATGTACCGGCCGGTGCGTCGCAGGGCGGCATGGTGGCGCATCTGGGCGATCGCGACGGGTTGTATACGCATCACTGATGACCATGCGTGAGCGACACATGGCCCGGCGCCTGCCGGCCTCGAACGAGGCCAGGCAGGCGTTTTCGTTTGACCGATTGGCTTGCGCCGCCGGGTTCAGCCGGGAAGCACCAGCGGCGCAATCGCATAGGCCGCAACGTAAAGCAGCACGACGAACGCGCTAACCCACATCAGAACACGGCCCCATTGGCGGCTGGACCATCGCCGATAGGCGACTGCGTTGATCGCGGCGAACAGAACGGCGGGCCACAGCATGAAGCCCAACGTTGCGGCGATGAATGAAAGTGACGTGCCGCAATGCTCGAGATCGTCGCAATGGCCTGCACTGGGCGCTTTGGACGGCCAGTCGATTTGGCTGACGGTACGCACGGTCGCCCATGCAATGAGCGCACCCCAGAGAAAGCCGAGTCCGGCGAGGGCGAGCCGCTTCATTCCATGGGCCAAAAGAGGATTTCCTTCGATTTTCCGAGGCCTGCGAACGGTTGCAGTTTCAACCATTCGGCAAGCTCGTGCGCGCGTGTCGCGACGGGTTTTCCGTCGATCAGCAAGCACCCCAGTTTTTTCCTGCCGGGCGCCAGAGATCCCGAAACGATAGTGCCCGCAGCTCGACGTGCTTGATCGAACCGGGAATTGCGTTGGTCCGGACTACGGTGGGTGCGTTAGGCATTGCCGGGCAATCTCGGCTTGTTTCCGTTCATCATGACATCGTTCCTCTTCACGAAAACGATGATCCTAGTGCCCCGTTTGCGAGTTCATCATGATGCAGTTGGAGCGAGCCGAGCGCCCCGACACTATGTCGCACGGTCGCTCGGCGTCCGTGCTGCGTCAACCGCCTTCGCCCCGGCCCCGGCCCCGCACCCGCAACAACATCCGCAACACCGCCGGCAGCACCACCAGCACCAGCGGCAACTGCACCATCAAGCCCGAAATGATCGCGATCGCCAGCGGCTGCTGCATCGCCGAGCCCTGTCCGAGCGCGAACGCCAGCGGCAGCAGCGCGAGGATCGCGGCGATGGTGGTCATCGCGATCGGCCGCAGCCGGTTGCGCCCGGCGAGGATCAGCGCTTCGTCGATCGGCAGGCCGTCCTCGTGCACCAGCGAGCGGAATTCGGATACGTAGAAGATCGCCACCTCGGTCACGATGCCGATGATCATCGTCATGCCCATCATCGCGGAGATGTTCAGCTCGATGCCGGTCAGCCACAGCCCGACGAACACGGCGCCGGCCGCGAGCAGCGGCATGGCCAGCACGGCCAGCGCGATGCGCAGCCGCTCGTAGAGGAACAGCAGCAGCGCGAACACCAGCGCGAGCGCCGCGCCGAACACGGCCAGCAGCCCGCGAAACGCGATCTGCTGTTGCTGATACAGCCCGCCCAGCTCGTAGTACACGCCGTTCGGCAGCAGCGACGGCGTGGCGAGCGCATGCTGCACGTCGGCAATGGTCGAGCCGAGGTCGCGGCCGTCGATGCGCGCGGTCACGGCCACCATCCGCTTGAGGTTGTCGCGGCTGATCTCGGGCTGGCCGCTCACGGTTTCGGGCGTGGCCACGCGCGACAGCGCGAACAGGTGCCCGTCGGGCGCGCGGATCGGCAGCCGGCCGAGTTCGGTATCGGTCAGGCGGCGCGCGCCGGCCACGTGCACGCGCACGCCGATCGTCTTCGGGCCGACCTGATACTGCGTGGCGACGTTGCCCTGCACCATGTCCGACACCTGCTGCGCGACGGCCTGCGGATCCATGCCCTCGGCCGCGGCGGCGTCGGCGCGGATGTGCAGATCGAGCGCGTCGCCGGCCGGGTTGATGCCGTCGTTCACGTCGACGATGCCGGGAATCTTGCCGATCTGCGCGGCCACGCGCTGCGCGGTGCCGTCGAGCACGGCGGTGTCGTCGGCGTAGATCTTGATCTGCACGGGCTGCGGCACGGCGGTCAGGTCGCCGATCAAGTCCTCCATCAACTGCGCGAGTTCGATGCTGACGCCGGGCACCTGCTCGTCCACCTGGGTGCGGATCTCCTCCATCACCTTGTCGATCGGCTCGCGGTTGCCCGATTTCAGGCGGATGAAGAAGTCGCCCTTGTTCGGCTCGTTGAGATCGCCGCCGAGGCCCGCGCCGGTGCGCCGCGAATAGGTGTCGACGTTCGGATTGGCGCGCACGATGGTTTCGATCTGCTTCATCAGCCGATCCGTTTCGGTGACCGACGTACCGGGCGCGGTGTGATAGTCGAGCACGAACCCGCCTTCGTCCATCGACGGCATGAAGCCGCTGCCCACCTGCGTGTAGGCGAACGCGGAGGCGGCGAGCAACGGCACCACGCCGAGCAGCACCAGCAGCGGCCGCGCGCTCACGCGCGTCACGAGCGCCAGATAGCGCCGGTTCAGCCAGCCGCCGAGCCGCGTCTCGGGATGTTCTTCGGCATCCTTCGCGGTCAGCCAGCGGTCGCAGAGGATCGGGATCGCCAGCCACGTCACGAGGAACGAGATCAGCAGCGCGCTGGCCATCGTCACCGATAGCGCCTTGAAGAACGCGCCGGTCACGCCCGACAGGAACGCGAGCGGCACGAAGATGATCAGCGTGGCGGCCGAGGAGCCGGCCAGCGGGCGCGTGAATTCGAGCGCGGCGCGCATCACGCGGCCGTGGAAGCCATGTTCGTTCGGCTCGCGCATGCGCCGCGCGATGTGCTCGATCATCACGATCGCGTCGTCGATCACGAGGCCCACCGCCGCCGCCATGCCGCCGAGCGTCATGATGTTGAAGCCCATGCCGGCCACCTTCAGCAGCAGGATGGTGGCGGCCATCACGATCGGCACAAGCGCCACGGCGATCAGCGTGATCTTGATGTTGCGAAGGAACACGAACAAGGTGGCGGCGGCAAGCAGCACGCCGATCAGGATCGCGTCGCGCACGCTCGACGCCGAGGCCACCACCAGTTCGCTCTGGTCGTACCAGTTCGCGAGGTGCACGCCGGGCGGCATCTGTTTCGCGAAGCCGGCGAGCTTGGCGCGGATCTCCGAGGCCATCGCCACGCTGTTCGCGCCGGGCTGCTGATAGACGTTGACGAGCACGGCGTCGCGGCCGTCGGCGGTCACGCGGATCCACTGCGGAACCACGCCGCGCGTGACGCTGGCCACGTCGCCGAGCCGCACCTGCGTCGCGCCGCTGGTGGACACCACCACGTCGCGCAGCGCGTTCAGCCCGCCGAACGCCGAATCGGCCACCACCAGATAGAGCTTGTCGTGATCCTCGATGCGGCCGGTCGCCATCAGCACGTTGCCCGCGCCCACCGCGCGCGACACGTCGGCCACCGACAGCTTGTAGGCCGCGAGCCGCTGCGGATCGACGGCCACCTGCAGTTCCTCCTGCGCGCCGCCCGTCACGTCCACGCGCGCCACGCCGCCCACCGCCGACAGCAGCGGGCGCAACTGGAACTGCGCGAGATCGCGCAACTGCGACAGCGATTGCGTGGTCGAGGTCAGGCTGTAGGCGATCACCGGGAACACGGTCGGATCCATCCGGCGCACCTGCATGCTGGTGCCGGGCGGCAGCGTCGACATGATTTCGGCGATCGCGGCCTGCGCCTGCAGCGTGGCCTGCGCCATGTCGGTGCCCCAGCCGAAGTTCAGCGAGATTTCGGCCGCGCCGCGGCTCGTCTTCGATTCGACATCCTGAACGTTGGGCACGCGCCGCAGCGCCTCTTCCACCGGCATCGTGACCAGCGCGGCCATCTGTTCGGCCGGGCGGTCGCCGGCGTCGAGCGACACCACCGCGCGCGGGAACGCCACGTTCGGGAACAGCGAGATCGGCAACTGCATCGCGGTCAACGCGCCGGCGATCGCGAGCAGCGCGATCACGAACAGCAGCGAGCGCCGGTGCGCCTGCATCCATTGGCCTGCCTTCATTGCTTGGCGCCTCCGAGGGTGCGCACGGCCGCGCCGTCCGTCAGTTCGTAGTTGCCCGACACGACGATCGGCCAGTTGGCGTGCAGCGGGCCGTCCACGCCGTAGCCCTGGTCGTTCTCGACGCGCGTGACGACGGCGATCCGATGCGCGCGCGCGTCGGGGCTGACCTGGAACAGCCACGCGCCGTGCGCATCGCGCAGCACGGCCGCGCGCGGCACGATCCACCAGGTGCCGGCGTTGGCCGCGATGTCGGCGCGCACGCGGGTGCCGGGGATCAGCGCGCTGCCGGCCAGCGCCGCGAGCCAGAAGCCGCGCGACGGCTGGCTTTGCGGATCGATCGACGCGCCCACCACCGTGATGCGGCCCGCGGCGGGCGCGCCCGCGCGCGCGGACAGCCCGCCGATCGCGACCGTATCGCCGGGATGCAGCGTGGCGGCGTCGGCCGGCTCGACGCCGAGCATGACGTTGGCGGCGGCCTTGGCGGCCTCGCCGCCGCCGCTCACGCCCACCAGTTGCGCCAGCGCCGCGCCGGCCTGGATCTGGTCGCCGGGCGTCG
>NZ_JAAGPF010000199.1 GCF_017104645.1 Burkholderia sp. Ac-20379
GTCGGCGGCGGCCCAGGTCGGCGCTGCGAGCGTGCCGGTGGAGGGCGCCGTGAACCTGACGCCGAGCGCGTCGGCGACCGTTTATCCGAACGGCAATCAATCGGCAGCGGGCAATGCGCCGGTGCCGCAGGCCACACCGGTCAAGGCGGCTGCCGCGGCACCGGCGGCGTCGAATGCAGCGGCGGCACCGGTCGCCGCGCCGCATCCGGCTGTGGCACCGGCTACCGCCGCCGCACCGAACGCCAATCCGGCTCCGGCATCGAGCGCAGCGGCAACCGCCCCCGCTGCGGCCACATCGGCTGCAGTTGCCGCATCGACCGCCGCGCCTGCACAGAACGCCAGCGCTGCCGCCTCGGCCAACGCTCCGACACAAAACGCCAGCGCTGCCACCTCGACCGCCGCGCCTGCACAGAACGCCAGCGCCGTCACCTCGGCCAGCGCCCCGACGCAGAACACCAGCGCCGCAGCCCCGGCACAACACGCCAGCACCGCCGCTGCCGCACCGGCATCGAGCGCCAGCGCCGCCATTTCCGCATCGGCCGCCGCCCCGGCCAGCGCCGCATCGTCACCCGCCGCCGCAAGCGAAGCCGCCGCCGCGCAACCGGCTTCGGCACCGTCCGCCCCCGCTTCCGCCGCCTCGGGTCAATAACCCGCCTGCTTCACGGCCTTCGCGCCTTCGTCGTTCTCCACCCGAATTCGTCCGCGCCAAAAGAAAAACGGCGGCGCGTCGCACGCACCGCCGTCCAGGCAGAAAACCGCTAAACCAGCCCGCGCCTCAGGCGCCGCAATCGGCCATCAGCACGCGGCCGGAGCCGCCCGGCGACGCATCTGCGACAGCACCAGCAGCAGCCCGAGCGTCGCGATCCCCGCGCCCACCACCGGCACGGCCGCATACCCGAGCCCCGACGACAGCGCCGCGCCGCCGGCCGCCGCGCCGAGCGCATTGCCGAGATTGAACGCCCCGACGTTGACCGACGCAGCCAGCCCCGGCGCTTCGGACGCGGCGCGCATCACGCGCATCTGCAGCGGCGGCACCACCGCGAACGCGCCCGCGCCCCAGACGAGCAGCGCCAGCGCCGCACCCAGATGCGTCGCGGCCAGCACCGGAAACGCCGCCATCACGACGATCAACACCAGCAGGAACGCGATCAGGCTGCCTTCGAGCGAGCGATCGGCCAGGCGTCCGCCCGCCACGTTGCCGATCGAGAAGCCCACGCCGATCAGCACCAGCATCGCCGTGACGAAGCCCGGCGACGCGTGCGTCAGGTGTTCGAGCGCCGGCGCGACATAGGTGTAGAGCGTGAACATCGAGCCCGCGCCGAGCACCGTGGTGGCCATCGCGCCGAGCACGACCGGGCGCGTCAGCACGGCCAGTTCGGCGCGCACGTCCGGCATGCGGCCCGCCTCGCCCTTCGGCAGCGCCGCGAGCAGCCCGGCCATGGCCAGCACGCCCAGCCCGGAGGTGGCGACGAACGACATCCGCCAGCCGATCATCTGGCCGAGCCAGGTGGCGGCCGGCACGCCGCCGACGTTGGCGATCGTCAGCCCCATGAACATCGTGGCCACCGCGCTGGCCTGGCGCTCGCGCGGCACGAGCGAGGCGGCCACCACCGAGCCGATGCCGAAGAACGCGCCGTGGTTCAGGCTCGTCACGAGCCGCGCGAGCAGCAGCGTGGTGTAGTCGGGCGCGACGGCCGACAGCAGGTTGCCGATCGTGAAGATGCTCATCAGCAGCACGAGCGCGGTGCGGCGCGAGGCGCGCGCGAGCAGCAGCGTCATGATCGGCGCGCCGACCATCACGCCGATCGCGTAGGCGCTGATCAGCATGCCGGCGCTCGGAATCGAGACGTGAACGCCTTCGGCGATCACGGGCAGCAGGCCCATCGGCGAGAACTCGGTGGTGCCGATGCCGAACGCGCCGACGGCCAGCGCTAGCAGCGGCAAGGTCGAGCTCGGCGCCGACGCGGCGGGAGAGGAGGAAGCGTTCATGGCGGCGGTCCTGTAAAAGCGCGGTGAAAACACGGGCCGATTTGCGCCCGCAATTTGACGTGTACGCAGTGTGCCCGCAATGCTGCCCTGCAAAAAGCCGGCGGGACGGGAAAGAGCCTTGATTCCGAGTCAAGAATCGCGCGCTTTCATCGCGCGGAAACGGATGGCGAGCGCCCATGGAAAATCGCACCGATGCGCGATGAAACCGCATCAACTGCAAACGAATCGATTCATTTGTTCGCAATGACGGACGAAACGTCGATTTATCGTCGAACAGGCCGCCTCGCAATTCAAACGGCACTGCACCGTCGATTTCATCCCACAATCACGATACGATCTTTTGCTTGATTGCCGATCAAATGTTCTGGTGCAATGCACCATCGTCCGGCCAGGTCGCGCCGTGACAAGAACCTGCCGGCGCCGGGTGCGCCGGCCGCACGGCCTTACCGGTATCATGGCCGGTTACCGCAGGAGAACCTCATGCAAGCCCCCACCTCTTCCCCGCTGCGCGCGGATCGCGCCCTGATCAGCGATTGCGACGGCGTGCTCGTCGACAGCGAGGCGATTGCCGAGCGCATCGTCATCGAACGCCTGGAGGCGCTCTGGCAGGTCGAAGGCGTCCACGACGCGATCCGCCCGCTGCTCGGCATGCGCACCGCCGTCGTGCTGACCGAGGCCGGCAAGACGCTCGGCCGCACCATCAGCGAGGACGAGATCCACTCGATCCGCGAAGACATCCGCACCAACGCCGCCCACGCACCCGAAATTCCGGGCGCGGTCGAGGCGCTCAAGTCGATCTCGCTGCGGCTGGCCTGCGCGAGCAACAGCGATCTCGATTACGTCGAACGCGTGGTCAAGCGCGTCGGCCTCGACGCGGTGTTCGGCGGCCGCCTGTTCACCGGCGAGCGCGTGGCGCGCCCGAAGCCGGCGCCGGACGTCTATCTGGCCGCATCGGAAACCTTGCAGGTGCCGCCGTCGGGCTGCGCCGTGATCGAGGACAGCGTGACCGGCGCGCGCGCCGCGCTCGCGGCCGGCATGACGGTGCTCGGCTTCACCGGCAGCGCGCATGCGCCCGACGAACGGCGCGCGGCGCTGCTCGAGATCGGCGTGCACGCGACGTTCGAACGGATGACGGAACTGCCGGGCGTGGTGCAGCGCTGGCTCGACGGCGAATTCGGCGTGGCGAGCGGTGCGGCGAACGAAACGCCGGCCACGGCCGGGTCGGCGGTGTAAAAGAAAAACCGGGCGGGAGCGGCCGCCCGTTCGACCGGGCGGCACGCCATGGGCTGCGGCGCAACGCCAGGCAGCCCTTGACGATGCGAAGCGGCGGCGTGAAACCCGCCGCGCCTCGCACCGCGCAGCGCTCAGGCTGCGGCGATCACGTCGATGCGCAGCGCGGGCGCGCCGCCTGCCACGTCCAGCAGACGATCGACGTTCGGGTGCGCGCCCGGGCGGTTGCGCGCGTCGGCCGTGTGCTCGCCGAACACCGCGAGGCCGTGCTCGGCCGCCGCGGCGTCGAGCTTGCCGAACGCCTGTTGCAGATAGTGATAGACCGCGAGCGAGCCTTGCTTGCCCGGCTTGTTTTCGATCGTCGAAACGACGCTGCCGCCGGCATCGACGAGGTCGATCCGTTCGATGCCGTCGATGGCCGGCAGTTGCGCGAGGTTGTCCTTGAAGACGGGGGTCGGTTGAATCACGGCGTGCTCCGAGGGTTCGGTAATGATGGGCGGGCCGTATCTTATCCGAATCGCTGATCCGAATCGCTTATCCGCATCCTTATCCGACTCGCTCATCCGAATCCCCTCGCCGATTTGCCCGGCCGATTCGCTGGGCCGATCCTCCAGGCCCCATCCGCTCGCGAAGCGCGCCGCGCCGGTAGAATCGTCCGCTTCCCCCACCCCTTCCCGCCCGCCGCCATGACCCATTTCGCTCCCGTTCGCCTCGACCACGCCAGCCGCCTGCTGAACCACGGCCCCACCGTGCTCGTCACGAGCCGCCACGGCGAACGCCGCGACGTGATGGCCGCCGCGTGGTCGATGCCGGTGGAATTCACGCCGCCGCGCCTGGCCGTGGTGATCGACAAGAACACCTTCACGCGCGAACTGATCGCGGCCAGCGGCGTGTTCGGCATCGTGATCCCGGGCTTCGCCTCGCTCGACCTGACGTTCGCGGTGGGCAGCGCCAGCGGCCGCGACGAGGACAAATTCGCGCGCTACGGCATCGACGCGCGCCCCGGCCCCGAACTCGGCGTGCCGGTGATCGAGACGCACTGCGCGGCCTGGCTCGAATGCCGGCTGATCCCCGAGCGCCACACCGAGGATGCCTACGACACCTGCTTCTGCGAAGTCGTCTCGGCCGCCGCCGACAGCCGCGTGTTCGCGAACGGCCACTGGCATTTCGACGACGCCAACACCGCGCTGCACACGATCCACCATCTCGGCGCGGGCAAGTTCGTGCGCGCCTCGGGCATCACGCAGGCACAGCCGCTCTGACGCGGCCGCGCCGGTTCGGCGCCCGCTACAGCAGGCCCACCAGGTTCGCGACCACCGCCTCGCGCTCGCGTTCGCGCGTGGCCAGCGCGAGGCGCGCGACGGCCGGCATGCCGTCGATGTCGAGATAGCGCACGCCCTGCACGCGCACCTGCTCGAACGCAGCCGGCACAATCGACAGCCCGAGCCCGGCCGCCACAAGATTGATCACCGACGAGATCTGCGGCGCTTCCTGCGCGAGCCGCGGCGTGAAGCCCGCGCGCCGGCACGCGTCGACGATCTCGGCATAGAGCGTCGCGCCGGCCGGCCCCGGCACCAGCACGAACGCCTCGGCGGCCAGCGCCTCGAGCGCCACGCGCCGCCGCTTCGCGAACGCATGGGTGGCCGGCACCACGAGCTTCATCGGCTCGTCGGGGAACGGCCGCAGCGCGACGCCGTCCACCGCCACCGCGCCGGGCCGCACGAACACGGCGTCGAGCCGCTCGTCGAGCAGCCGCTGCACGAGGCTCGGCGAGTTCGCCTCGTCGAGCGTCACATCCACGCCCGGATAGGCGGCCTTGAAACGCTGGATCAGCGCCGGCACCACCGGGTTGAACACGGCCGAAGCCGTGAAGCCGAGCCGCAGGCTGCCGGTTTCGCCGTTGCCGGCCTGCTGCGCGGCGCGCCGGGCGCGCGCGGCGTCCTCCAGCACACGCACCGCCTCGACGCGAAACGCCTCGCCCGCGCTGGTCAGCAGCACGCCGTGCGCGGTGCGCCGGAACAGGTCGACGCCGAGCTCGCGTTCGAGATTGCGGATCTGCTGGCTCAGCGGCGGCTGACCGATGCCGAGCCGCTCGGCCGCGCGCGTGACGTTCAGTGCCTCGGCGATCGCGAGGAAATAGCGGAGATGACGGAGTTCCATGGGCGGTGGGCCGGCGGCCGAAGAGGTATCTGTGAAACGTCTTTCTTTGATCCGTTTCATATATTGGACAGTATAACTAGCGGCGCGGACAATCGTGGCTGTCGTCATGCACCCCGGTTCCGCCTCATGCAACCCGTTCCCGCCCCCGCTTCGGACGCCGACACGCGCGTCGCCCCCGGCAGCGCCGATTACCGCCGCATCAGCCTCGCGCTGTTCCTGGCCGGCTTCTCGACGTTCTCGCTGCTCTACTGCGTGCAGCCGCTGCTGCCGCTGTTCTCGCAAAGCTTCTCGATCGGCGCGGCGCAAAGCTCGCTCGCGCTGTCGCTGTCCACCGGCTTCCTGGCGTTCTCGATCCTGGCCGCCAGCGCGTTGTCCGAGCGCCTGAGCCGGCGGCGGCTGATGTTCGTGTCGATGGCGCTGGCCGCCGCGCTGAACCTGGTGGCGGCCTGGATGCCGAGCTGGAACGGCGTGCTGGTCGCGCGCGCGCTCGAAGGCTTCGTGCTGGGCGGGGTGCCCGCCACCGCGATGGCGTATCTGGCCGAGGAGATCCAGCCGCGCGGGCTCGGGTTGTCGATGGGCCTCTACGTGGGCGGCACCGCGTTCGGCGGGATGATCGGCCGGGTCGGCATGAGCGTGCTGAGCGACTGGATGTCGTGGCGCGCCGCGATGCAGTGGATCGGCGCGATCGATCTGGCCGTGGCGGTGGGCTTCGCGCTGCTGCTGCCGGCCTCGCGCCACTTCGCGCCGCGCGCCGGGGTGCGGATCGGCGAGCACGTCGCGCAGTGGAAACGCCAGCTCGCGCACGCCGCGCTGCCGGCCGTGTTCGCGATCGGCTTCCTGGCGATGGGCGAGTTCGTCACCGTCTACAACTACGCGGGCTTCCGCCTGATGGCGCCGCCGTTCTCGCTCGACGCCACGCGCACCGGCCTGATCTTCAGCGCCTACGTGTTCGGCATCGCGGCTTCGTCGACGGCCGGCGCGCTGGCCGACCGCTTCGGCCGCGCGCCGGTGATCGTGTGCGGCGTGCTGACCAGCGCCGTGGGCGTGGCGCTGACGCTCGACGGCGCGCTGACGGTGGTGATCCTGGGCATCGCGCTGCTGACGATCGGCTTCTTCATCACGCATTCGGTGGCCAGCAGCTGGGTGGGCCTGCTCGCGCAGGGCGGCAAGAGCTACGCGTCGGCGCTCTATCTGCTGTCGTACTACGTCGGCTCGAGCGTGCTCGGCTCGTGGGGCGGCCAGTTCTGGCAGGACGGCGGCTGGCACGCCGTGGCCGGCTATGGGCTCGCGCTGCTGGCGGCCGCGCTGCTGTGCGTGGCCTACCTGGCGCGCGTCACGCAGCGCGCGACGGCGCCAGCGGGCGGGGCCGCGTCGCGGGGCTGAAAGCGCCGAACGCAACCGATCGCCGGCCGCCGGCCGCTTCAAGAATCGGGCGCACGCATCGCGAGATGCGGCGCCCGATTTTCATTTCCGCTGCCGCGGCGTCCGCCGGAAACCGTTGCCCGGCCAGCGATCTGCGGCGCTGAAACAACGGTCGTCGAAAAACCTGCCGGCGCGTCCGGACGCGCGCGCACGGCCCGCCCGAACGCCACAAAACCCCACACGGCCAATACCGGCGTACCGCACGGCGTCGTGCGCCGGCCCGCCAAACCCCGATGACAGGTGGATGACAGCCGGTTGCAGATATTTGCTGATTTGCCGATTCGGGATTTTCTCGTTAGGCTTTTCGGCTTGCCCGGTCACGGCTCGCCGCGGCGTTGTCCGCCAAGCCGTCCGCCCCCGTCGTCAGGAAGTCCGATGAGCCGTCACCTCGCGCTGTTCGATCTCGATCACACCCTGCTGCCGCTCGACAGCGATCAGTCGTGGGCGCATTTTCTCGCGCGCATCGGCATCGACGGCGCGGCCGAACACGTGGCCTCGATCGACCGCCTCTATCGCGACTACGCCGCCGGCTCGCTCGATCTCGACGGCTATCTGCGCGTCGCGCTCGCGCCGCTGGCCCGCCATTCGCGCGAACAGCTCGACGGCTGGCACGCGCGCTACATGGCCGACGTGATCGAGCCGGCCATTCTTCCGGCCGCGCGCCGGCTGATCGCGCAGCATCGCGACGCGGGCGACCTGTGCTGCATCGTCACCGCCTCGAACGCGTTCGTGACCGAGCCGATCGGCCGCGCGCTCGGCTTCGAGCACCTGCTCGCGATCGAGCTGGCCACCGAGGGCGGCGATCCGGCCGCGCGCTACACGGGCGCGCCGGTGGGCGTGCCGTCGTTCCGCGAAGGCAAGATCACGCGCACCGAGCAATGGCTCGATTCGCTCGGCCACCGCCTCGATGCGTTCCCGCGCAGTTATTTCTACAGCGATTCGATCAACGACCTGCCGCTGCTCGAGCAGGTCACCGATCCCGTCGCGACCAACCCCGACGCGCAACTGCGCGCCGTGGCGGCCGAACGCGGCTGGCCCGTGCTCGACCTGTTTCAGTAAGCCGCACGCGGGCGGCGCCGCGCCGAGCGCGGCGGCCCGTCCCGCCCGATGACCGATACGCGCCGCCGCGCAGAACGCGGCGGCGCGATGCAGCAGCCCAGCCGGCGTCACCCGCCGGCCGCCGTTGCCAGACCGACCACGAATAACGATGAAAGAACGCGCCACCGTCCTGTGCCGCCGCGCCAACAAGATCCTGCTGGTCACCCGCCCGCGTTCGCGCTGGGCCTTGCCCGGCGGCACGATCCACGCCGGCGAGAGCCCGCTCGACGCCGCCAGCCGCGAGCTGTACGAGGAAACCCATCTCGACGGCCTCGTGTTGCACTACGCGTTCCAGTTCGGCGGCCTGAACAAGCGCCATCACGTCTTCATCGCCGACGTGCCGCGCGGCCGCAAGGCCATCGCCAGCAACGAGATCACCGGCGCGCGCTGGTTCGGCCGCACGCGCTTCGCCACGCTCGCGGTCAGCATCCCCACCCGCAAGATCATCGAGCTCGTGCAGAAGATGCCGGCGCGCTGAACGCGCCCGCTCAGTTGCCGCTGTGCCCGAACGCCTGGCCCATCTGCTCGGCTTCCTCGGGCGATTGCGGGCGCAGCAGCTCGAACATCGAGGCCGGCTCGATCACCGCGTAATCGCCCGGCCCGCCGGCGCGCAGCACCGGCCGCGCCTCGGCGGTGCGATACACGCCGTCGCGCAGCAGCTCGCGGCGGATATGCACGGCTACCACCTCGCCCAGCACCAGCCAGGTGCCCAGTTCGCCGCCGGCCGCGTCGCTCAGGCGCACGATCTGCGTCTTGCGGCATTCGAAATGCACCGGGCTGGCCGCCACGCGCGGCGCGCGCACGCGCTGCGACGGCGCCAGCTCGAGCCGCGCCACGGCCGCCTCGCTCTCGCCGCGCGGCAGCGGCGCGCAACTGATGTTCATCTGCTCGACGAGCGCGCGCGTGGTGAGGTTCCAGACGAACTCGCCGGTCGCGTCGATATTGGCGACGCTGTCCTTCCAGCCCAGGCTCGCGAAGCCGACGATCGGCGGCCGGTAGTTGAAGCCGTTGAAGAAGCTGTACGGCGCGAGGTTCGGGCGGCCTTCGGCGTCGACGCTGGAAATCCAGCCGATCGGGCGCGGCCCGACGATCGCGTTGAACGGATCGTGCGCGAGGCCGTGGCCCGAGGCCGGTTCGTAATAGTGGTACGGGGATTCGTGGGACACGCTCACGCGGGGCTCCTGGAAGGCGGAAGGAAAGCCGCGCCCGTGCGACGCGCGGGCCGGCGCAGCCCCGAACACTAGCGCATCTCGCGGCGCGCTGCAGCGCGCGGCGCCGGGATTGTTTTCGGCTAGGCGAAACATTTCTGTCCGCCCACAATCGGCCCATCGTTGCCCCCAGACACCCAGGCCGACCGGAGCGTGCTTCATGGAAAACGTCCCGCTGCGCTACTCGCTGCGGCAGTTGCGCTATTTCGTCGTGACGGCCGAGGCGCTGTCGTTCACCGCGGCCGCGCGCCAGCTCCACATCTCCCAGCCGTCGATCTCGACCTCGATCGCAGAACTCGAAGCGTCGTTCGGCATCCAGTTGTTCATCCGCCATCACGCGAGCGGCCTGTCGCTGACGCCCGCCGGGCGCGACATGCTCGGCCAGGCGCGCAACCTGCTGAAGAATGCCGAGGAGTTGCAGACGGCCGCGCGCGACATGGAAGGCGGCATGTCGGGCACCATCGCGCTCGGCTGCCTGATCTCGCTCGCGCCGCCGCTGATGCCGGCCGTCATGAGCCGCTTCGTGGCCGAGCATGGCGCGATCGGCTTTCGCACGTTCGAGGCGCACCAGGACGACCTGCTCGGCGCGCTCGACGACGGCACGCTCGATATCGCGCTGACCTACAGCCTCGACCTCAGCGACGACGTGGCGTTCACGCCGCTGGTGACGCTGCCGCCGTACGTGATCCTGCCCCACGGCCACCGCCTCGCGCGCGCGGCCGACGTGGCGCTGGAAGACCTGCTCGACGAACCGTACGTGCTGCTCGACCTGCCGCACAGCCGCGAATACTTCGCCGCGCTGTTCGCGCCGCTCGGCCAGCGGCCGGTGCCGGCGTTCCGCTCGTCGCAGCCCGAAGTGGTGCGCGGCATGGTGGCCAACGGGCTCGGCTACAGCATCCTCAATTTCCCGCTGCGCTCCACCAGCACCGTGGACGGCGGCAGTTTCGCGATCCGGCCGTTCCGCGATCCGGTCACGGCCACCACGCTCGGCATCGCGATGTCGCGCAGCATGAAGCCGCGCCAGCTCGTCACGCGCTTCGCGCAATTCTGCGAGCAATGCATCCCCGAATTGCACGATCGCGCCCCGGTGGCTGCATAGGAAAAAACTGGCTGTTACATCCGAAAAGAATATTTTGGCTGGCAATTTGACTTGTTAGATTCGTTCTCAAGCACCCCGAACGAAGCGACGGAAGACCATGACCCGCCCCACCGATGCCCCGGATACCGCGGACGAGATCGTCCGCGCCTTGCAGGCCAATTGCGCACGCGATTTCGACGATGCGCGCGCGATGCCGCCCGGCGTCTACACGTCGCCGGCGTTCCTGGCGCGCGAGCAGCGCACGGTGTTTCGCGAGGATTGGCTGTGCGTGGGCCGCGCCGCGTCGCTGGCCCAGCCCGGCGATTACCTGAGCGCCGATCTCGGCGGCCAGCCGGTGGCGGTGCTGCGCGGCGAGGACGGCGCGCTGCGCGCGTTCTCGAACGTGTGCCTGCATCGCATGTCGGTGCTGCTCGAAGGGCGCGGCAACGTGCGCCGCATCGTGTGCCCGTATCACGCCTGGAACTACACGCTCGACGGCGCGCTGGCCGGCGCGCCGCTGATGGATCGGCAGGCCGGTTTTTGTAAGGAAAACTACACATTGCCGGCGGTGCGCTGCGAGCAATGGCAAGGCTGGATCTACCTGACGCTGAACGACGCCGCGCCGCCCGTGGCCGAGCAACTGGCCGACCTGACGACGCTGATCGAGGCCTACGGCATGGGCGACTACGTGGAAACCTTCCACGAGGAACATGTCTGGGACACCAACTGGAAGCTGCTCGCCGAGAACTTCATGGAGAGCTACCACCTGCCGATGCTGCATCGCGCGACGGTCGGCCCGCACTCGAAGCTCGAAGAGATGGCCTGCCCGCCGGGCCTGCCCGCGTTCAACTATCACTGGATCACCAAGGAAGCGACGCTGCCGATCGGCAACGCGCACCCCGACAACCATCGCCTCGAAGGCCACTGGCGCCGCACCACGGCCCTGCTCGCGATCTATCCGAATCACCTGATCACGCTGACGCCCGGCTATTTCTGGTACCTCGTGCTGCAGCCGCTCGGCGTGGGCCGCGTGCAGATCCGCTTCGGCGGCGGCCTGGCCCCCGAATTCGTCAACGATCCGAAGGCAGCCGAATACATGGCCACGCTCAAGGCGCTGCTCGACGCAGTCAACGCCGAGGACCGGCGCGGCGTGGAGGCGGTGTTCCGCGGCGTGCAGGCACCGCTGGCCGCGCCGGGCCACCTGAGCCATCTCGAACGGCCGAACTACGACTTCGCGCGCTATCTGGCCGCGCGCGTCGCGGCCGCCTGAGCCAGCCCATTCAGCCGCGCATTCGGCCGCCCCTTCATCGACCCAGCCCACCCGACCCCACGATGCCCAGCTCCCCCTTCATTTCGTTCGTCGGCGTCAGCAAGTCCTACGACGGCCGGCAATCGGTCGTCGACGGCCTGGACCTCGACATCGCGCGCGGCGAATTCGTCTCGCTGCTCGGGCCGTCCGGCTCGGGCAAGACCACCACGCTGATGATGCTGGCCGGCTTCGAAACGCCGACCGACGGCAGCATCCTGCTCGACGGCCAGCGGCTCGATCACAAGCTGCCGCACCAGCGCGACATCGGCATGGTGTTCCAGAACTACGCGCTGTTTCCGCACATGACGATCGCCGAGAACGTGGCGTTCCCGCTGTCGGTGCGCAAGGTGCCGCGCGCCGAGCAGAAGCAGCGCACGCAGCGCGCGCTGGAGATGGTGGAGCTGTCGCATCTGGGCGGGCGCCGCCCGTCGCAACTGTCGGGCGGCCAGCAGCAGCGCGTGGCGCTGGCGCGCGCGCTGGTGTTCGAGCCGAGCGTGGTGCTGATGGACGAGCCGCTCGGCGCGCTCGACAAGCGGCTGCGCGAAACCATGCAGTACGAAATCATGCGGCTCCATCGCGAGCTGGCGTTGACGATCGTCTACGTGACGCACGACCAGAACGAGGCGCTGACCATGTCGGATCGCGTCGCCGTGTTCTCGGACGGGCGCATCCAGCAGGCGGCCGCGCCGACCGAACTCTACGAGAACGCGCAGAACGCGTTCGTCGCCAATTTCGTTGGCGAGAACAACGGCCTGACGGGGCGCGTGAGCGCCATCGACGGCGAACTGGCGACGCTCGCGATCGACGGCGCCGGCGGCGCCGTGGTGGGCCGCGTCGGCCCGGGCCTGGCCGCCGGCGACGCCGCCACGCTCGCGCTGCGCCCCGAACGCGCGTGGATCGCGGCGGCCGGCGATCCGCCAGCGGGTAACGGCGCGAACACGCTTGAAGCGCGCGTGCACGAGCTCGTGTATTGCGGCGATCACCATCGCGTGCATCTGCAACTGCCCGGCGGCCAGCCGCTGGTGGTCAAGGTGCCGAACACGCGCCTCGTCGACCTGCCGCCGATCGGCGCGACCGCGCGCGTGGCCTGGCGCCGCGACGACTGCAAGGTGCTGGCCGCGACCGCCGCCACGACACCGCGCCCCGCCGCTCCGGTTCATCCCGACGCTTCCGCTTCCGTTTCCGCCGTCCCGTCCCCTGCCCTGCCTCTCGCCTCCGGAGTCACGAAATGAAAAAACCGACCGCACGCCTCGCCGCCCGCGGCATCCTCGCCGCCGTTGCCGCCAGCTTCGCCGTGCTGCCCGCGCTGTCGCAGGCCGCCGACACGCTGTCCGTCGTCACGTTCGGCGGTGCCTACGAGCAGGCCGCGCGCCACGCCTGGTTCGAGCCCTACACGGCCAAGACCGGCACCGGCTTCACGACCGAATCGTACGACGGCGGCCTCGCCAAGCTGCAGGCCATGGAGCAGGCGAAGAACCCGACCTGGGACCTGATCGACATGGAGACCAACGACGCGATCAACGCGTGCGACGAAGGCCTGCTCGAGAAGATCGACCCGAAGACGCTCGGCAAGACCGCCGACTTCCTGCCCGGCGCGCTGCGCGATTGCTCGGTGGCCGCGATGGTGTGGTCGACCGTATACGCCTACGACGCCAGCAAGCTGAAGACGCCGCCCACCCGCATCGCCGATTTCTTCGACCTCAAGACATTCCCGGGCAAGCGCGGGCTGCGCAAATCGCCGAAGGTCACGCTCGAATGGGCGCTGATCGCCGACGGCGTCGCGCCCGCCGACGTCTACAAGACGCTCGCCACGCCGGCCGGCCTCGACCGCGCGTTCAAGAAGCTCGACACCATCAAGTCGAGCATCGTGTGGTGGGAAGCCGGCGCGCAGGCGCCGCAGTTGCTGGCCGACGGCGCGGTGACGATGGTGCAGGCCTACAACGGCCGCATCGACAGCGCCGTGCACCAGGATCACAAGCCGTTCAAGATCGTCTGGGACGGCCAGGTGTACGACTACGAATGGTGGGGCGTGCCGAAGGGCGCGAAACACGCCGACACGGCCAAGAAGTTCATCGCGTTCGCGTCGCAGCCGCAGGCGTTCGCCGATCTGACGAAGTACATCGCCTACGCGCCGCCGCGCAAGGATTCGCTGCCGCTGATCGCGAAGGACCGCCTGCCCGACCTGCCCACCGCGCCCGCCAACTTCAAGCGGCCGCTGCAGATCGACGCCGGCTTCTGGGCCGACAACGGCGACGAGATCGGCAAGCGCTTCCAGGTCTGGCTCAGCAAGTAAGCGCCGCCCGCCGCACCGTCATCCCCCTCGCGCGCCGGACCGCCTTCCCCCGGTTCCGGCGCGCCCCGCGCAGGAGTG
>NZ_JAAGPF010000200.1 GCF_017104645.1 Burkholderia sp. Ac-20379
AGGCGTCGCGCAGCAGCGCCGGCTTGACGCGCGGCGTAGCCGGCGCCAGCCACGCGGCGCGCAGCCACACGCCCTGCGCGTTGCGATGCTCGACCAGCGTGCCGTCGGCGGCTTGCCGTTGCTTGCGCGCGTCGGCGGCCTTGACGCGAACGCCGTCGCCGGCAGGCGCGACGTGCAGGCTCGCCGGTTTGACACCGGCCGGCTTGCCGTCGGTTGCCGCATGCCGGGTGGCCTGCTGGCCGTCCGGATGTCCGGCGTCGCCCAACACCTGCAGCAGGCGCGTCACGTATTGCGCGGCCAGATCGGGCCGGCCGGCGGCCAGCGCGACGTTCGACAGGAAGCGCAGCGTGTCCGGGTCGCTCGCCAGATCGCCGACATGCGCCTGGGCGGCGGTCATCGCGCCCTGCATGTCGTTGCCCGATTGCAGCGCCTTGACGCCCGCGATGAACGCGCTGCGGCGCGCCGCGCGCGTGGTGGCGTGCGTCTGCACCGTGAACCACGCCTCGGCCGCGTCGCGGTAATTGCGCGCGCCGAGCCGCGTGGTGGCCAGTTCGGCCAGCCAGGCGTCGGTATGCGCGGTGTCGCGTTTGGCCAGTTCCGCGTAGTAACGGCCGGCCAGCGCGTTGTCGCCGATGCCGCGCGCCTGGCGCGCGAGCGCGGTCAACGCGTCGATGTCCCACGGCTTGTCGACGGCCTGCGCGAGCAGCGCGTCGAGCTCGCGGATGCGCGCGGCGCGGGCCGGATCGGTGGTCTTCAGCGAATAGAGGTTGCGCTGCGCGATCGCGATGCGGATCGACAGCGCGTTCAGCCGCGCCGCCGGCTCGCCCGAGGCGTCGAGCCGCGCGACCATGCGATCCACGTCGGCGGCGCGGCCGCCGCGCAGATAGGCGCGCGTCAGCGCCGTCTCCACGTCGGTGTTGTTCGGTTCGACGCGCAGCCAGGCTTCCAGATAGGCGATCGACAGCGTGTCGGTGCCGGCCAGCGTGGGCGCGTCGAGCTTGCCGCGCGGATAGGCGAGCACCAGCATCGCGCCGACCAGCGCGCCGACGGCGAGAACGGCGGGCAGCGGAAAGAACCGCTGGCGGTCAGAGATCGCAGGCGACGTCAACATGCAGGCTCGAAGGATCGGTGGAAACGGGGTGACGGCTCACGCGGCAGGCGCCGGCGTTCGCGAGCCGGAAATCCGGCGCGATCAGCGAATGCAGGTCGAACGAGAAGCCGCGCGGGGTGCGCTCGAAATTGTTCAGGACGCCGTTGGCGTCGGCCAGATACGGCACGCGCGGCGCGCGGGCGGCGTCGATCACGCTGAAGCGGGCTTCGCCGCCCGTCATGTGCACGTAGGTGCCGCCGGGGCCCGCCGCGTAGCCGGCCACGCCGGTGGCGGTGCGCAGGTCGGGCGCCTGGCCGACCGGCAGGCGCACGGTGCGCAGGTCGCCGGCGTTGCGCACGGTCCAGAACTTGCCGTCGCGCACGATGCTGGTGTCGCGCCAGTCGAGCACGTTGCGCGCATAGGTGGACGTGAACACCGGCGTGACCGGCATCGCCAGCACGGCCTTGAACACTTCCTTGAGCGCGCGCACGCCGGCCAGCTTGGTGCCCGAGAACATGTGGTAGTAGATGTCCATCGGCTTGAAGCGGATCGGCGAATCGGTCAGCGCGAACGTTTCGAGCACGCGCGAGAAGCCGTAGAACGGGCCGTGCCAGAGGTCGGTGTACAGCTCCTCGTTCTGGTTCGGCGCGTAGATCTGGTAGTAATCGCCCTTCAGCGCGCCCAGCGGCGCGATGCCCGTCCAGCTCGGGTAGCTGTTGGTGATGACCGTGTCGCCGCCGTTCAGGTTCAGCACGCCGGCCTGGTAGGCGGCCTTCAGCACCGGCTCCGGCACCTGGCAATCGCCGCTCCACAGCACCATCTTCACGGGCTTGTTCGGCGGCGCGATCTTGGTGTTGATGTAGTCGATCGAGCCGCCGATCTCGCGGTCGATGTTGAACTTGTAGCCGGGGATGTTGACCGACAGCCCGCTCGTGTTGTTCTGGTCGCCCGCGCCTTCGGCCGGCGCATCGTCGTCGGACACGCCCAGCCCCGTCACGCGCATCCACTGCAGCGGGTGCGTGTAGGTGTGCGTGGCCACCTCGACGTTCGGCAATTCGAAGATCTTGCGGCCGATCTCGCGCAGATGCGCGGCATAGGCGCGGAACGGGCCGGCGTCCGTCACTTCGCCCTCGATCAGCGACACCGTGGTCGGCATGCCCGAATCGCGCAGCAGCTCGTACAGCGTGTCGCCCGAATAGCGCGGCGTGGCGTCGGTGTTCAGCATGCCCGGCGTCGAATATTCGGCGCGCGAGGCGAAACCGTCGCCGTCGATGTGCGACATCAGCAGGCGGCGGCCGTTTTCGGTGGTGGTGTCGGGCACCGGCATGTCGGTCGGCAGGCGCAGCGCGGCGCGCAGGAATTCGATCGGCTGCGTGACCCAGCGCGCCTGATTGACGGCGGCCAGCGAATACACGCCGAACGGGCGCATCACGTAACCGCCCCACGGCGTGATGGCCGCGCCGTCGATCTCGAACTTGCTGCCCGAGCGCAGGCGCAGCAGCGAATGGCTGTGCGGGCCGACGCGCACCGCCGTGTAGTCGCGCGGATCGGGCAACGGCTTCATCTCGAAGCCCATCATGCGCGGGTCGAGCGATTCGACGTCGAGGTGGTTCTTGACCGGCGCGCCGTTGACCATCGTCAGGTCGAGCTTGGAGGCCAGCCGTTCGTCGAGCTGCGTGCCGAACGACGTGAACACGGCCATCGGCATGTGCGCGTCCACCTGCGCCTCGAGCCAGGCGCGATAGGCGCCGCCGCGCGGCACGTCGTTGTTGAGCCAGAGCACCACGCCGGCGTAGCGGTCCGACAGATCGCCTTGCGGCAGGTCGCCGCGCGCGTCGATGTAGTCGATTTCGTAGCCCAGGTAGTTCAGCGGCATCGCCAGGAAGCGCACGCCCGGCGACACGTCGAGATCGGTGCGCGGCGGCGGATCCTGCACCAGCAGGATCTTGCGGCGCATCGGCTGCACCGCGCCCACGCCCATCGTCGCGAGCGCGCCGTCGGTCACGTAGGGCACCAGGCCGTCGGCGCGGATGCGGTCGATCGAATCGCGCGCGCAGGCATGGTCGGCCGGCGCGCAGTAATCGATCGAGATCACCGGCAGGTTGTATTGCGAACGGATCGTGCGGGCCTGGCCGAGCAGCCAGTCGCGGTCGGCCTGCGGCACCGGCAGGTAGCGCTGCTGCCCCTGGTTCCAGCCGTGATAGAGCGATTCGAACGCCACCGCGTACACCTGGTCGTGCACCTGCGGCAGGATCTCGAAGCCGCGGTTCAGGATCAGCTTGGCCGTGGGGTACTTGGCGCGGATCGCGCGGATCACGGCCACCATGCCGGCTTCCTGGCGCGCACGCGCCTCGGGCGTGGTGGCGGCGAGCTGATACGAATCGAGCGTGTCGAGGAAGAAGCCGCGATAGCCCTTCTCCCACAGCGGACGAATCACGCGATCGACGAAGAACGCCGGCCATTCGGGCTGGCTCTGGTCGATCACGCGCGAGGCCCAGGTGGTGTTGCTGCCGGCGAACCAGGATTTCGGGATGTCTTTGTAATAGTCGCGCGACGGCAGCACTTCGCCGACGCTCGCATAGGCGAACCACGTCGTGTGCTGCATCGGGTGCATGCGCGGATCGAAGCCGCTGTCGGGCTCGATCACGGCCGCGTCGTAGGCGGACAGCAGTTCGACCGGCGGACGCTTGCCGTAATACAGCGCGAACGACGGCTGCGCGCCGTTGGCGGCGCTCGCCGCGGCGGCCTGTTGCGTAGCTTGTTGCCCGGCTTGCGGCGCCGGGCTCGCGTCGTCCGCCAGCGCGGCGGGCGCGACGGCCACCGCCGAAGCCAGCAGCGCGGCAGCGCCGAGCCAGCGGCGGCAGGCCTGGGCCGCCTCGCGGGCCAGATGGCTGAAGGCGGCGCGGTGGGTCGATACGCGGATATCGAAAAGGCGTCGGCGGTTCGTCATCGATGTCAGTACGTCGTTGGCGGGCGAGGGATCATGACACGCCACGATCGCACCGCCCCCTTTTTTAGATAGGCCGATTCTAGCCAAAGAATGACTTAACGCAAATCCTTACACTTGCAAACGTTACAGTCGCGACACAATGTTCGGCACCTTTTCGCGATTGATGCGGAACATGCGTCAGTCGGGCGTTTTCCGCCGATCAATTCACGAAAATGGCGGCAATCTCCGCAACCGGATTCCGCACGACCGTTCTGCAAGAACGTTTCGCGAAATCCACTATTCGGGATGAATCATTTCGGCGCGCGGGCCGCTGCTTCGGCAGTTTCCGTTCCTGCCGATGACACGATCAAGTCAAGCGGCCAGATGGCGTCGCGCCCTCTCTTCCCTTCGATGGCTACCTGAAAATTCCAGAAATTGGACATTTTTCATAGCCATTCGCCGCCCTACTCTGTGTTCGCCGCGTCACCGCGCGCCCTTCAATCAACACGGAGTTCAGCATGTCGTCCCGCCTCGATTTCTATCAAGCCAACCCGCCCGCCATCAAGGCCATGCTCGCGCTGGAAGCGCATATCGAACGCTGCGCGCTCGACCATACGCTGGTCGAACTCGTGCGGCTGCGCGCCTCGCAGATCAACGGCTGCGCCTATTGCGTCGACATGCACACCACCGACGCGCGCAAGAACGGCGAAACCGAGCGCCGGCTCGCCACGGTGGTGGTGTGGCGCGAATCGCCGTTCTTCACCGAACGCGAACGCGCCGCGCTCGAATGGACGGAAGCACTGACGCTGGTATCGCACGAACATGTGCCCGACGCCGTCTGGCAGGCCGTGCGCCCGCATTTCGGCGACGCCGAGCTGGTGGATCTGACGCTGCTGGTCGGCGCGATCAATGCGTGGAACCGCTTTGCTGTGGCGTTCCGCAAGCTGCCGGCCTGAGCGGCGGCCGCGCCGCCAACTCCCTGAGCAGAAAAGGCAGCGGTCCGGGCACATCGTGCGCCGGGCCGCTTGGCGTCAGGCCGCCAGCCAGGCTGGCTTGGGGAAAAACGGCGCTCAGGCCGCGCTGGCCTCGTCGAGCTGACGCACGTCGTCGACGCTCAGCGTCAGGCGAATCGCCTCGCCCAGCGCCTTCAATTGCTCGAGCGAGGTGGCGCTGGCGATCGGCGCGGTGATGCTGGGCCGGGCGATCTGCCAGGCCAGCGCCACCGATGCCGGCGTGGCGCCGTGCCGCTCGGCCAGGGCGTCGAGCGCATCGAGAATCCGCAGGCCGCGCGGGTTCAGGTATTTCTCGACGCGCGAGCCGCGCTTGCTCTTGCCGAAATCGGCCTGGCTGCGGTATTTGCCGCTCAGGAAGCCGCTGGCCAGCGCGTAATAGCTGACCACGCCCAGCTTCAGATCGTTCACGACCGGCTCGAGATCGCGTTCGTAATCGGCGCGGTCGTAGAGGTTGTACTCGGGCTGGATCACCTGATAGGCCGGCAGGCCGTCGCGCCGGCTGATCTCGGCCGCTTCGCGCAGCCGCGCGCCGCTGTAGTTCGACGCGCCGACGATCCGCACCTTGCCCGCGTCCACCAGCGTGCGGTACGCGCCCAGCGTTTCTTCGAGAGACGCCGAATCGGCGAAATCGCGATGCGAGAAATACAGATCGATGTAGTCGGTCTGCAAGCGGCGCAGCGAATCGTCCACGGCCTTCAGGATGTTCTCGCGCGACAGCCCGGCGCGCGCCTCGAGCATGCCCACCTTGGTCGCCAGCACGAAGCGGTCGCGCTTGCCCGAACGCTTGAACCACTTGCCGAGGATCGTTTCCGATTCGCCGCCCTGGTTGCCGGGCACCCAGGCGGAATAGACGTCGGCGGTGTCGATGAAGTTGATGCCCGTGTCTTCGAGCGCGTCGAGCAGCGAAAACGACGTGGCTTCGTCGGCGGTCCAGCCGAACACGTTGCCGCCGAACATCAGCGGCGACACCTGAATATCCGAACTGCCGAGCGAGCGGGTTGCCATAGCGGGGTTCCTCCGGGGATGTGGGACGCGCCGCGCCAATCTGGCGAAACGGCAAGGCGGCGCGCGGGATGTCGATGCGCACCATGCTAGTGCGGCGGATCGACGCGACCAACCGATTAAACCTGAAAAGGAAAGGGCTTGCGCTGGGAAGCCCTGGCGCTTCGCTCGGTTGCGGGCCGATGGCGCGCGCGGGATTGCCCGGCTTCGGCTCGTCGGCCTCCCGGGCGCCGGCTATTCGGCTGGCTGTTCGGCTTTCGATCGATCCCCTACAATCGCCGTCCTGCCTTCCTTGCATCGAGCGCCTCGCCATGTTCCCAGCTCCCGCCGCCCTCGCCTGCCGCCCGCCCCACGCGCGCGGCGCAGGCCATATTGGCGGCGCAAGGCGCGCGCAATGACGCGCCGCACCGGCCAGGCCGCCCCCGGCACGCGCTACGAGGCGCTCGCGCACGCGCTGGCCGACGAGATCCGCTCGGGCAACGTGGCGGTGGGCGCGCGGCTGCCGTCGCTGCGCCAGATCATCGCGCAGCATGGCGTCAGCCAATCCACGGTGTTCCGCGCCTATTACCTGCTCGAGGAATGGGGCTTGATCCGGGCCCGCGAACGTTCGGGCTATTTCGTCGCGCCGGGCGCAAGGCTGGCCGCCGTGCCGGCCGCCGATGCCGAGCCGGCCGCGCATCCGCCATCCACGCGGGTGGATATCAGCGAACTCGTGTTCTCCGTGCTCGACGCCGTCAAGCGCCCCGACATCGCGCCGCTCGGCTCGGCGTTCCCGTCCCCGGCGCTATTCCCGCTGCCGCGGCTGGCCAAATCGCTGGCCAGCGCCGCGCGCGAGCTCGATCCGTGGAGCACCGTGGTCGATCTGCCGCCCGGCAACGAGGCGTTGCGCCGCCAGATCGCGCTGCGCTACCTCGGGCTCGGCATCGCGCAGCCGCTCGACGAGATCGTCGTGACCAACGGCGCGCTCGAAGCGCTGAACCTGTGCCTGATGGCCGTCACGCGCCCCGGCGACGTGGTGGCTGTCGAGGCGCCCGGCTTCTACGCCGCGCTGCAGGCGATCGAACGGCTCGACCTGCGCGCCGTGGAGATTCCCGTCGATCCGGTCACGGGCCTCGATCTCGACGCGCTGGCCGAGGCGCTCGCGCGCCATCCGATCCGCGCCTGCTGGTTCATGACGAGCTTTCAGAACCCCACCGGCGCCCTGCTGGCCGAGGCGCGCAAGCGCGAGCTGGTGGAATTGCTGGCGCGCCACCAGGTGCCGCTGATCGAAGACGACGTGTACGGCGAGCTGTATTTCGGCGCGCGCGCGCCGCTGCCCGCGCGCGCGTTCGACCGGCACGGCCTCGTCATGCATTGCAGTTCGTTCTCGAAAACGCTCGCGCCCGGCTACCGGATCGGCTGGGCGTCGGCCGGGCGCTTCGCGGCGCGCGTGCAGCGCCTGAAGCTGATGACCACCATCTCGGCCAGCATCCCGGTACAGGCCGGGCTGGCCGATTACCTCGAACACGGCGGCTACGATCGCCATCTGCGCAAGCTGCGCGGCGCGCTCGAAACGCAGTTGGACGCGATGGCGCGCGCGATCGCGCGCTGGCTGCCGCGCGAGGTGCGCTGGACGCGCCCGCAAGGCGGCTATTTCGTGTGGATCGAATTACCGGACGAGATCGATGCGATGGCGCTGCATGCGCGTGCGCTGGCGCGCGGCGTCGGGCTCGCGCCGGGGCCGATCTTTTCGGCCTCGCATGCGTTCGCGAATTGCATTCGCGTGAATTTCGGCCATCCGTGGCGCGACGACATCGAACGCGCGATTCGAACGCTGGGGGAATTGCTGGGCGATCCGGCGGTAAGGCGAAGCGAAATCAATTCACTCGATTAATATCCGGATTTCAAAATTTAAATAGACAAAAACCTGCCCGATCGGATCGGGCAGGTTCATGACAACGCAACGCCGCGTTCAAGCCGCGCGTTCGTTGTTTTGCAGCAGCCATTGCACGGCCACGTCCTGATCTTCGATGCGATGCACCGTATCGCCGAGCACGTACGTGTACGACGCCTTGCCGGCCTTGCCCCAGATACCGTCGAGCTGAATCAGCAGTTCCGTCACATGCGGCGCGCCCAGCAGCGGCGGAATCGCCGAGCCTTGCAGCGCGTACACCTGCTTGGCCTCGCCCAGGCCCAGTGCGTGCACCGAGCCGTTGAACGCCGTTTCGTTATGCAGCGGCGGATTCGTGGCCTGGGTCAGCACGCCGATGCCCGTCACCTTGCTGCTGCCTTGCGGCACCGTGAGAATTGCCTTCAGCAGCAGGCCGCCCGGCAGGCCCGGCTTGCCGATCGTGAAATTGCCCGTGTGATTGAACGGATAAAGTTCTGCCATGTCGGTCCCCATACGTGATTGAAAATACGGTTCTCATTATGTTTCGGAATCCTCGAATCGCTTCGAGGACGGCGCAAAATTAGCATGCTGTTTTTAGTAGCGTCAATTACAAATTTACAATGTTTATTTTTATATCGAATCATCGATATATAAGGCACCTAACGATTAATCGATATTCAAATCAAAATTCCGGCATTCGCTTAATTGCCGCTTAGCTTTCCTGCTATGCGGAATATCGATTCGCAAACTCGTTCGTTGTCAGCGGCGCGCGCCGCTTCGTATAACTCGATTTCGATCCACGAGCGAGGAACCTCCGCCATGCCGCACACCGCCAACCGTCCGGCCCTCTCGACCGGCACCGATTACGATGCGCTCGCCGCGCGCTTTCGCCCCGTGTTCGCGCGCATCGCCGAAGGTGCGGCCGAGCGCGACCGCACCCGCACGCTGCCCGTCGAGCCGATTCGCTGGCTGCGCGAGGCCGGCTTCGGCGCGGTACGCGTGCCGGCCAGCGCAGGCGGCGCGGGCGCCTCGCTGCCGCAACTGTTCCGCCTGCTGACCGAGCTGGCCGCCGCCGATTCGAACCTGCCGCAGGCGCTGCGCGGCCATTTCGCGTTCGTCGAGGATTGGCTCAACGCCGCGCCCGGCGAGGCGCGCGACGTCTGGCTGGCGCGCTTCGCCGCCGGCGATCTGGCCGGCAATGCCTGGAGCGAGATCGGCGAGGCGGTGCTGGGCGAGGCCGGCACCAAGGTGCATCGGCGCGACGGCGAATGGGTGGTCGACGGCGAGAAGTTCTACACCACGGGCAGCCTGTACGCCGACTGGATCGACGTCTACGCGCAGCGCGCCGAGGACGGCCTGCCGGTGATCGCGGCCGTCGCCGCCAAACAGCCCGGCGTCGAGATCGACGACGATTGGGACGGCTTCGGCCAGCGCACCACGGCCAGCGGCACGGCGCGCTTCAAGGGCGCGCGCGTCGATCCGCACGGGCTGATTCCGTTCTCGCAGCGTTTCCGCTACCAGACGGCGTTCTACCAGTTGTTCCATCTGGCGACTCTGGCCGGCATCGCGCGCGCGGCCGAACGCGACACGGCGCGGCTGGTGCGCGAACGCAGGCGCGTCTACAGCCACGGCGCGGCCGCGCGCGCAGCCGACGATCCGCAGGTGCTTCAGGTGGTGGGCGAAGTGGCGTCGTGGGCCTACGCGGCCGAGGCGATCGCGGTGCGCGCCGCCGAACCGGCCCAGCGCGCCTACGAACTGCACGACGGCGCGGATACGCCGGCCGAGCACGCGGCCAACGTCGAGGCGGAGCTGGAATCGGCGCAGGGCCAAGTGGTGGTGACCGAGCTGGCGCAGCGCGCCGGTTCGCATCTGTTCAACGCGCTCGGCGCGTCGGCCACGCGCGAGGCGGCGGCGCTCGACCGGCATTGGCGCAACGCGCGCACGGTGTCGTCGCACAACCCGGTGATCTACAAGGCGCGGATCGTCGGGGATCGCTCGGTCAACGGCACGGAGCCGGTGTTCGTCTGGAAGATCGGGATTCCGCCGGAAGCGGCGGCAGGCAGCGCAGAACACCCCGACCAACGCGAAGCTGCCTGATCAAGGCCCGGCCGCCGGCGCCGCGCGCATCGGCGGCCGGGCGGCCAGCATCTCCAGTCGCAGGATGGTGCCGCAAAGATAGCTCACCCGTACCACTTCCCCTGCCCTGATCGGCCCGCCATGCGAGGCGGTGTGGCTGAATCCGCCGGTCGGCTGGAAATCGGAATACGAAAAGCACGTGCCGGCGACGCAAAAACGCTCGAGCGCGTGCCCGCCGTATGGCATCGGCACAAAATCCGTGACCGGCCCTTCCACCCGCTGCACCTCGCCGCGCGCGAGCGCGCTGGCGAAAACCTGCTGACGCCGCTCGGCTGCACGATCGTGCAGCACGATCATCACGGCCGACACCGCCACCACGAACACGGCGAACAATACGATCCATTCTCTCGGCGACTCGACCGAGATCGACTTCAATCTCGGCCATACCAGCGGTCGCGTGCGGTCGGTCAGATCAGAGAGCACAAGCAACACGGCCGAGACGACGATCGCAACCGCGAGCCAGGGCGCAGCCCATCCGCCATCCGGCATGGCAATTTCATATACCACCACGAACCGATCGGTCACAATGCGCTGGCCCCTGTATTTGGCGCGATTGGAACCGGCAATCGCAATGATCGGATCGCCGGCCTGTCTTTTTTATACGGCGCGCTCGAACATCGGCATCGTGCCCGAGCGCAGCCGGCATGTTGGCACATAGGCTGTGCGGATCGGTGCCCCGGCGTACCGCCTCAATCGATCCGCCACCACTTCGGCAGCAACCGCTGCACCTCGCGCCGCCGATACCGGTCGTCGATCAGGTGCACCACCCCCTCGTCGCGTTCGGTACGGATCACGCGCCCGGCGGCCTGCACGACCTTCTGCATGCCCGGAAACAGATACATGTAGTCGTAGCCGCTGCCGAAGCGCGCATCGAGCGCGCGCCGCATCTGCTCGTTGACCGCATTGACCTGCGGCAGCCCGAGCGTGGCGATGAACGCGCCGATCAGCTTGTCGCCCACCAAGTCGATGCCCTCGGCGAACGCCCCGCCGAGCACGGCGAATCCCACGCCCTGCCCGCCGTCGCGAAACCGCGCGAGGAACGCGTCGCGCGCGGCCTCGCCCATGCCGCGCTCCTGCATCCATACCGGCACGTCGGGATGGCGTTCGCGCATCAGTTCGACGACGCGCCGCAGGTAATCGAAGCTGCTCAGGAAACCCAGATAGTTGCCGGGCCGCTCGGCGTATTGCCGGGCGATCAGCTCGACGATCGGCGCGAGCGAGCCGTCGCGATCGCGCCAGCGCGTCGACACATGCCCGGCCACGCGCACGGCAAGCTGCTCGGCGCGGAACGGGCCGTCGACGTCGAGCGACGGCGTGGCCTCGGGCAGCCCGAGCGTGTCGAGATAGAAATGGAACGGCGTCAACGTGCCCGAGAACAGCACCGTGGCGCGCGCGAGCGCGTGCCGCGGCGCGAGGAAATCGGCCGGAATCACGTTGCGCACGCACAGCACCGATTTGGCCTTGCCGCCGCGCGAGCCGCGCACCCGCGCGGCCTCGCCCTCCACCAGCGTGGCATCGAAGATCGAATGCGTGTCGAACTGTTCGGCCAGATTGACGAAATGCATCGCGTCGAACGCAAACTGCAGCACCTGCGGCTCGATCGACAGCGGCACGTCGGCCATCAGCTCGCTGACGCGGCCGATGAAGCGCTGCGCGGCCAGCAGCAGCGCCTGCGGCACGGTGTCGTGCACGACGTAGCTTTCGGTCTGCTCGCGGTTCAGCGCGTTCCATTCGCGGTTCAGCCGTTCGAGCGGCGCGGCCAGCGCGGGCGTGGCGCGGCGCTTGGCATCGGCCATCACGAACTGGTCGAGCGTCGCGCTGTACATGCCGCGCGCGCGGTCGAGCAGGTTGTGCGCCTCGTCGACCAGCACGCCGATCCGCCATTGGTTCTGCACCGCGAGCGAGTGCAGCAGCGCGCTGCCGTCGTAGTAATAGTTGTAGTCGCCGACGATCACGTCGCTCCAGCGCGCCAGCTCCTGCGCGAGGTAGTACGGGCAGATGTCGTGGGCGAGCGCGACCTCGCGCACCGTCGCGCGATCGAGCCGGTAGCGGGCCAGCGCGTCGCTGCGCGCGCCGTCGAGACGGTCGAAGAAGCCGCGCGCGAGCGGGCACGATTCACCGTGGCAGGCGCGGTCGGGGTGCTCGCAGGCCTTGTCGCGCGCCACCAGTTCGAGCGTGCGCAGCGGCAGGATCGGCGCTTCGGCGAAGGCGGCGGCGGGCTGCGACGCGGTTTTGGCCGCGGCCGGGGCGTGCGCTTCGGCCTGTTCGACGCGCGCGGCGGCCTCGGCTTGTTCGGCTTGTTCGGCTTGTTCGGCTTGTTCGGCTTGTTCGGCTTGTTCGGCTTGTTCGGCTTGTTCGGCTTGTTCGGCTTGTTCGGCTTGTTCGGACTGCTCGGACTGCTCGGACTGCTCGGACTGCTCGGACTGCTCGGACTGCTCGGCTTGCGCCGCCGCCCCATGCGCGCCGCGCAGCAGTTCCAGCGCGTCGAGCGCGAGCGCGCGGCCGGGCGTCTTGGCGGTCAGGAACAGCACGCGGTCGAGATAGCCGTCGCCGCAGGCGCGCAGCATCGGGAACAGCGTGCCGACCGTCTTGCCGATGCCGGTGGGCGCCTGCGCGAGCAGCGCGCGGCCGTCGCGCGCCGCGCGATAGACGTCGGCCGCCAGCGCGCGCTGGCCGCTGCGGAACGCGCCGTGCGGAAACGGCAGCACGCGCAGCGCGGCGTCGCGCGCCTCGCGATGCGCGGCCTCGCTGGCCGCGAACACGGCGAAGCGCTCGCACTGCGCTTCGAACCAATCGCGCAGCGAATCGGCGCTGTGGGTTTCGGTCAGCACCGATTCGCGCTGCGAATCGACGTCGTAATAGACGATCGCCACCGTCAGATTCGCCAGATCGCGCATCTTGCAGAGCAGATGCCCGTACACGCGCGCCTGCGCCCAGTGCAGCGCGCGGTGGTTGGCCGGCATGCGGTTCAGGTCGCCGCGATAGGTCTTGATTTCCTCCAGCCGGTTCAGCGCCGGATCGTAGCCGTCGGCGCGCCCGCGCACGCTGACGCCGCCGTGCTCGCCGGTCAGCGCGATTTCGCGTTCGTAGCCGTCATCGCGGCGCGACGTGACGATGCCGTGCCCGACGATGCCCTCCTGCGACGACGGCGCGGGCGTGAAGCGCAGATCGAGATCGCCGGCTTTCGCGGTGAACTCGCACATCGCGCGCACGGCGACGGTGTAGTTCATGCGCCAAGCTCCCGCGCCGCGTGCTCGGCCCATTCGACGTCGATCACGCGCACCGGCACGCCGTGCGCGACGCAGTAGTCGAGCCAGCGGATCTGGTTGTCCTGGAGCCGGTCGCCCGGCCCCTTCACCTCGATCAGCTCGTAGCGGCGCTCGGCCGGCCAGAAGCGGATCAGGTCGGGCAGCCCCGAGCGGTTGGTGCGGATGTCGTCGAGCAGGCGCTCGAAGCAGCGGCGCAGATGCCGCGGATCGATGCAGTCGAGAGCGAGCGCCAGCAGCGCGTCGTCGAGCGCGCCCCAGAACACGAACGGCGATTGCAGCCCGGCCTTCTCGCGGTAGCGGCGCGCGATGGTGTCGCGATACGCGCCGGTATCGAGTTCGGCCAGGCTCGCGTCGAGTTGCGCCGCGCGACGCAGCCGGAAATCGGGCGCGTGCAGATCGGCCGGGCCGCGCTGGAACGGGTGGAAGAACGCGCCGGGCACGGCCGCGAACACGGCGTCCCAGCACAGCAGCCCGA
>NZ_JAAGPF010000201.1 GCF_017104645.1 Burkholderia sp. Ac-20379
TGCAAGCGTCGCACAGCACGCTGCGTGACGAATTGCCGCATAACGCGCACAGATTTGGCAGCGCCGCGGCCATCGCGCGACGGCAGGCCGTGCGCAGCCCCGCGGCGGGCCGGGCCGCGATGCTGCGGCGCAATACGGTGGCGAGGTTCATCGGGTTCCTCCGCGCGAGCCGCCCGCGCTGAAGCACGCGAGGCGAGCGAGTATACTTCGCGCACTTCGCCAGTTTGCCCGACATGTCCTCCGTTTCCGCACCCTCTGGCCGTCCGGCCAATGATCCCCGGCATTTGCGGCGGATCTTCGATCGCCGTGCCGCCGCCTTCGACGCGGTTGCGTTCCTGCCACGAGAAATTGCCCAACGGATGGGCGAACGCCTCGACTACATCAAGGTGAATCCGTCGGGCGTGCTCGATGCGGGCTGCGGTGTCGGCGACGATCTGCCGTTGCTGCGCGCGCGATTTCCCGAGGCACCTGTCTATGGCGTCGATCTGTCCACGGCGATGCTCGCGCGCGCGGCCTCGCAGGAAGCGGCCGATACGAGCTGGCGGCGGTTCCTGCCGGCCACGCTGTCGAAGGCGCTCGGCCAGCGCGGCCCGCGTCTCGCGCAGGCCGATTTCGCGGCCTTGCCGTTCGCGGGCGGCGCATTCGATTTCGTCTGGTCGAACCTCGCGCTGCACTGGCACTCGCGCCCGGATCTCGTGTTTCCCGAGTGGCAGCGCGTGCTGCGCGTGGGCGGCCTGCTGATGTTCAGCACGCTCGGCCCCGATACGCTGCGCGAATTGCGCGCCGCCTATGCCGATGCTGAGGCCGTTACCGATTGCGCGCCGCGCGCACACGTGATCGACTTCGTCGACATGCACGATCTCGGCGACATGCTCGTCGAAAGCGGTTTCGAGATTCCCGTGATGGATCAGGAAGCGTTGACGATCACTTACAAGTCGGCCGCCTCGCTGCTGGCCGACGTGCGGCGCTGGGGCGCCTATCCGTTCGCGCGCGGCGCGGGCGAACGCCTGCCGGCACGCACGTATCGCGCGTTGGTCGATGCGCTCGAAGCGCGCCGGCGAGACGACGGCACCATTGCACTGAGCTTCGAGGTGATCTACGGACACGCCTGGAAAGCCACGCCGCGCACGACCGCGGAAGGCCATGGCATCGTGCGTCTCGAAGATATCGGACGCGGCCCTCGCAAGAATATTTGACGCGGTAAAGAGGGGTTTCGTTATGCCGAAAATTAGCCGTCCAAAACGACGCCAAAAAATCTCCTAAAATGCTTGAAAGGCTTGTCCCGCTTGGGTTTGAGGGTGACGGGCGCTTGCTTGTAGATGCGGTTTTTCACGCCTATAATGCGTCAGTTTGCCGTCCTGCAAGCATTTTGCAATGCAGGGCCGCAGGCCCGTTTCGGGCCAGCTTCGATGCCGATCGCGAGAGGCAGCGATGAGTGGAACGACAGGTATCACGGACACCGAAACAGTTCTGATGGACTGGCTCATCAAGCGCAATTGTTCGGTTTCTCCGCGCCAGTTCGTCGCGTGTTATGCGTCGCTTGCCGCCTTCTCGCTGGCGATCGCCGCGCTGTTGTGGTGGCGCGGCGCCTGGCTCGTGTTGCCATTCACCGGTGTCGAGCTGTTGGCAGTGGGCGTGGCGTTCGCCATCCATGCGCGCCATGCAGTCGATTACGAACGCATCAGGTTGTTCCCGCATCGTCTGCTGATCGAGCGGATGAGCGCCGAGCAACTGACGCGCTTCGAGTTCAACCCGTGCTGGGTGCGGGTCGAACCGGGGGCGTCGCCGCGCGATCCGGTCAGGGTCGTGTCGCGCGGGCAGAGCGTCGTGGTCGGGCAGTATCTCGCCCAATACCGGCGAGCCCAGTTCGCTCGTGAGCTGCACGCGTCGCTGAGGCGATGCGGCTGATCGGAGCGGCCGCCCCGATGTCGGGCGGTGGGGGAGGGTAGGAATGACAATTTTGGGTAAGGAAGCCATGAAAACAATCAATCGCGCCCTCATTGGTTTGCTGGCGGTAGGCGGGTTACTCGCGTCCGGCGCGGCCCTGGCCGTCGGCGACAGCCCCGGCGGGCCGCGCGTCAACGAGATCAACCTCCAGCCCCCCGTCACGAAGATCGCGCAGGAACTGTACGACCTGCACACCATGATGCTGATCCTCTGCACGGTGATCTTCGTCGGCGTGTTCGGCGTGATGTTCTATTCGGTGTTCGCGCACCGCAAATCGCGTGGCCACAAGGCTGCGAATTTCCACGAAAGCACCACCGTCGAAATCATCTGGACGATCGTGCCGTTCGTGATCGTCGTGCTGATGGCGCTGCCGGCCACCAAGGCCGTGGTCGCCATGAAGGACACCACCAACGCCGATCTGACCGTCAAGGTCACGGGCTATCAGTGGAAGTGGGGCTACGACTACGTGAAGGGGCCGGGCGAGGGCATCAGCTTCGTCTCCACGCTCACGACGCCGCGCAGCGAAGTGAACGGCCAGCAGCCGATCAGCGACACCTACCTGCAGGAAGTCGACAACCCGCTCGTGGTGCCCGTCGACAAAAAGATCCGCATCATCACCACGGCCAACGACGTGGTCCATTCGTGGTACGTGCCCGCGTTCGGCGTCAAACAGGACGCGATCCCGGGCTTCGTGCGCGACACCTGGTTCAAGGCCGACAAGGTCGGCACCTATCGCGGCTTCTGCACCGAGCTGTGCGGCAAGGAACACGCCTACATGCCGGTGGTCGTGAAGGTGGTGTCGGCGGACGATTACGACAAATGGGTCAAGGACGAGAAGGCCAAGGCCGCTTCCGCCACGCTCGATCCCAACAAGGTCTGGACCAGCGCCGAACTGATGGCGCACGGCGAGGATGTTTACAAGGCCACTTGCGCGGCCTGCCACCAGCCGAACGGCAAGGGCCTCGGCGCGTTCCCGGCCATCGACGGCAGCAAGATCGCCACCGGCCCGATCGCCGGGCACCTCGAGATCGTGCTGCACGGCAAGGGCGCGATGCCGAGCTGGGCGTCGCTGTCCGACGTCGATCTGGCCTCGGTGATCACCTACGAGCGCAATGCCTGGGGCAATCACATGGGCGATGCGCTGCAACCGAAGCAGGTGGCCGATGCGCGCAACGGCAAGATGCCCGAAGGCGGCGCGGCGCCGGCCACCGGCAACGCGCCCGCCGCGAATGCATCGGCATCCGAAGCATCGGCGCCGGCCGCGGCGGCGGCAACGGGCGCGTCGGATGCGGGTGCCGCGGCGCAAACCGCCGCGCTGCCGGCCGCGATCTATTTCGACACCGGCAAGAGCGATCTGCCGGGCGACGCCAAGGCCGCGATCGATGCGGCGGCGCAATATGCGAGCGCGCATGCCGATGCGAAGCTCACGTTGTCGGGTTACACGGACAAGACGGGGTCGGCGGCCGCCAATGCCGATCTCGCCAAGCGCCGCGCGCAAGCCGTGCGCGACGCACTGAAGGCCGCGGGCGTGGCCGAAGGCCGGATCGTGCTGCAGAAGCCGCAAGCGATCACGGGTGGCGCCGACGCCAGACAAGCGCGACGTGTAGAGATCGCGCCGGCCGCCTGAGCCACCGTTCGTCGTCCTCACCGACGGCATCGGAATACGAATTAGGAGACATCCATGTCTAGCATTGGACACGACGTACCCGCGGACCACGCGCACGACGATCATGCGCACGCGTTGCCGCATGGCTGGCGGCGCTGGCTGTTCGCGACGAATCACAAGGACATCGGCACGCTGTACCTGCTGTTCTCGTTCGTGATGTTCCTGTCGGGCGGCGTGATGGCGCTCGGCATTCGCGCCGAGCTGTTCGAGCCGGGCCTGCAGATCATGCGCCCCGAATTCTTCAACCAGCTGACCACGATGCACGGCCTGATCATGGTGTTCGGCGCGATCATGCCGGCGTTCGTCGGCTTCGCGAACTGGATGATCCCGCTGCAGATCGGCGCGTCGGACATGGCCTTCGCCCGCATGAACAACTTCAGCTTCTGGCTGCTGCCGGTGGCGGCGGTGCTGCTGGTCGGTTCGTTCTTCGCGCCGGGCGGCGCCACGGCGGCCGGCTGGACGCTCTACGCGCCGCTGTCGACGCAGATGGGGCCGGGCATGGATTTCGCCATCTTCGCGGTGCACCTGATGGGCGCGTCGTCGATCATGGGCGGCATCAACATCGTCGTGACCATCCTCAACATGCGCGCGCCGGGCATGACGCTGATGAAGATGCCGATGTTCGCGTGGACCTGGCTGATCACGGCCTACCTGCTGATCGCCGTGATGCCGGTGCTGGCCGGTGCGATCACGATGGTGCTGTTCGATCGCCACTTCGGCACCTCGTTCTTCAACGCGGCCGGCGGCGGCGATCCGGTGATGTACCAGCATATCTTCTGGTTCTTCGGGCACCCCGAGGTCTACATCATGATCCTGCCGGCGTTCGGGATCGTCTCGCAGGTGATCCCGGCGTTCTCGCGCAAGCCGCTGTTCGGCTACAGCTCGATGGTGTACGCCACGGCCTCGATCGCGATTCTCTCGTTCATGGTCTGGGCGCACCACATGTTCGCCACCGGCATGCCGGTCACGGGCCAGTTGTTCTTCATGTACGCGACGATGCTGATCGCGGTGCCGACCGGCGTGAAGGTGTTCAACTGGGTCGCCACGATGTGGCGCGGCTCGCTGAGCTTCGAAACCCCGATGCTGTTCTCGATCGGCTTCCTGTTCGTGTTCACGTTCGGCGGCCTGACGGGCCTGATGCTCGCGATGGCGCCGCTCGACATCCAGTATCACGGCACCTACTTCGTGGTGGCGCACTTCCACTACGTGCTGGTGGCCGGCTCGCTGTTCGCGCTG
Organism: Burkholderia sp. Ac-20379; assembly: GCF_017104645.1. Taxonomy (GTDB): domain Bacteria; phylum Pseudomonadota; class Gammaproteobacteria; order Burkholderiales; family Burkholderiaceae; genus Burkholderia. The sequence goes on from NZ_JAAGPF010000201.1 coordinate 4,850, forward strand.
TTCTCGGGCTGGTACTACTGGGCGCCCAAGTGGACCGGCTGGATGTACAACGAGATGCGCGGCCAGATCCACTTCTGGGCGACGATGATCTTCTTCAACGTCACGTTCTTCCCGATGCACTTCGTCGGCCTGGCCGGCATGCCGCGCCGCTACGCCGACTACCCGGCGCAGTTCACCGACTTCAACCAGGTGGCGACGATCGGCGCGTTCGGCTTTGGTCTTGCCCAGGTGTACTTCCTGTTCGCGGTGGTGCTGCCCGCCTATCGCGGCGGAGGCGAACTCGAGAAGGCCGGCGACAAGCCGTGGGATGGGGCGACCGGCCTGGAATGGACGGTTCCGAGCCCGGCCCCGTTCCATACCTTCGAGCACCCGCCGACGGTCGACTGACGCACAACGCGCTGGTCGCCCGGCCCGGGCGGCGGCGCCAACCACCCGCCCGAGCCGATGAACCGGAACTCTTCACAAGCACGCACGCCCGCGCAGATCCGCGCGGGCAACAAGCGCCTCGGCCTGATTCTGCTGGCCGTGGTGGCCGTATTCTTCATCGCCGCCGTCGTCAATCAGTGGATCGCTTCGACCTCATGACGTAGACGCCGGCCCAGACAGAGAGGAATCCTCACCATGTCGAAATCGATCGCCGATGCCGACAGCCTGTTCAACCGCACGATGCTGATCAAGCTCGTGATCGTGGCGGCGCTGATGTTCGGCTTCGGCTTTGCGCTCGTGCCGATCTATCGCGCGATCTGTCAGGTCACCGGCATCAACAATCTCGTGCAGCGCGACGTCAGCGCACGCGAAGCGCGCAATACGCAGGTCGACATGAGCCGTACGGTGTCGGTCGAGTTCGATGCGAACGCGCGCGGGCCGCTCGGTTTCCGGCCCGAGCAGCGCAGCCTCGACGTGCATCCGGGCGAGGTGATGACGGTGGTGTACGACGTCACGAACGGACAGGACCGGCCGGTCGTCGCGCAGGCGATCCCGAGCTACGCGCCGAAGCAGGCCACCGAATACTTCAAGAAGATCGAGTGTTTCTGCTTCACGCAGCAGACGCTCAAACCGAACGAATCGCGCAGGATGCCGGTGGTGTTCGTGATCGACAAGGCACTGCCGAAAGACGTCAAAACTATCACGTTGTCCTACACGTTTTTCGAGCTGAACAAGCCGGCGCCGGTGGCGGCCGCGCAGGCCAGCCCGGGTGCGTGACGCGGCGACGGACGTTGTGCGGGAGAAGTCATGACGCAAGGCTCGATCGGCAAGACGCTCAAGGCGGTGTTGTGGTCGTTCTTCGGCGTGCGCAAGCGCAGCGATCTGGAGGCGGACGCGCAATCGCTGAACCCGCTGCATGTGCTGCTGGCCGCGCTGATCGCGGCGGCGCTGTTCATCGGCGCGTTGCTGCTGATCGTGCGGGCGGTGGTGGGGTAGCGGCAGGAACAACGGCGCGAGGCGTTGCGCTCGCGCGGCGGTCCGGGCACTCCGGACTCAACTGGACTGAAGTGGAGAATCAAGCATGAGCGCTCATAACGAAAGCCCCTACTATTTCGTGCCGCACCCTTCGCAACATCCGATCAGCGCGGCGCTCGGCCTGCTCGTCATGCTCGGTTCGCTGGCGCTCTGGATCAACGGCCACGGATGGGCGCCGATCACGATGGTGCTCGGCCTGCTGTGGGTGCTGTTCGTGCTGTATCACTGGTTCGGCGACGCGATCTCCGAATCGGAGGGCGGCATGTACGGCCAGCGCGTCGACAAGTCGTACCGCTGGAGCATGAGCTGGTTCATCTTCTCCGAGGTGATGTTCTTCGGCGCGTTCTTCGGCGCGCTGTTCTATGCGCGCGAGATCGCGATGCACCAGCTCGGCAGCCTCGATTACCGGCTGATCTGGCCGGACTTCAGCGCGGTGTGGCCGAACGAGGGGCCGGCCGCGCTGGCCGGGCACTTCCGCACCATGGGCCCGTGGCCGGTGCCGACCATCAACACCGCGCTGCTGCTGACGTCAGGCGCGACGCTGACGGTGTCGCACCACGCGCTGCGCGAGGATCATCGGCGCAAGGCGATCGTCTGGCTGGCGGCCACCATCGTGCTCGGCGTCTCGTTCCTGTTCTTGCAGGGCTTCGAATATTTTCATGCGTACCACGAACTGAACCTGACGCTGGCCTCGGGCGTGTACGGGTCGACGTTCTTCCTGCTGACGGGCTTTCACGGCTTCCACGTGTTTCTCGGCGGCACGATGCTGACCGTGGTGCTGGTGCGGATGCTGCGCGGGCACTTCAAGCCCGATCACCACTTCGCGTTCGAGGGCGCGGCGTGGTACTGGCACTTCGTGGACGTGGTGTGGCTCGGCCTGTACGTGGTGGTGTACTGGCTGTCGTAAGCGTCTGGAGAGGAGAGCGGGGCCGCCGTCAGCGGCCCATCGGGATGCCGGTCGAGTGGATCCAGCCCATCCAGTTCGCGAACAGGATGAACAGGAACAGCGAGATCGACAGCCCGACGCGCGTGGCGAGCGACCAGACCATGCGCTTGGTGTGGCCACGGTCGTGCATCATGAAATAGAGGGCCGACGCGAGGCTCGCGAGGATCAGCGCAAACGCGATGGGAACGAGGATGTGCATGGAACTTACCGTTGACCGGCGGTTCGTCGACGACCGGACGATTATCGCACTTCGCTCCCGCCGATGCGAATGTTCCGGAGTCCGAAGATGAAGCTGCACTGGCTGCCCGCGCTGCTGGTTCTCGCGGTGATCGCGCTGACCGTTCGGCTCGGTTTCTGGCAGCGCGATCGCGCGCATCAGAAGGAAGCGCTCGAGGCGAACGTGATGCGTTACGAACATGCGGAGCCGTTCGTCGCGGGCGCGGCGCCGGTGACGCTGCAGGCCGTCGAGTTCCATCGCGTGCGCGCCACGGGCCGCCTGATCGCCGCCGACGCCGTGTTCCTCGACAACCGCGCGTATCGCGATCAGCCCGGCTTCTATGTCGTGATGCCGATGCGGCTGGCCGACGGCGCCTATGTGCTCGTCAACCGCGGCTGGCTGCCGCGCAATCTGGCCGAGCGCACGACGATCGCGCCGTTCGCGACGCCGCCGGGCGAGGTGACGATCGAGGGCATCGCGCGCGCCGACGCGTCGCGCGCGTTCGAACTCGGCAGCGGCGGCTCGGCCGCGCATCAGCGGATCCGGCAGAACCTCGAGGTCGCCGCGTTCGCGCGCGAGACGGGGCTGCCGCTGCTGCCTTACGTGATCCAGCAGACCGGCGGCAGCGACGACGGCCTCGTGCGCGATTGGCCGCAGCCGACCCAGGATGTCGGCCGCAACTACGGCTACATGGTGCAGTGGTGGGCGATGGCGGCGGCAGCCGCCGTGGCCGGCCTGTATGCGGCACGGCGCGCGGCCCGCAAGACCGCCCCGGGCGTGACCCGGGATGCCTGAAGCACAACCGGCCGGTGCGTCGCGCCGCGCCTCGAATGAGATTCGTATGGAGAACGATGCCGTGTCGACCCCGTCTTCCCGCCCGGCGCAGGCCCAATCCGGGCGCGGCACATCGTCGCATCAAGGCTCGTGGCAGCGCGGCCGCTGGGTGCTGCTCGCGCTGTTCCTGATCTGCGCCGCGCCGGTCGTCGCGTCCTATTTCACGTACTACGTCGTCAAGCCCCGTGGCGGTTCCACCAACTACGGCACGCTGATCTCGCCCCAGCGGCCGATCCCGGCCGGGCTGACGGCGACCGACGAAACCGGCCGCACGGTGCCGCTGGCGTCGCTGCGCGGCGTCTGGCTGCTGGTGATGGAAAACGGCGGTTTGTGCGATGATGCGTGCGCCCGGAAACTGTACTTCATGCGGCAGGTGCGCGCGACGCAAGGCGGCGAGCGGCAGCGGATCGTCCCGGTCTGGCTGCGCAGCGATGCCAGGCCCGTCGACGCCAGGATCCTGTCGGCTTATCCGGACACGCGGCGCTTCGTCGTCGATCCCGCCGCGGTCGAGGCCTGGCTGCCCGCCGATGCCGGCACGCACGCCACGGATCACATCTATCTGGTCGACCCGAGCGGCAACCTGATGATGCGGTTTCCGAAGGATCCCGACCCCAGCAAGATCAAGAACGACGTGACGAAGCTGCTCAAGTGGTCGAGCATCGGTTGAGGCCGGGCCACGCTGCGCGGCGCAACGAGAATTCTGGATGTACCTACTGCAACTCGGCCTGATCGGCCTGACGATCGCGCTTCTGCCCCTGTCCTACGTGTGGGTGAAGGCCGACGACGACAAATTCCGCAAGCTCGTCTGGATGACGACCTTCTTCACGCTCGATCTCGTGATGTTCGGCGGCTTCACGCGCCTGACCGATTCGGGCCTCGGTTGCCCCGACTGGCCGGGCTGCTACGGCACCTCGTCGCCGTTCGTCGCGCACGCGGCGATCTCGGCCGCGCATCTGGCCATGCCGTCCGGGCCGGTCAGCATGTCGAAGGCCTGGATCGAGATGATCCACCGCTATTTCGCGATGGCGATCGGCGTGCTGATCATCGCCCAGGTGCTGATCGCCTGGGTGGCACGCGCGCGGCGCCGGCCGCTGTCGGTGTCGCCGTGGTGGCCCACCGGGCTGCTCGGCCTGATTCTCGTGCAGGGCGCGTTCGGCGCCTGGACGGTGACGATGAAGCTGCAACCCGTGATCGTGACGATTCACCTGCTGCTCGGCTTGACGCTGCTCGGCTCGCTCGGCTGGCTCGCCGCGCGCATGACGCCGCTGCCGGCGCACGACCCCGAGGCGGGCCGCCATCGCGCCGCGGCGCTCGCGGCGCTGCTGCTGCTGGTCGTGCAGATCGCGCTGGGCGGCTGGGTCAGCACCAATTACGCGGTGCTCGCCTGCACCGATTTCCCGACCTGCAACGGCCAATGGGTGCCGCCGATGGATTTCGCGCACGGCTTCCATCTGTGGCGCGCGCTCGGCATGGCCGGCGACGGCGCGGCGATCACGCAGGATGCGCTGGTGGCGATCCACTGGACGCACCGCACGTTCGCGTTCGTCGTGATCGCGTTCCTGGTGGCGTTCGCTTGGCGCATGCGCCGTTATGCGTCGCTGCGGCGGCCCGCCAACGGCGTGCTGCTGGTGGTCGCGATCCAGTTCGTGACGGGGCTGACCAACATCGTGCTGCAGTGGCCGCTGCCCGTCGCCGTCGCCCACAACGGCGGGGCCGCGATCCTGTTGCTGTTGCTGATCATGTTAAACTTTCGAATCCTTTCAAGTCGTCCCGGCCGCGCCGCGCTCCCCGCGCGCGACATCGCGCCCGCCTGACGACGCCAAGCGCCCATGGAATCCTCGCTCTCCCAGTCCCCCGGCAGCCGCCTGTCTCAGTATTTCGCGCTGACGAAGCCCCGCGTCACCCAGCTTGCCGTGTTCTGTGCGGTGATCGGGATGTTCCTGGCCACGCCCGGCATGGTGCCGCCCAAGGTGCTGATCGGCGGCACCGTCGGCATCTGGCTGCTGGCCGGCGCCGCGTTCGCCATCAATTGCCTCGTCGAACAGAAGATCGACGCGAAGATGCGCCGCACCGCCTGGCGGCCGTCGGCGCGCGGCGAGATCACCACGCCGCAGATCCTCGCGTTCTCCACCGTGCTCGGCGGCGCCGGCGCCTGGACGCTCTACACGTTCACCAACGCGCTGACGATGTGGCTGACGATCGCCACGTTCGTGGGCTACGCGGTCATCTACACGCTGCTGCTCAAGCCGGCCACGCCGCAGAACATCGTGATCGGCGGCGCCTCGGGCGCGATGCCGCCGGCGCTCGGCTGGGCCGCCGTCACGGGCAGCGTGCCCGGCGACGCGTGGATCCTCGTGCTGATCATCTTCGTCTGGACGCCGCCGCACTTCTGGGTGCTCGCGCTCTACCGCGTCAAGGATTACGAGCAATCGGGCCTGCCGATGCTGCCGGTCACGCATGGCTCGAAGTTCACGCGGCTGCACATCCTGCTTTACACGGTGATCCTGTTCGTCGTGACGATGATGCCGTTCATCTCGGGCATGAGCGGCGTGGTCTATCTGGCCAGCGCGGTGCTGCTCGGCGCGATGTTCCTCGCCTATGCGTGGAAGGTCTACGTCGATTACTCCGACGAGCTCGCGCGCCGCGCCTTCCGCTTCTCGATCGTCTATCTGTCGCTGCTGTTCGCGGCGCTGCTGATCGACCACTACGCGCGTCCGGTGCTCGGCTTCTGAGCGCCATCGTGACGCCGCCTTCCCGCTTCGCGCGGCGGCGCCGCCTGATTGCCGCCGCCGCAACCTGCCTGCTGGCGGGCAGCGCGGCCGCCGGCCTCGCGGGCTGCCAGCCGCAACCCGCCTTCCAGAATCTCGACATCACCGGCAACACGCAGTTCGGCAAGGATTTCGCGTTGCCGGATACCGCGGGCCGGATGCGCACGCTGGCCGACTTCAAGGGCCGCGCGGTCGTGCTGGTGTTCGGCTACACGCATTGCCCCGATATCTGCCCGACCACGATGGCCGACCTCGCGCAGGCGATGCAGACGCTCGGGCCCGATGCCAAGCGCGTGCAGGTGCTGCTCGTGAGCGTCGATCCGGAGCGCGATACGGCCGCGCTGCTCGCGCAATACGTGGCCGCGTTCGATCCGTCGTTCGTCGCGCTGCGGCCGGCCGACGACGCGCAACTGAAGCAGGTCGCGAAGGCGTTCCGCATCTACTACGCGAAGTCGCCGGGCAAGACGCCCGGCAGCTACACGATGGACCACACGGCGGCCAGCTACGTGTTCGATCCCGACGGCAAGCTGCGCCTGTTCGTGCGAGACGGGCAAGGCGCGGGGCCGTGGGTGCACGACCTGAAACTGCTGCTCGGCTGAGTGCGCCGCGGCGGCCGGCGCGTGCTCAGGGCAGCGCCGGCAGGTTCAGGCCCGCCGCCACGCGCGTGGTCTTGAATTCGGTGACGGTATAGGTCACGAGCCCCTCCAGCACGAACGGATCCTCGGCGAGGATCGCGTCGAGCCGCTCGCGCTCCACGCGCGCCGCGAGAATCACGCCGCCGTCGCGCGGCACCTTCGGCCCCGAGGCGATGAACACGCCGCTGTCGAAATGGATCTGCAGATGCGCGCGGTGGCGGTCGAGCGCCGCGTCGATGCGATCGCGCGAGGCCGTGTAGTGGAAATCGATGACGTACATTCGGGATCCTGTCCGGGAGGGCGGTGCTGGTGCATGGCGCCGATCTGCTTTGTAGCACAAGTCGCTCCGCAGGCCGCACGTCGCGGCGATGCGCGTCGCCAGGCATACCCATATGAGCGGGATGTATTTCACTTGATGCGGATCCTGTGACACCATTCGCATCCTTGACGGGCGGGCGGCCACGAACCGCGCTGCCCACATCCGGTAAAGCAACAGCAATACAGCAAGCGAGAACAACAGATGATGAAGCGTCGCAATCTCCTGAAAGTGGTGTCCGCCGTCGCAGCCGGCGCGGCCCTGAGCGTGTCGTTCGGCGCGCAGGCGCAGGACAAGGTGATCAAGGTCGGCACGGTCGCCGGCCCGGATGCGCAGGTGTGGCAGGTCGTGCAGAAGGTCGCGAAGGAGAAGCAAGGCCTGAACGTGAAGGTCATCGAATTCAACGATTACGTGCAGCCGAACGCGGCGCTCGATTCGGGCGATCTCGACGCCAACAGCTTCCAGCACCAGCCCTACCTCGACAGCCAGGTGAAGCAGCGCGGCTACAAGATCGTCAGCGCGGGCCTGACCTACATCTCGCCGATCGGCGTCTATTCGAAGAAGTTCAAATCGCTGAAGGACCTGCCGGAAGGCGCGAAGGTCGCGGTGCCGAACGATCCGTCGAACGAGAACCGCGCGCTGCTGCTGCTGCAATCGCAAGGCGTGATCAAGCTGAAGGCCGGCGCGGCCACGGGCGGCAACAACGCCACCGTGCTCGACGTGACGAACAACCCGAAGAAGCTGAAGCTGACCGAACTCGACGCGGCGCAACTGCCGCGCGTGCTCGGCGACGTGGATGCCGCCGTGATCAACACGAACTACGCGATCGCCGCGAACCTGCAGCCGACCAAGGACGCGATCGCGCTCGAATCGCTGACCAGCCCGTACGCGAACCTGATCGCCGTGCGCGCGCAGGACAAGAACCAGCCGTGGGTGAAGAAGCTCGTGGCGGCGTATCAGTCGCCGGAAGTGCGCGCCTACATCCTGAAGGAGTTCAAGGGTTCGATGGTGCCGTCGTTCTGAGCGGCCGCCTCGTTTCCCTGGTTTGACCGAAAGGCCCTGCGGGGCCTTTCGTCGTTTACGGCGCCGGTGCGCGGTATCGCGCCATGCCGCTTCCGGCCCCTGAAATTGTTTCTCGAAAATCATGCGTCGCCGGACGGCTTCTCATATACTGTATATATATACAGTTATCGTTGGCTTCATGCCGCCCGCCGATGTCGTCCGCCTCCGTTCCCCTCGAATCGCTGCATCCTTCGCTCTGGCGCGGCTCCCAGCTCGCCCGGGGCGGCGCGCGCACGGTCGGCACCGGCTATCCGGCGCTGTCGGCCGAATTGCCGGGCGGCGGCTGGCCGGTCGGCGCGCTCGTCGAGCTGCTGGTGCCGCATGCGGGCTGCGGCGAGATGCGGCTGC
>NZ_JAAGPF010000202.1 GCF_017104645.1 Burkholderia sp. Ac-20379
GGCGCTCTATGGTGCCTGGAGTTCCAACGTGTGCTCTTCCGCTCCACGGCCTGGCCGACGAGGCGCGCACCGGCGCCCGGCGCGCGCACCACGCCGTCGACGGCCATCGCCGTGACATTGGCCGTCGGCTTGACCACATAGGTGCCGGCCGCCGATGCGCTCGCCGCGATCGCCTTGCCTGCCGGCGTGAGCACCGGTGCGAGCGCCTCGCCCGTCTTCTGGGCCGTCCAGGCGATGCCCTGGCCCATCGGCTTCAGCGCGTGCTCGTAGGCCGCGCCCGGGATCGCCTGCATGCCCTGGCCGACCGCGCTCGCGGAGCGCATGCCGTATTCGGCGCCCTTTTCCACCAGCCCCATCGCGCCGCCCAGCGCCACCGTGACGGCGTAGCCGAGCTGCGCGTTGCGTTCGCCGAACGGGCGCGCGATGTGGTCGAGATCGGCCAGCGACGTTTGATCCGACTTCGCGATCTGGCCGAGCATGCCGCTTTGCTTGGCGGCATCGGTGGTGATGCGGGCGTCTTCCTTGCTCGAATCGGCGCCCACCCACTTTTCGGCGGCCATCGTCGACACCATGCTGATGACTTCGGTCGGCGTGGAGTACATCAGCGTGATCAGCTGCTCGACCGTGCTCGGCAGCACGCCCGCGTGCGACAGCAGCGAGAGCATCAGGCCGAGCGTCGCGGCGATTTCGCCGCCGGTGGCCATCGAGCGGATCGCCGAGCCGGTGCCGCGCCCGGCGCGCAGCGTGGCCAGCGCCTCGTCGCTGACGTGCTTGAGCACGTCGTCCACCTGCGGGCGCGGGATCGTGCCGGCCTCGATCATCGCCATCTTCTTCTCGACCAGCGCCTGGTGATCCTCCATCACTTCGAGCGGCACCATCGCGCCGGACGTCCAGGTGGCGAGCAGGTTGGTGACCTGCTTGAGCACCAGCAGGCCCACCGCCAGCTTGTCGTGGCCGGCTTCCTTGGCGGCCTTCGCGAGATCGCGCACGAAGTTGTTCGGCAGCGAGCCGACCGCCGCGATCGAGCCGGAGAACGCCGCGCCCTTGAGATCGCCGAGCGCCTCGGACAGATGCGCGGGCATGAAGCTGCCGCCCTTCATCACTTCCATGAGCCGCTTGATGACCATCGAATCGAAGGTTTCGGCGAACAGCGGCGTCAGCGAATCGAGCAGTGGGCCGTACTTGGCCGCGGCCGCCGGGCCGATCGCCGTCTTCACGCTGGCCCAGATGCCGTAGTCGAACGTCGCGCCGATCGCGCCGGTGCCGACCAGGCTCGCGCCGAGGCCGTACGCCAGCTCCTTGTTGAAATCCTTGTTGGTGGCCAGCGACAGCATCGACATCGCGCCGAAATCGCCGCGGAATTTCGCGAGCCGCGCCTGCTTGGCGGGGTCGGCGGGCGGGTGCGCGAGCGCGGCCTGCAGGCGCGCGCTCGTGCCGTTGTCGGGCGTGACGCGGATCTGGATGCCCACGTTGCGCAGGAATTCGCTCGGGTGCTGATCGGTGCCCGGCATGCGCGCTTCGGGCGTGAACGCGCTTTCGCCCTTGGCGATCGCGTCGCGCAGCAGGTCGGTGGCCACCAGCATGTTGCCGCCGCACAGCTCGCGGAAGCGGCTCATCTTCTCCATCAGGGCGGGATCCCACTCGACATGAATCTGCGCGCCGGGCGCGATGTTCAGATTCTTGACCGCTTCGGGATCGAGGTCGCCGATCAGGTTCAGCACGCTCTGCACGCCGTGATCGTCCTTGCAGACCGGCTTGCCGTCGCTGCCGACGGTCAATGCGCCGCCGCACGGCTCGGGCAGCTTCAGCGTGATTTCGTCATCCTCATCGTCGCTCGCATCGGCCGATTCGACGCTCGGCGCGGCGCTCGCGTGCGTGCTGGCGGCCGAGTGCACGCGCGACAGGCGCGCCATCTCGATCGAATGACGTTCGGCTTGCGCGCGCGAGGTGTTCGGCGTGCTGGAGTGGGCCGGCGGCAGCGAGCCCTTGCGCAGGCGCGAGCCCGTCTTGCTCGCGGTGGAAGCGGCGTCCGAGCCGGCGCTGTCGCTCGGGCGGCGCGATTTCAGGCCGGAAAACTGGGCCGATGCGGCGTCCGTGTGCTTGCCCGTGGGGCGGCCGGCATCGGGCGTGGACGCGGTTTCGGGTGCGGCGGCGTCGGTCTGGGCGAGGTGGGTGGACGGGGCGGGCGAGGCGGAGCGAACCGATGAGGGCATGGCGAATGCGCGCGAAGCGAAGGACGAAGATGGTTCGAACACTACGCGCCCCCCGCCGCGGTGCGCGGCGGGGGGCGAAACGGGAGGCGGGTTTGCGAAGTCTTGAGGATTGGTCAGGATCGGGCGGCCCGGCGCCTATTCGTCGCGCAGCGCGAACGTGAAGGGAATGCTGACCTTCGCCCGCACCGCCTTGCCCTGCACGAGATACGGCTCGCAGGTGATGGCCAGCGCGGCGCGGCGCGCGGCCTCGTCGAGCTCGTCGTGCTGGCTGCCTTGAACGATCGATGCGGACTCCGGCAGGCCCTGGGGCGACAGCACCACGCGCACCACCACGCGGCCGCTCAGGCCGCGGCGGCGCGCCAGGGCCGGGTACTCGGGCGCGGGAAGGCGGCAGTCGGGGCTGTGCAGCGCGGCCGAGCCGCGCAGGTGAAGCACGCGCGGCTCGGGGGCGCTTGCGGGGGCGCTTGCGGGGGCGTCGGCCTGTGGGCCGGGCATGTCGAGCTTCGGCGCGGGCCGCGTCGCGTACGGCAGGTCGAAGCGGGCGGCCCGTTGGGCATGCCCGTCGGCCCGGGGCGATGTAGCGCCGATATTGATCGCGACGAACGTGCTCACCATCCACAGCGCGACGAACGTCAGGACGGCGACGCCGACGCGCAGTTGCAGCGTGGTGGCGGGGCGATGCCAGCCGCTGCGCACCCGATACCGGTAGGGGCGGCTCGCCAGCCATCGAGCCCGGAGTTCGGCGGCGCGCGCGGGCGAACCTTTTCGGAGTGCGTAGGTGAGGCTGACGGCCGCCACGACCGGCCAGACGAACAGCATGCAGGATTCGATGGCCGGCACCACGGCCAGCGGAATCAATGCCGCGAAGAGCAGCCAGTGCCTGCGGGGCTGGCCCCACTCGACGACGGAGATGCTGCTCAGCGCGGCCGCCACGAACAGCGGCAGGGCGAACGGCGTGACGGCGTGGGTGAACTCGGCCGCGCTGGCCATCGACACGACCGTCAGCAGAATCGCGACGATCGCCCACCACGCCGCGCTCATCCATCGCATCGCGAGAGGGTGCGTTCGGAGTGCGAGGGACAGCGAGGTTTGCACCGGCAGCAGCGCGAGGATCAGCGGCCCCTGAATCAGGCTCCAGAGCACGCTGCGCGCGCCGGACACGTGCCCGTAGTCGGCCTGCGCGCCGAACACGTGCGCGTACAAGGCCTGCGTGCCGAACAGCGGCGCGAGCATCGGGCTGCAGATGAGCGACATCGAATACAGCGAGGCGGGCACCGCCGCCATCGCCCAGCCGAACGCGGCGATCAGGCCGAGCATGCCGCCGAGCTGCACGCCCTGCAGATCGTGCAGCCGCCCCTCCATGAGCGCGATCGAGGCGATCGTCCAGAGTCCTATCCATCCGTAACGGAACAGCGGGCGATCCTCGATGCGGCGATACCACCGGCGGGCACGGTCGGGCCAGAACAGCAGGGCCAGGACCGGCGTCACCAGCGCCGCGCCGGCGGCGATCGGCAGCGCGGCGAACGTCGCCCAGGGCGGCGCCCAGGTCAGCAGCCGGAACGGGCCGGCCGCCACCCAGACGATCGCGGCCAGCCAGCTCACCAGCACGGCGCCGGGCAGCCAGGACGAAGGCGTCAGGCGCGATTCGCACTGCGCGTCCCAGAACGCGAGCGTCGGCAGCGCGAAGCGATACGCCACGACGTGCTGCGGATGCCCGCGCAGTATCGCCAGCGCGCGGCTCAACTGCGCGACGCGCCGGCTCGACAGCAGCATCAGGCGGGCGCGTTGCGGCGACACGGGCGGCTTGCTCAGGAGTGCAAAGGCCTTGGGGAGACGGTGTTCGATGCTGCGCACCAGGCGGTCGGCCTGCACGCGCGCCATCGCGGTGCGGCCGACGTGCGGCAGCGCGCGCAGGATGAAGCTCGAATCGCGCTCCCACTCCATGATGTCGGCGATTTCGATGCGCAGCGCGGGATCGGCGTTGTCGCCGGCGCAGTAGTGCGCGCACAGCAGCTCGAACGCGTCGCGGGCCGCCAGATGGGTCAGGGCGTCGTCGCGCAGCAGAATGGCCAGCGCGATGGGCTGCGCGGGCGGCCCGCGGCGCGAGGCGATGAAGCGCTGCCAGGCGGCCTGGGCGATCTCGTTGGGGGCGGCGATGGCGGCCGGTGGCGCGGGTTCCGGTGGCCTGGGCGGTTGCGCGACGGGCGGGATCTCGGGCGGTTGGAGCGCCTCGGGTGCTTGGAGCGCGTCGGGCGGGCGCGGCGCCTTGGGCGGTTGAAGCGCATCGGGCGGTGTTGGTGCCTCAGGCGCTTGGAGCGCGTCGGGCGGGCGCGGCGCTTTGGGCGGTTGAAGCGCCCCGGGCGGAACCGGTGTCTCGGGCGGTTGAAGCGCCTCCGGAGGGCGCGGCGCCCTGGGCGGTTGAATCACGCCGCGCATGTCCGATGCCGCGGGCGGCCGCGCGCCGTCCGGAACCGATGTCGCGGGCAGCGGCTCGGCCTCCGCGTCAGCCGCAGCCGGCGGCGTCTGACCGACCGCTTCGCCGCGAGCCGGCGCTTCGTGCACCTCGTGCACCTCGTGCGCCTCGTGCGCCTCGCGCGCCTCGCGCGCCGCCCGTGCCTGCGCGATCTGCCGCGCGCGTTCGTAGGCTTCGCGCAGCGCCTGGAACGCAACCGGATCGTCGTCGGGCCGCGTGATCTTGAGCCGTTGGGCGTAGGCGCGCCGGATCTCGGTTTCGGTCGCGTTGGCGGGCACGCCGAGCGTGTCCCAGATCGATGGCGTAGCGGTACTCATGGGCGCGGCGTCAGAAGATCTGGCGCGTTTCGAAATGCTCCAGCACCCGCTTCAGCGCCGTCTGCGCCTGGGCGATCATGTCGGGCTCCTGCGTTTCGAGCACCGACTGGAACGTCACGATCTGTTGCCCGATGAAGTGGCGCGGCTCGCCGAGCAATTCCTGGAACAGCCGATCGGCGCGCGCCAGCAGCGTGCGGTTCTCCGTGGTTTCGCGCGGATGAATCTTCATCTGGCTCAGCGCCGCCAGGCGCGCCGCGATTTCCTGCTGGCTCAGCACGCCCGGGTTTTCCTCGATCACGAGCGTGTGCGGCTGGCCGTCCGGCAGTTGCCGGGCGATCACCTCGAGCAGCCCGTTGACGTCGTACGTGAAGCGCACCTCGATCTTCATCTCGCCCGCCGGGGCGGCCGGCACGTCGATCGGCAGGCTGCCCAGCAGGATGTTGTCGGCCACCGCGTGCGATTCGCCCTGATAGACCTTCAGGTCCACGCGCGTCTGGTTGTCGTGCATCGTCTGCACCGTCTTCGCGCGGCTGGCCGGCACGGTGGTGTTGCGCTCGATGAGCGGCAGGAAGCTGCCGTCGCTGACGCGATTGGGCGAGATATGCGTGGCGACCTCGACGCCGAGGCTGTACGGCGCCACGTCGGTCATCACGATTTCCTCGAGCGCCGCGTCGCGCTGCTTGAGCCCGGCCTGCACCGCCGCGCCCAGCGCCACGGCCTCGTCCGGGTTCAGCGAACCGGCCGGCAGGCGGCCGAACAGCAGGCTCGCCATGCGCCGCACCACCGGCATGCGCGTGGCGCCGCCCACCAGGATCACGTCGTCGAGCTCGTTGAGCGGAATCCGCGCGTCGCGCAGGGCGCGCGTGACCGGCTGGCGCAGCCGGTCCAGCAGCGGCGTGCACAGCGTTTCGAATTCGGCGGCCGTGACGGCCATGTCGTACGCCGTGCCGTCGAGCGTCGCGCTCATCTGCGCGCTGCCGCCCGTCGTCAGCGCGCGCTTGGCGCTTTCGGCCTCGTGCAGCAGGCGCTGCAGCTCGACGGGGCGCGCGCGCAGTCGTTCCGCGTCGAGCCGGTGCCGCGCGATGAACGCATCGACCAGCGCGCCGGTGAAATCCTCGCCGCCGAGCATGTTGTCGCCGGCGCTGGCGCGGATCTCCATCACGCCGTCGAAGATGTCGATGATCGAGACGTCGAACGTGCCGCCGCCCAGATCGAAGATCAGGAATTTGCGCTCGGCGTCGCGCTCGTGCACGCCGTAGGCCAGCGCGGCGGCGGTCGGCTCGTTGATCAGCCGCGCGACGTTCAGCCCGGCCAGATCGCCGGCCGCGCGCGTGGCCTTGCGCTGCGTGTCGTTGAAATAGGCCGGCACGGTGATCACGGCCTGATCGACGGGGTGGCCGAGCCAGGCTTCCGCGTCGGCCTTCAGCGCGCGCAGCACGAACGACGACAGTTCCTCGGGGCGGTAGCTGGTCTGCCCGAGCCGCAGCTTGCGGGCCGTGCCCATGTAGCGCTTGAAATTGGCGGCGGTCAGATCGGGGTGGGTGTGCAGCCGATGAAGGGCGGCGCGGCCGACCAGCACGCTGCCGTCGTCGTCGATGCCGACGCAGGACGGGGTGAGAAACTCGCCGAGCGGATTCGGAATCAGAACCGGCGCGCCGTCTTTCCACACGGCGGTCAAACTATGCGTGGTACCGAGATCGATACCGATAATCGTATTCATCCCATTCCCCCGACGATGTGCTCTCGTGTGCGGCCTGGCCAGTGGCGGCGTGCGCGTATTCGGACTGACGCGCGAGACTACCACGGAATGCGAAACGTTTAATTGCCGATCGCGCCGCTTTCGCGCCGATTGTTTCGCCATTCAAACAATTCGAAATGCACCGGTAAACATATTGGCTGCATGCGATTAAAACGAGGCGTGTCATTTGACATTTCCGTCATTTATAGTCGAATGCGCGCGAGCTGGCGGCGCGTCGCCTACGGGGATTCACCGGCGACGCTTCGGCGCCGCCGCGTATCGACAGGCAAGACGCCGTATGCGCCGCGGGTGCATTGGCGGCGGCATGCCCGATTCGATGGTTTTTTCGATCGTTATAAAACAAGACGCAAAAGGAAACGAATCATGCCGGAAACCGTTCATTTTGGTTGCGCATGTTGCAGCCCGCATATCATGCCGTCGTTCGATCACGCATCGCCGGAATGGCAAGCGCATATCGCCGAATTGTCGCCATTGCACGATGACGAAGGCCGGGCGCCCGTGATTTTTCACGGCGGCGCTATTTATCCGGATCCGGAGCGGCCGGATTGGCGGGTCGAGGCGATCGGCATTGCCGAGCGCAAGGTGATCGCGGTCGATCGCCTCGAGGCGGTGCGCGCGCAGATGCAGGCGCAGTACCCCACCCAGCTCGTGACCGAATACGCGCTCGCCCCGGGTCAAGCCTTGCTGCCGGGCCTGATCGATCCGCACGCGCATCTGATGACGAGCGCGCTCGTCAAATCGTGGACCGACCTGAGCCCGTTCAAGGGCCAGGAACTGCTGCGTCCGTACAGCCTGGACGTGATCAAAGCGAAGCTTTGCGATGCCGTCCAGGACTTGGTGAAGGTGAACCCTCCGGCCGATGTCCCGCAGTGGGTGTGCGGCTTCGGCGTGGATCCGTCGCTGATGGCGGAGTGGAAGGAAATCGACGCGACATGGCTGGACGGGATCGCGCCGTATACCGGTTCGGCCAAGGATGTCGGCATTTTCCTGCTCAACGCGTCCGGCCACATCAGCTACGTGAATACGGTCGCGCTGAAGCGGGCGGGCATCGAGAATACCTTCGCGTCGGGGGTTCTGACCGAGGAGCATTCCAAGCTCGTGTCGAAGCTGCTGCCGGTCGATTCGACTGACATGCTGAAGAACCTGAAGGCCGTGTTCGCGGAGGCCAACCAGCGCGGCATCACCACGATCTTCGACGCCGGGCTCGGCATGTTGAGCGGGCCTGCCGAGGTCGAAACGATGCGCACCCTGGCCAAGACGAACGCGCTGACGGTGCGGGTGGGCGCCGCGTTGTACGGCAACGATGCCAACGCGCTGGGCGGATGGCTCGCGTTTTACAAGCCCGAGCTCGACAGCGATCCGGAAACCTTGTTCAGCCTGCGCGCGATCAAGCTGATCGCCGACGGTTCGAATCAGGGGCTGACGGGGCTGCTGAGCCAGCAGTACCACTGCTGCGACGTTCACACGGTGCCCGGCGTAGGCCGGTACGGCCTGTTCAATTTCACGCCCACGCGGCACCTGGCGACGCAGATGCAGCGGGCGGCCGATGCCGGGTGGCCGATCCTCACGCACGCCAACGGCGACGAGGGGATCGTCAATGTCTTGGCCGCCTACCAGTTGGCGCTCGACAAGGTGCCGCCGCCGGACACGGATCGCGACCCGGCGCCCATCAAGGCGCGCCACCGGATCGAACACGCCTCGCTGCTCCACGACAACGCGTTGGAGACCATGAAGCGCATGTCGATTTCGCCGAGCTTCCTGATCGGCCACGTGGGCTACTGGGGCAAGGCGTTCCGCGACACGATCCTCGGCCACGACCGCGCGCAATGGCTGGACCGCTGTGCGTCCGCGCTGGCCGCCGGCATGCGCATCAGCCTGCACAGCGATCACTTCGTTTCGCCGTTCGGGCCGCTGCGCTACATGGAGCAGGCGATCGGCCGCGTGATGGAGGCCACCCGCGTGCCGCCCACGGGCCATGCCGCGACCGGGCCGGTCGAAGTGCTGAACCCGTCGGAGCGCCTGAGCATCGCGCAGGCGCTGCGCGCCGTCACCATCGACGCGGCCTGGCAATGTCACCTCGACGAGCAGATCGGGTCGCTGCTGCCCGGCAAGCAGGCCGATCTGGTGATTCTCGACCAGGATCCGCTGACGTGGCAGGCGATCGATGCGGTGGGCATGCGCGACATCGTGGTGCGGGAAACCTGGGTGAGCGGGCGGCGCGTGTATCTGGCCGGGCAGTAAGCGACGGCGCACGCCGATCGAACGGGCGGGCGGCGCGGCGTGCGCCGTGCCGCCCGCGCCGCTTCCGGCCGAAGCCCCGTTATACTCGCGTCGTCGTGCGGTACGAGGCGCCGTGTCTCGGCCTGCCGGAACCAACAATCGAAAGCGATGTGGAATCTTACTGTCGTCAGGCGGCTCGCCGGGGCCGCCGTCTTGGCCGTATCGGGCGTGGCCGCCGCGCACCCGCATGTGTGGATCCGGTATGCGGCGCGCGTGCAGATGCAGGGCACGGCCGTGACCGCCATCGCCGAAAGCTGGCGCTTTTCGGAGGGGTTTCCGGTGCAGATCGTCGGCATCGACACCTTGCCCGAGAACGGGCCGCTCGACGCCAAGCAAACTGAAATCTTCCGCAAGCAGGCGTTTTCGTCGCTCGCGGGCGCGCAGTATTTCAGCCACCTGTTCGTCAACGGCGAAGCGCAGCCGTTCGGCGAGCCGACCGGCTTTCGCGTGTCGATCGATCACGGCAAGCTCGTTTACACGTTCACGCTGCCGCTCAAGACGCCGGTGGACGCCAGCAGCGCGCGCAAGGTGTCGCTCGGCATCTGGGACGAAACGTTCTTCGTGGATTACGAACCGAACGGCGCGGCGCCCGTGACGCTGGAAGGCCATCCCGCCGCCACCTGCACCGCGAAGGCGTTCCAGGATCGCACCCATCCCATCTTCAACGGCCTTTATCTGCCGCAGGCATTCGCTTTGTCATGCTGAGAATCTCGCGGCCCGCGCTGGCCTTCTTCCTCGCGTGTTGCGTGGCATTGGCGGGTATCGGCCTCGCCGTGCCGGCGTATGCCGCCGCGCCCACCGTCGACGTGTTCGGCCAGCCGATCCGGCCGGCCTCGTCCGCTTCCGCCACGCCGGGTGTCACGCCCGCGCCCGCGCCGGCTCGCGAGCCGCAGCATGCGATCGTGCTGCCGGAATTCGCGCGCACGGTGCTCGTGACCACGCTGATCTGGCAGGGCAAGCTCAACGCGCATATCGCCGACGTGGCCGCGCAATTGCGGCGCGACGCGTCGCCGTGGGCCTGGCTGACGCTGCTTGCCGTGTCGTTCGCCTACGGCATGCTGCACGCGGTCGGGCCGGGGCACGGCAAGCTCGTGGCCGGCGCCTATCTCGGCTCGCGGCGCACGCGCGTGGCGCAGGCCATCGGCCTGGCGAGCTGGGGCGCTGCCGTGCAGGCGATGAGCGCCATCGTGCTGGTGTTCGGCGCGGCGTGGTTCGCGCAGGAGGGCATGTCGAACGTGCTGTCCAACGCGGCCTCGCTCGACGTCGTCAGCTACCTGCTGCTGTGCGTGGCCGGCGTCTTCACGCTGTACAACACGCTGACGCGGCGCGATTGCTGCGTCGATCCGGGCGCGCTCAAGCTCGTGCCCGACCGGCGCGACGAACGCGATGGATCGGACGACGACGCGCCCGCATACCTCGGCGCGAAGCTGCGGGTTCACGCCCGCTCGTCGCGCCGCACGATGGTGGCCAGCCCGTCGAAATGGACCGTGACGCTGCAGATTCTCGCCACCGGCTTCGCCTCGGGCGTGCGGCCCTGCGTCGGCTCGATCTTCGTGCTGATCGCCTCGGTGGCGGCGCGCGCGCCGTGGATCGGCATCGCGGCCGCGTTCGCCATCGCCGCGGGCGTGGCCGTGACGGTGACGCTGTTCGGCCTCGGCGCGATCGGCGCGAACCGCTTCGTCATGGGGCGCGGCATTCGCCTGCGCGCGCGGCTGCAAACGGCGCAGCGCGCGGTGGGGATCGCCGGCGCGGTGGCGATCGTGCTGTTCGGCGCGGTGCAGGCCGCGTTGATCTTGATGGGGTATGTGCAGCCGGAGCTGACTTGAGATTGCCCTGTGCAGGGCCAGGAATCGAAGGAGACCGAAGCATGTCCGGCGAATGAGACGTGAATCGGTTTCGATTCGGACCTCGAAAATTACCGATGGGAACGCGAACGATAAATAAACGGCTTTCGATCGGGGCGATCTTCGCGCGCCAACCCGCTCGGTTCGCAGGCATCGCGTCTCCGAGCTCACTGTCCGGATCGTTCGATCATGACAGTCCGCGTGCGGGGCGATTCACTGGCGCGATTCGGCGCAGGCCGGCGCGCTAAGCTGCCATTCCGTCGACGCCCTGGCGTACGGCCGAATCCGCGCCTCGCTGCTTCGCCATCGAGCGTGCGCCGTTCCGCTTTCCGTGAACCCCATCATGACCACACTCACCCCCGCCGTAACGGACGACAGCTTCGCGCAAGCCGTCCTGCAATCGCCGATTCCCGTGCTCGTCGACTTCTGGGCCGACTGGTGCGGCCCCTGCAAGATGCTCGCCCCGGTTCTCGCGGAGCTGGCATCGGACTACGCGGGCCGTCTCGCCGTCGTCAAAATCGACGCCGACGCGAACCAGCAGACCATGAGCGCGCATTCGGTGCGCGGCCTG
Organism: Burkholderia sp. Ac-20379; assembly: GCF_017104645.1. Taxonomy (GTDB): domain Bacteria; phylum Pseudomonadota; class Gammaproteobacteria; order Burkholderiales; family Burkholderiaceae; genus Burkholderia. The sequence continues at coordinate 11,458 of NZ_JAAGPF010000202.1, forward strand.
CCCTCGCTGCTGCTGTTCGCGAATGGCCGCGAGCTGGCGCGCCTGGTTGGCGTGCAATCGCGCACGCGCCTCGAAGCGTTTATCGACGCGCAGCTCGACGCGCTGGCGGGCGCACGATGATGCGCGCCTATCACGACGATGCGGCGCTGAAGGCCGCTGTGCTCGAACGCCTCACGGCCAGCGCCGAATCCGGCGAATTGCGTCCCGGCCCGTTTGCCTGGCACGGCGACGGCGGCAGCGCCGCCGGTTGCGTGTTGCGCGACGCCGACCCGGGTGCGTGTCCGCGTGTGCTTGGCCTGCCGGCATGGCTCGCGCTGGCGATCGATCATCTGAGCGCCATGCAGGCCTCGCCCGAGGCTGCGGCCGAGATCGCCCGGCAGTTGTTCGAGGCGGTGCCGGTGGGTGCCGATCTGCGCACGCTGGGCAGCGAAATGATGGGCGCCTTGCTGGCCCGGCTCGCGCAAGCCCTGCCGGCGGGCGAGGCGCCGCATCTGGCGCAGTTGCTTGACGACGTGGCCGCCGCGCACGCGGCGCATGCAAACGGTGGAGCGGTGTCGCCTGCCGCCTGGAAGGCGCTGCGCCGTACCGCCGTCGAACTCACCGACGCGACGCCTGGCGAAGGTTTTGCCGCGGCGATCGCGGCCGGCGTCGAAGCCGCGGCCTGGGACCCGGATAGGTCTCCGGCCGCGCTGACCGATACCCTGCGTGCCCTGGCCGGCGTGTGCGATCTGCAGGCCTTGCGCGCGTTCGGCTGGACCGAGGACGACGACACGCGCGTGAAGGCCGCGCTCGACGACATCTATCGCCGTCATCTGGCCGGCAAGCCGGAGGACACGCGCACGGTGTTCGAGATCTACGCTATCGAGGCGCCAGCGGACGAGGCGCGCCTGCGCGAGCGTATGAGGGTGGGACGCAGCGGCGTGCGCGAAGCCACGCGCTGGACGAGCGAGCGCCTGCTGGCGCTGCTCGCGCGCTACGCGGCGCCGGCCAAGGCCTGAGCGAGCACGCGCCACGCTTCAACGTCGCCGGCGGCGGCGACGTTGAAGCGCATGAAGGCGGCTGCCTCGCGCCGGTGCGAGAACATCGCGCCCGGCGCGCACAAATAGCCTTTCGCCAGCAAGGCAGCGGCAATCCGCGTGGCGTCGGGCGCGGCGCCGGGCAGCCGCCCCCACAGATACATGCCTTGCTCCGCGCGGTGCGCGACCTCGATGCCGAGCGCGTCGAGCGCCTGCCGCAGCACCGGCCGCGCGCTGTCCAGCCGGGTCCGCAATTGCTCGCAATGATGGCGATACGCGCCTTCCGACAGCAGCCGGTAGACAATCCGTTCCGACAGGCTGCCGTTCGATGCGCGGCTGACCGATTTGTAGCGCGACAGCCAATCGATTCGCTCGGCATCCGCGGCGATATAACCGACCCGCAGCCCGGCGCCGAGCGTCTTCGAGAAACTGCCGACATAGATCACGCGCCGCAACTGATCTAGCGCCGCCAGCCGCACCTGCGGCAGCGGGCCGGCGGCGGGCAGCAGATCGGCGTAGCAGTCGTCTTCCACCACCGTGAGGTCGTATCGTTCGGCGAGCTGCAGCACGCGGAACGCGCGGTGCGTCGACAGCCCGCCCGAGGTGGGGTTGTGCAGGCTGGTGTTGCAGATGTACATGCGCGCGCCCGTGCGCTCGCAGGCATCGCGCAGGGCCTCCGGGTCGGGGCCGTCGGCGTCGCGCGGCACCGGCACCGCATTCAGGCCGGACGCCATCAGGCGGTCGAGCAGCAGATACGATGCGGGGTCGTCCACCAGCACCGGTTCCCCGGGCGTGCGCAGATACGCCATCACGATCAGGTTCAGCGCGTCGGTGGCGCCCACCGTGGTGGCGATCCGGGCCGGCGCGGCGGCGATGCCGAGCGCATCGAGCCGCAGTGCGATCTGTCCGCGCAGCGGCAGGTAACCCTGCGGCTCGCCGTGATCGTGAATCCAGTTGAGATTGCCGCGCGCCACGCTGCGCAGCGCGTCCGCCACGGCCGGAGTGTTGATCCAGGCGGCGGGCAGCTCGCCGGCGCCGAGCCGGCTCGTGATGGGCACCTGCGGGTCGAGCAATCGCTGCCGCCAGTCGATCGACGCCGGCGGCGGCAGGCCGCGCTCGACGGCGGCCATCGGCAGCGCGCCTTGCGAACCCGGCGTTGCCGCGCCGCTCGTGGCGGTGGTCTGGCCAGCGCCCGACCGGACGTAGAAGCCGGCGCCGCGCCGCGTGGTCAGGTAGCCGTGCGCGACGAGCCGGTCGTAGGCGCGCGCCGCCGTG
>NZ_JAAGPF010000203.1 GCF_017104645.1 Burkholderia sp. Ac-20379
ACAGATGGATCGATTATAGTAGTGAGATAAAGCTACGAGTCATAATACACTAGCATGCAACTGGAATAGCTGACAATGTCGCATGAGAGCACGGCAAAGATCGACGAGTTACAGGGAACCGATAAGAAGATGTTCCTCTAGGATAAGACAAAGGACCTATAAACCAAGTTTGTATAAAGAGAGTACATGTAGACGATGTGTTAAAAATAGTGTCTTACATTTTTTTTTTTTTT
>NZ_JAAGPF010000204.1 GCF_017104645.1 Burkholderia sp. Ac-20379
TGTGTTCGCGTGGCATTGCCGCGGCGAGCTGCTGCACCGCACCGGCGACGGCTGCACGACCGTCGCGGCCTGCACGCCCGAGGCGCGGCGCATCGCGCACAACGAGGACGGCGATCCGTTCCTGCTCGACCGCTGCCATCTGGTGGACGTGCGGCCGCAGCACGGGCCGGGCTTCGTCAGCTTCTACTACCCCGGTTCGCTGCCGGGCCATACGTTCGCCGTGAATCGCGCGGGCCTCGTGCAGACCATCAACAACGTGCGGATCACCGCGCCGGCGGCCGGCGTGCCGCGCATGGTGCTGGCGCGCGCGGTGCTCGACGCCGGCTCGCTCGATGCGGCGCTCGCGATCCTGCGCGAGCAGCCGCGCGCGAGCGGCTTTCACCACATGCTCGGCTGCGCGGGCGATGCGTGCGTGGTCAGCGTCGAGGCCAGCGTGTCGCGCACCTCGGTGCAGGCCGTCGAGGGTGTGGTCGGCCACGCCAATCACCTCGTGCACGCGGGGCCGAACGCCGACGCCGATGCGCAGATCGTCACCGATTCGTCGCGCGACCGGCAGGCGCGGCTCGCGGTGCTGCTGCCCGCATTGGATACGCCGGATGCGCCTTCTATCGACGCCTTGGCCGGTGTGCTCGCCGATCGCGGCGGCCCCGGCTTGCCGATCTTCCGCGACGATCCGGCCGATCCCGACGACGAAAACACGCTCGCCACCGCGGCGTTCGATATCGGCGCGAGCGGCGTCGATTTCACGGTGCGCCGTGGCGGCGTGACCGGTTTCGCGCTGCGCGTGACGCGCGACGCAGGCTGAGGCGATGGCCGCCCCCTTCCCTTCTTCATGGCGCATTGATCGGCATTCCAGCCGCAGGAGCTTTGCATGACCACGGTATTTCACCGCGCCCCGCGCGCAACCCTGCCCGTCGCGGTGGCGGGCGACGGCATCGAGATCGTCGATGCGAACGGCAAGCGCTACATCGACGCATGCGGCGGCGCGGCCGTCTCGTGTCTCGGCCACAGCAACGCGCGCGTGATCGAGGCGATCCAGCGCCAGGCCGCCCGCCTGCCCTACGCGCACACGTCGTTCTTCACGACCGAGGTGGCCGAGGAACTGGCCGACCGGCTCGTCGCGGCCGCGCCGCAAGGCCTCGGCCACGTGTATTTCGTGTCGGGCGGCTCGGAGGCGATCGAGGCCGCGCTGAAGCTCGCGCGCCAGTATTTCGTCGAGATCGGCCAGCCCGCGCGCCGCCATATCGTCGCGCGCCGGCAGAGCTATCACGGCAACACGCTGGGCGCGCTCGCGATCGGCGGCAATATGTGGCGGCGCGAGCCGTTCCTGCCGCTGCTGATCGAGGCGCATCACGTCAGCCCCTGCTACGCGTATCGCGAGCAGCGCACCGGCGAAAGCGCCGAGGCGTTCGCACAGCGCCTGGCCGACGAGCTCGAAGCCACCTTCCTCGAACTCGGCCCGGAGAACGTGGCCGCGTTCGTGGCGGAAACCGTGGTGGGCGCGACCGCCGGCGCGGTGCCGCCGGTGCGCGAATATTTCCGCAAGATCCGCGCGGTTTGTGACAAGTACGGCGTGCTGCTGATTCTCGACGAGATCATGTCCGGCATGGGCCGCACCGGCTACCTGTTCGCCTGCGAGGAAGACGGCGTCTCGCCCGACATCCTGACCATCGCCAAGGGGCTCGGGGCCGGTTATCAGCCGATCGGCGCGACGCTCGTCAGCGATCGCATCTACGACGCGATCGTCGGCGGCACCGGCTTCTTCCAGCACGGCCACACCTATCTCGGCCATGCGATCGCCTGTGCGGCCGCGCTCGAAGTGCAGCGCGTGATCGCCGAGGAGCGGCTGCTCGACAACGTGCTCGCACGGGGCGAACAGTTGCGCGCGCAACTGAACGAGCGCTTCGCCGGCCATGCGGCCGTGGGCGACGTGCGCGGGCGCGGGCTGTTCGTCGGCGTCGAATTCGTCGCCGACCGCGACAGCAAGGCGCCGTTCGATCCCGCGCTGAAGCTGCACGCGGCGCTCAAGCGCGAGGCAATGGCGCGCGGGCTGATGGTGTATCCGATGGGCGGCACGATCGACGGGCGGCAAGGCGATCACGTGCTGCTCGCGCCGCCGTTCATCAGCACCGCCGCGCAGATCGAGACGATCGTCGAGCGGCTGGGCGATGCGCTCGATGCGGCGCTCGTGTCGAGCGGCGCAGTACGATGAGCGCGCCCGCTCCCCTACCGATCCCTCCGACAGGAACCGACATGACCGATCGCCTTCCCCCGTTCGACATCGCCCGGGCCACCGACGCGCAACGCGCGGTGCTCGACGACATCCTCGCCGGCCCGCGCGGCAACCTGAACGGCCCGTTCCTGGGCTGGATCCACAGCCCGGAGCTGGCGCAGCACGCACAGCGGCTCGGCGCGTTTTGCCGCTACGAAACCGGCCTGCCGCTGCGGCTCTCCGAGCTGGCGATCCTCGTCACGGCGGCGCGCTGGCGCTCGCAGGCCGAGTGGTATATCCATTTGCCGATCGCGTTGCAGGCCGGCGTGCCGGAAACGGTGGCCGATGCGATCCAGCGCGGCGACGCGCCCGTGTTCGACGATGCCGACGACGCGCTGATCCACCGTTTCTCGACGGAGCTGTACGAGACGCAGCGCGTGTCCGACGCGACCTACGACGCGGCCGTGGCGCGCTTCGGCGCGGTGGTCGTGATCAATCTGGTGGGCTTGCTCGGCTACTACGCGCTGGTGGCGATGACGCTGAACGTGTTCGGGATGCGCGCGAACGGGCAGCAGACGCTGCCGTTCGCGGAGCCCGGGTCGCCGGAAAGCGGCCAGCCGTAAGCGTCAGGCGGTGGTCAGGCGGTAAACGGATCGCGGCCCGGCGGCGCCTTCGCAAGGAAAGCGCCGCCGGGCCGCGTCGGGCCGTCGCGAGATGCCCCGATCAGGGCGCGGTGGGTGCGCTGGCCGGCTTGGCTTGCGAGGCCGACGGCGCGGCAGCCGCGCCGGAAGCCGCGGATGCCGCAGCCGGCGTGGCCGCCGCGGCGCTGGCGCTCGAGGCCGCACCCGGATCGGCATAGTTCGGCAGGCCGGCGGGCTCGCCGTTTGCGCCGCCCGAACCGGTGCTCGCGCCCGGATCGTTGTAGTTCGGCAGGCCGCTCGGCTCGCCGCCCGCGCCCGGATCGTCATAGTTCGGCAACCCGCTCGGCGGCGTGTCGGCCGCCCCGGCGGTGCGCAGCAGCGAGCCGTGATACGTCTGCGACTGGCGCTGCTGCGTGTAGGCGTCGCGCACGAACGAATACTTGTCGAGCGCGGCCTGTTGCAGCAGATCCGATGCGCCCAGCAGATCGGAACGCGCGCTGATGAACTGCCCGATATACATCGGGTTGCGCACGGCCGGCTCGATGTAGTTCAGCAGGTTGAAACGCACGTCCACCGTGCGGCCCACGCCGTCGCGGAACGAGCTCGGCCCGAACAGCGGCAGCACCAGATACGGGCCGGACGGCACGCCCCAGCGCGCGAGCGTCAGGCCGAAATCCTGATGGTGCTTCGGCAGCCCGGCCACCGTCGCCACGTCGAACAGCCCGCCCACGCCGAACACCGAATTGATCACGACGCGCATCACGTCTTGGGTCGCATCGGTCACGCGCAGTTGCAGCAGGTTGTTGGCCGCGTTGCCGAGATCGCCGATGTTCGAGAAGAAGCTGCTGATCGCGGTGCGCAGCGGCGTGGGCGTGACCTTCTGATAGCCCCGCGCGATCGGCGCCGCGATATGCGAGTCGATCGAATCGTTGACGGTGAAGATGACGCGGTTCATCGGCTCGAGCGGGTCGCCCGGAGTCCGGTTGGGGCCGGTCGCGCAACCGCTCAGGAGTGCGCCGGCGGCCAGGCTTGCGGCCAGGATTCGCAGTTTATTCATTGATTTCTGGGGATTGGGGCGCGCGTGGCACGCGCGGTTTGCCCATCAGCACCGGTTGGAACACCACGGCGCCGATCAGCGTGCAGGACAGGGCGAGCGCGAGCAGTTTGCCCATGCTCGCCGTGCCCGGATGATGCGATAACCACAGGCTGCCGAACGCGGTGGCCGTGGTGGCGGCGCTGAACAGCACCGCGTGTGTGAGGCTCGAATGCAGCAGGCCCGTCTGGCCGGCGCGCCATGCCATCACGAAGTACACCTTGAACGCCACGCCCACGCCCAGCATGAGCGGCAGCGCGATGATGTTGGCGAAGTTCAGCGGCATGCCGAACACCACGCACAGCTCGAGCGTGACCACGCCCGACACGAGCAGCGGGATCAGCGTGCGCAGCACGTCGCCGAAGCGGCGCAGCGTGATCCACAGCAGGATCGTGATCGACACGAGCGACAGCGCGGCGGCCTGCAGGAACGCCTTGATGATGGTGTCGGCCGAATGCAGGATCGAGATCGGACCGCCGATGGTGGCCGGCTCGGCGCGCTTCACGGCCTGCGCGAAGCGGCGCAGCATCGTGTCGTTGCCGGGATCGGCGCCGGGCGCCACCTTCGGCGAGATCTGCACGAGCGCGCGGCCGTCGGGCGCCACCCAGTCGCGCACCATCTGCGGCGGCAGGTTCGCGCGCGTGATTTCGTAGGGCTGCAGCAGCGCGGCAAGCTGGCCGAGCGCGAGCGTCAGCGTGTTCGAGAACGCCACCTCGGCGCGGTCGCGCGCGGCGGCATCGGCGGCAGCCAGCTTGGCGAGCGATTGCGACAGGTGCTTGGCCTCGGCCGCACCCGCGCCGGGATGATCCTCCGACGCGTATTCGAGCAGCGCCGAGGCGCGCTTGAGCGCGGCCACGCGCTGCGCATCGGCGGCGGGCGGCGCGGGCTGTTGCGTCAGCGCGGGCAGCAGCGCGTCGGCGGCCGTCTTGATGGTGGAGAGCTTCTCGGGCTGGTCGGGCGGCAGGAACGAACTCAGCGTGGTGGTGCGGCCCACTTCCGGCAGCTTCGCGAGGCGCGCGGCGGCCGCGTCGGCGGCGGCCAGCGTGGGCGCGAGCATGTGCACGTCGTTGACGGCCGCCTCGGGCGAATCCTTCAGCGCGATCAGCGTGGCCATCGATTCGCTGTGCGGATCCTTCAGGTGCAGCGGATTGAAGTCGAAATGCAGGCGCGTGAGCAGCGGCAGCGCGCAGATCACCACCGCCAGCGTGCCGATCAGGATCGGCTTGCGGTGCCGGTCGAGGTAATCGTCCACCGGCGCGAGGCGCGGGAAGCCGGGCGCCTTGGCCTCGCCGGGCGGATGCATGAGCTTGAGCAGCGCGGGCAGCAGCGTCATGGTGGTCAGGAACGCCACGAACATGCCGACCCCGGCGATCAGGCCCAGCTCCGACACGCCGCGATAGGCCGTGGGCAGGAACGAGAAGAAGCTGGCCGCCACGGCCGCGGTGGCCAGCGAGAGCGGCATGCCCATCGCGTGCGCCGCGCCGAGCAGCGCGTGATCGAGATTCGGATCGCGGTGGCGCTCCTCGCGGTATTTCACGCCGTACTGGATCGCGAAATCCACGCCGAGCCCCACGAACAGCACCATGAACGCGACCGAGATCATGTTCAGCGAGCCGACCATCGCGAGGCCGAGCGCGGCCGTCACGACCAGGCCCACCACCAGCGTGATCAGCACCGCGCCGATCATCCGCTTCGAGCGCAGCGCGAGCCACAGGATGATCAGGACGACGATCAGCGTGCCGATGCCGTTGACGGCCGCGCCGTCTTCCACCGACGCGAATTCCTCGTCGGCCAGCGGCTGCTCGCCGGTCAGGCGCACCACGGCGCCGAAGCGCTTGTCGAGGCCGAGCGAGGCGGCGGTGGCGCGGATGGTCTGCGAGGTTTGCTCGCCGGCCTTCAGCGCGCCGTAGTTGACCATCGGCTCGACCGTCACGAACGCGAACGCGGGCTGCTTGGCGGCGTCGGTGTCCACCAGCGCGCGCCACGAGAACGCGGCGGGCTTGCCGGCCAGCACGTCGTCGACGGTGGCGGCGGCGCGGCCGAGCAGCGTCTTCATGCCGGGCAGCGTGACCTGGCCCGTCAGGAGCGGCTGGCCGAGCGTGGTGGACAGTGTGGTGGCGAGGCCGCGCACGCTTGGATCCTGCGCCAGCGTGTTGACCAGCGGGCGGGCGTCGGCGAGCTTCGAGGTGGTGCGCTTGACGTCGTCGGGCGTGAGGAACAGCAGCGCGTCGCGCTCGAACAGCGGCCCGCCGGCCGGCAGCGACACCTGGCCGATCTTGCCGGCCTGGGTGTCCTTCTCCAGCGCGGCGGCCAGCGCGTTGGCGGCGGCCGTGGCGAACTCGGGCGCGGGCGCTTCGACCACCGCGAGGATGGTCTGGCTGCGTTGCGGGAAGGCGTCGTCCACGGCGTTGCCGAGCGCGGCCCATTGCGGGGCGTTGTCGATCAGCTTGCTGACGTCGGTGTTGATCTTGAAATGCTGGACGGTATAGACGCCGCTGAACGCGGCGATCACGAGCGACAGCGCGACGACCAGCAGCGGGCGCCGCACCGACCAGGCGACGAGTCGGACGAGTAGGGTTGTCAGCATGGGGCGGCTGGCGGAACGTCCTTTGGACAAAGTGATCAAGTATACCGGCGCTGCGGTTTCGGGGGCGGCAACCCCACGGCGCGGTGCGGGCCAATGCGGCGGGCGAAAAACGGCGTCCGACCCGTTGCGGATCGGCGCCGGGCGGGGCGATGCCCGCTGGATGCAGCGGGCCGCCGCCGGCCACAGCATGTCAGCAGGCGGTGACAATCGTAAGCGAAGCGTAACGAACCCTGCTGCCGCGGGCGCGGCGGCGCTGCGCGAGGCTCGGGCCGCTATACTGTTCCGATCCGGTGCTTATTGGCGCCGGCTTCTTTTTTTAGAGAGCGCGAACACCGTATGAAACGTCATCTGATTGCATTCGTCGCTGCGGCGGCCGTCTCCGTGTCGGCCTTCGCGCAAAGCGCCCCCGTGGACGTGGTTCGTAACGCCGTCGAAGGCACGGTCAACGCGATGAAGACCGATCCGGCCGCGCGCGGCGGCGACATGGGCAAGATCACGCAGGTCGTCGAGACGCGGTTCCTGCCCGTCGCCGACTTCGAGCGCACCACGCGGATCGCCGTCGGCGCCGGCTGGAGCAAGGCGACGCCGGCCCAGCAGCAGGAGCTCTACAAGCAATTTCGGCTCCTGATGACGCGCACCTACGCGGCCTCGCTGGCTCAGCTCGGCGGCCAGGACGCGAAGTTCACGTTCAAGGCGGGCGGCGCGAACGGCACCGATGCGCTGGTTCAGTCCACCGTGACGACGCCGGGCGACACGCAGAACGTCGGTTACCGGCTCGCCAAGGAAGGCAGCGACTGGAAGATCTACGACATCGACATGTCCGGCGCGTGGCTGATCCAGGTCTATCAAGGCCAGTTCAAGTCGCAACTCGCCTCGGGCGGCATCGACGGCCTGATCGCGTTCCTTCAGAAGCACAACGCGCGCGTCAACTGACGCGCCGCGGCCGGGGCGGCGCGCGCCGTTCCGGCCCATCGCTTGATCCCCGCCCGCTCCGGTTTTCGTTGCCGGTTCGGGCACATGCCTTGCTCGCCCAGGCGCATGCGCGTCGCCCCCGTTCCCAGGTGCTCCCGATGCCGTCCACCGCCGCGCCCGCCTCCCCGCATCCCGCCGCCGCCGAACTGATCGAGCGTTTCGCGCTGCTGCCGCATCCCGAAGGCGGCTACTTCCGCGAGACCTACCGCGCCCCGCTGCGCGTTGCGCGCGAGGCCGACGGCGCGTCGCGCAGCGCCGCCACGGCGATCTACTACCTGCTGTGCGACGGCGCCTATTCCGCCTGGCACCGCATCCGCTCCGACGAAGTCTGGCATTTCTACGCGGGCGATCCGCTCGACGTCTACGTGCTCGACGACGCCGACGGCCTCGCGATCCACCGCCTCGGCAACCCGCTGCTGCATCCCGGCGCCGTCAGCCAGGCCGTGGTGCCGGCCGGGCGCTGGTTCGGCGCGGCCTGCGCCGATCCGGCCGGGTTCGCGTTCGTCGGCTGCACGGTCGCGCCGGGCTTCGAGTTCGCCGAATTCGAGCTGGCCGACGCGCAGGCGCTCGCGCGGCAGTTCCCGCAGCACGCCGAAGCCGTCGCGCGCCTCGCGCGCTGAGGCGCGGGCCGGCCGCGCTGCCGCCGTTTAGCGGCGGCGCTGTTCCACCGCGAACTTGATCAATTCCGCCTGCCCCTCGATGCCGAGCTTGCGCTTGAGGTTGAGCCGGTGCGTCTCGACGGTGCGCACCGACAGCCCGTTCTGCTGCGCGATCTGCTTGCTCGACAGGCCCTCGGCCAGCGCGTCGAGGATGTCGCGCTCGCGCGGCGTGAGCCGCTCCACCGGCCCGGCCCCGGCGCTCGCGTGAATCATCCGCGCGGCCAGCCCCTCGCTGAAAAACGTCTGCCCGGCCAGCACCGCGCCGATCCCGCGCACGATCTCGCTGGCCGGCGAATCCTTCAACAGATAGCCGCTCGCGCCGGCGCGCACCGCCTGCGTCACGTACTCGACGTTGTCGTGCATCGACAGCATCACCACCCGGATCGCCGGAAAGCGCTCGTGAAACACGCCGGCCAGCGCGATGCCGTTCATGCCCTGCATGCCCACATCCATCAGCGCGAGATCGGGTTCGAGCGATTCGGCCAGCGCGAGCGCGTCGGCCGCGTTGCCGGCCTCGCCCGCCACCACCAGGCCCGGCACCGCTTCGAGCCGCATCTTGAGGCCGTCGCGCACCAGCGGGTGATCGTCGACCAGCAGCAGCCGGGCGGCGGGCGGCGCAGCGTCGTGTGAAAGAGCCGTCATCGTGATTCCGTGTCGGTGGTTCCGGCGCCGGGCGCGGCGGCGCGCAGCGGCACGCGTGCGCTGATCACCGTATGGCCCGGTTGCGACCGGATCGTGAGAATGCCGCCGAGCGCCGCGATGCGCTCGCGCATGTTGCGCAGCCCGACGCCGCGGTGCGGATCGGCCTGCGTACGTTCGACGTCGAAGCCGCGGCCGTTGTCGGCCACGCTGAGCGCGACCGAATGCGCGCCGACGTCGAGCGACACCGCGCCGCGCGTGGCCTGCGCATGGCGCAGCAGGTTGGTGAGCGCTTCCTGCGCAATGCGGAACAGCGCGGTGTTGACGGCGGCCGGCAGCGGCGGCGCGCCCGAATGGGCGACCTGCGTGTAGCCGATCTCCACGCCGGTTTCGCCCTGCAGTTCGCGGATCAACTGATCGAGCGCCGCGGCCAGGCCGAGATCGTCGAGCATCGCGGGCCGCAGCGCGTGCGAGATGCGGCGCACCTCGCGCAGCACGTCGCCGAGCCGCGTGGCGCTCTTGGCCAGCGCGCCTTCGGCCGACGCGTCGCGCGCCGTGCCGCGTTCGAGCCGCTCCAGCACCGATTCGAGCATCAGCTTGACCGACACCATCATCTGGCTGATGCCGTCGTGCAGCTCGCGCGAGAGCCGCGCGCGCTCGTCCTCCTGCGATTCCACCACGCGCTGCGCGAGCGCCTTCAGGCGCGCATCGGCGTGACGCGATTCGCTGACGTTGAGCACCAGCGCGCACAGCGCGATCACGGCCGCACCCGCCAGCGCGATCGCGGCCAGGCCTTTCATGGTGCTGTCGATTTCGGCCGAGGCGCGCGCGTCGATGCGGGCCAGCGCGCGGTCGACGTCGTCGAGATAGATGCCGGTGCCGAGCATCCAGCCCCAGCGCTCGAGCGCCACCACGTAGCCGAGCTTGCCCTCGATGCGGCCGGTGGACGGCCGCTGCCACTGATAGCGCACGTAGCCGCCGCCGTGCGCGGCCGCGTCGACGAGCTGCTGGATGGTGGGCGCGCCCTGCGCGTCGCGCATCGCCCAGAAGTTGCGGCCGACGCGCTCGGGCTCGCGCGGGTGCATCAGCGAATTGCCCTGCAGGTCGTAGACGAAGAAATAGCCGTCCGGGCCGAAATCCATCTTGCGCAGGATTTCGAGCGCCTGCGCGCGGCGCGCGTCCTCGCCCGCCGCGCCGTCGCGCGAGGCGGCGTACAGCGGTGCGATCGTGCTGGTCGCCAGCTCGACGTAATGCTTGAGTTCGAGTTCCTTGCTGGCCAGATAGGCCGATTCGATCGTCTCGTGCTGCGCGCGCGCCAGCGAGGTGGCCTGCTGGCGCACGCCGAAGCCGATCGCGGCGATCGCCGCCAGGAACGGCACGATCGCGAGCAGGAGGATCTTCGCCTTGAGTTTCATGTTCGATGGACGGGGAAACGCGGCCCGCCGTGGAGCGGCCGCCGGCGCTATTGTCCGCGATTTCGCGGGGCCGCAGCACGGCCGGCCGCGCGCGCTCGCCGGTCCCGCGCGCGCGGCGATGTGAGAAGTCGATTTCCCAATCGCGCACGGGGTGAGTAAGATGGGGCCATTTTCTGGATGGAGTACCCGCAATGCTGACCGCCGTGCTGGAAGACGATGCCGACCAACGCGACCTGATCATGTTGTGGCTCGAACATGGCGGGCATCGCGCGCAGGGCTTCGCAACGGGCGCCGCATTCACCGAGGCGCTGAAGAACGACAAGTACCAATTGCTCGTGATCGACTGGATGCTGCCCGACACCACGGGCGACGCGATGATCCAGTGGGTGCGCGACAACCTCGGCTGGAACGTGCCGGTGATCGTGCTGACCGCGCGCGACGACGAGCAGACGGTGCTGACCGCGCTGCGCGCCGGCGCCGACGATTACCTCGTCAAGCCGGCCCGCTCGGCCGAGATGCTGGCGCGGATCGCCGCGGTGGCGCGCCGCTACGGGCTCGGCGGCAAGGCGCCGCTGACGCTCGGCGCCTACGAGATCGACATCCAGCGCGTGCGGATCTCCGTGAACGGCACGGCGATCGATCTGACCCAGAAGGAATTCGATCTGGCCGTCTACATGTTCCAGAGCCCGGGCCAGCTGCTGTCGCGCGATCACCTGCTGAACCGCGTGTGGGGCGTGCATGCCGACGTCGACACGCGCACCGTCGACACCCACGTGAGCCGCCTGCGCAAGAAGCTGCACCTCGACGGCACGAACGGCTGGAAGGTGATTCCGATCTACGGTTACGGCTACCGCTGCGTGCGTCTCGACGCACCGGAGTAAACGCCGCGCGAATCCGTTCGCAAGATTGTCAACGCCGCACCGTGTCGCGCATCGCGACGCCGTGCGGCGTTGGCGTTTCATTCGCCTCGATTGTTTCGATCGGCGCAGCGGCGCGTGGCATTGCCGCCGATTATTGCCACGGGCCGGGCGGCGCGTGGCGGCCGCCGTCGGTGGCGCGCCACGCGTCTTCCACCTGGGCGCGGCGCGCGAGCGCATGGCGATGCCCCTGCTCGGTCGACGACAGCCCGCCGCAGCGATACCCCCATCCCGCCAGCGTGAGCCACGCCGATTCGACGCGGTTCGCGAGCCACGCGCTCGTCGCGCCGCGATGCTTGCCGAGATAGAGCAGGCGGCTGCGCAACTGCCAGCGTTCGCGTTGCGCCGCGGCTTGCGGATCGAACCACGCATCGGACGGGAGGCGCGCCACGAACCGTGCGCGCACGTCCGGCCACACCATCACCTCGAAGCCGGCCTCGCCCACGCGGCGGCAGAAGTCGATGTCCTCGCAATACATGAAGAAGCGCGTGTCGAAGCCGTCGAGATAGCGGAACACGTCGTGCCGCACGATCGCGAACGCGTCGGATACCCAGTCGACGCGGCGCGCCGGCGGACGCGGCAGCAAGTCGGGATCGAGCGCCGGATGGCGCGGCTCCGCGCCGATCGGGGCCGGCCCGCGCCAGGCGAACGCGTCGCCGAGCGCGGTCGGGAAGCGATGCGAGGTCGGCACGTCGTAGCCTTGCCGGTCGATCAGCCGGCCGCCCGCGATGCCCACCTGCGGATTGACGAGCATGCGCGCGGCGGCGCGCGCGATCATCGCGGGCTGTGCGTGGGTGCCCGGATGCAGGAACAGCAGCAGCGCGCCGAGCGCGTCCTGCGCGGCGAGATTGCAGGCGGCCGCATAGCCGAGATTGACGGGCGAGCGGATCAGCCGCACCCAGTCGTAGCGCGTTTCGATGCGCTCGGCGGTGCCGTCGGTCGAGGCGTTGTCGATCACGATCACCTGCCAGTCGCGATAGCGCGCGGCCACGGCCAGCATCTCGAGTTGCGCGTCGATCCGGTCGGCGGCGTTGTGCGCGACGATCAGGATCGACAGCGCCCGTCGGGCCAGCACGTGCTTGTGCGGGGACGGGCGCGGATCGGACGGGGCAGCCTGCCGGGTGCCATAGAGCCGGATCACGGTGGACTCCGGCGATGGCGCGCGGCCGGCCTCGTCATTGCGCTTCGCCAGGCTGGCGGCGGGTCGCGCGTCCCGCACGCGCGGCGGCGTGACGGCGGCGATAGGCGAGTTGGCCATAGAGAATCGGCAGTTGTTGCAGATGCGCATGCAGCGCATAGAGCGTGGCGAGACGCCAATCGCCGGCGGTCGGGCGGGCGTTCAGCGTGGTGTGCAGCAGCGCGGCGCCGAACAGCGCGGCCACGCTCCAGGCGATCTGCGGCATCGCCGCCAGCAGCGCGGCGAAGGTCAGCAGCGCGACGCCGAGCGCGGCGCTCCAGGCCAGGTTGCGCTGCGGCGCGCGGCCGTGCGGAAACGCGGCCTGGCCGCCCGCGCGGGCATCGGCCGCGGCATAGGCCTCGCCGATCCGCATCGCGCGGCGCCAGTAGTCGCCGAAGCGCGTCAGCGCGTCGTCGTGGCGCGCCATCGGCAGATCCAGTTCGGCGATCTGCCAGCGCTGCGCGTTGAGGCGGTGGCACAGGTCGGCCGCTTCGCCGTCGGTGTAATAGGGGTCGAAGCCGCCCGCGTCGTCGAGCGCTTCGCGGCGGTACAGCGCGTCGCCGGCGCAGTCGAGCGCGTCGCCGGCCGGCATCAGGCCGTCCAGATCGACCACGGCCGCGTAGCCGGATTGATGCGGCAGCGCCTCGCGGCACTGGCCGCGCACGGCGGCATAGCC
>NZ_JAAGPF010000205.1 GCF_017104645.1 Burkholderia sp. Ac-20379
GGTTTCTGCTTGAAAAAAAAAAATAAATTTATTTTCAACGTTTTTCTATGTCGTTGTAGTACTTGTTGTTGCCTTTTAGTAGTGTAAGCTTTGTGCTAGCTTCTATACAGTGCGTCGTTTATTTACCCTTGTTGTCTCACTCGTCTGTTGACTCAAATTCTGTCTGTTCCATATTGCTGAGGTATATTCTTCGCGTCTCTGCATGTCTTTACGTGACACGACTTGTACCTCTCACTAGTATCGTCTCGA
>NZ_JAAGPF010000206.1 GCF_017104645.1 Burkholderia sp. Ac-20379
CCGCCGACCGGCGGCGGAGGCGGACGGCCACCGGGCGACGGCGGTCGGCCGGGCGGCGGCGCGGGTTGCGCATGCACGGTGACGGCCGTGCCGCCGGTCAGTGCGACGCCGATCAAGGCTGCCGCGCGAAGGAAGTTGCGACGTTGCATCGAAGGTCTCCCGTTTCGAGGAAGGGCGCCGCCCGGCGGGCGGTGCGCGCAACGCCAAATTAGCTTACGGCTAGCGCAACTACATTACAGGCGTTGTAACGGCTGTTACGGGCGGGGCGAGGTGCGGGAGACCATGTCGGAGCAAACGGGCCGGAAACGTTTTCGGCAAGATGGTAGCGCTGGTTTTGCACCAAATGCGTGCAAATTGAGCATTTTTTACTGCTTCGGAAGGTTTTCCCTCCGTTATGTTGTTGTTTCTTTGCAACCGTCAAGATGCTGACACAAACGAATGCGTGTTGCGGGTGTGCCAAAAAGGTGGTGTCAAGAAGTCAAAAAAACAAGTCAAAACAATGGGTTAATGCAGACTACCATTTCTATTATTTCTCGTTTGAGAAAAAGTTATTTCTTTATTCGCGCGTGGCGACCCTAGGGGCTACCCCTAAACTCACGTTTCCCAGAGCGGCCAACCATCCGGGCGCCGTCACGCAGAAGTCCTCGTGGCGCTTCCGGGCGGTTGCAGACCGTTCATGAAACAAGGTCGCAAGACCTGCCTCTTTTTAGATGAAGGGAGCTCCACGAATGAAGAAGACTCTGATCGTTGCAGCCGCTGCAGCATCGTTCGCAACCGTTGCCCACGCGCAAAGCAGCGTCACGCTGTACGGCGTGCTCGACGCAGGCCTCACGTACCAAAGCAATGTCGCCGGCAAGTCGCGCTTCTCGGAAGGCACGGGCATCAGCCAAAGCCTGTTCGGTCTGCGTGGTTCGGAAGACCTCGGTGGCGGCCTGAAGGCAATCTTCACGTTGGAAAGCGGCTTCAACCTCGGTAACGGCCGCTTCGACAACAGCCAAGGCATGTTCAACCGTCAAGCGTTCGTCGGTCTGTCGAGCCAATACGGTACGGTCACGCTGGGTCGCCAATACGACGCAGTCCAGGATTACCTGGCTCCGCTGACGGCAACCGGCTCGTGGGGCGGCACGTACTTCGCTCACGTCGGCAACCTCGACAACCTGAGCACCGACGGCGGCTACGCAACGAACAACTCGATCAAGTTCACGAGCGCGAACTACGCTGGCCTGCAATTCGGCGGCACGTACGCATTCTCGAACAACACGAACTTCGGCAACAACCGTGCATACAGCGGCGGCGTGTCGTACCAGTTCCAAGGCCTGAAGCTGGCGGGTGCCTACTCGCAGCTGAACAACCCGAACTCGGTCGCTGGCGGTGCAGTTGACGCCAACAACCCGTTCGCCACGCAAGGCCGCGTCCGTACGTACGGCGCAGCTGCTGGCTACGCATTCGGCCCGGCGCAAGTCGGCGCAGCATGGACGCAAGCGCGTCTGGACGACACGGTTTCGGGCGGCAACCTGCGCATCGACAACTACGAAGTCAACGGCAAGTACAACCTGACGCCGGCTCTGGGTCTGGGCGTTGCTTACACGTACTCGAACGGCGAAACCGGCCAGCACAACTTCCACTTCAACCAAGTGGGCGTGCAAGCCGACTACGCACTGTCGAAGCGCACCGACGTGTACGCACAAGCTGTGTACCAACGTGCAAGCGGCGCGCAAGCGTCGATCTACAACGGCTCGTTCATCTCGAGCACGTCGAACCAGTCGTCGGGCATCAACCAGACGGCAGCGACGGTTGGCCTGCGTCACCGCTTCTAAGCATGACGTTTGCCCGGGCGGTTTCGCCGGGCAGGCAAATGAAAAAAGCGCCTTCGGGCGCTTTTTTTCGTTAACGGGTCGCCTCTCGAGAGGCGCCGCATCGGGGGGCGGTTGCGAGCCTCGCGACCGGAGCGGCTGCCCCGATCGCGGCGGCATGGGCTTACCGCGTGTAGTCGCCGCTCGCCTCGGGCTGATAGACGATGGCGGACACGGTCACGGCGCCGGCCGACGTATTCGGCAGGGTCACGGCCACGCGTTCGCCCTTGCGTGCGCCGAGCAATGCCAGCCCGACCGGCGAGAACACGTTCAGCTTGCCGCTGTCGAGGCTGGCCTGATCGGGGTACACGAGCGTCCAGGTGATCGCTTCGTTCGTCGTGTCGTTGGTCAGCGTGAACTGCGAGTTCATCGTGATCACGTTCGATTTCATCGCCTCGGGGCCGACGATTTCCGCGCGTTCGAGCAGCGTATCGAGGGTGGCTTGCAGGCGCGAATCGCGTTCGGCGTGCTTTTCGAGGCGCGTCACGTCGAGTTCGGTCAGTTGCAGCAAGCGACGAGGTTTCATGGTGGTTGTCCTTTTTTGAGCGTGAGAAGCCGCGGCCGGCGGCAGAAATGGCAATGACGTGAGCCCGGCGCCTGGCTGGCGCCCGGGTCAGGGCGGATCAGCGGGGGCGCCGGGCGGCGGCCTGCGGAGCCTGGACGTGAGCGCGTCGCGAACCGGCCGCACGCACGCTCGCGCCGGCAAGGCGGCGGCGAATGGCATGGCGGTGGGCGGGGAACGAACGCATCACGAGAGGAAGGGAATCTGACCAAATCCTTTCCATTATAGAGTCGCCAGATGGCGGCGCGGTCAGGAAGTCGCCATGCAATTGTCAGTAATTGTTGTCCAAATGAGCAAACTGGCAGGCTTGTCAGGCAGGAATATTGGGGAATATTTGCTATTTGTGCAACGCTGTATGTCCGAACTAGGTGTTTTCCCTTGGTTTGCCGAGGTCTACACTGCAGTTGTTCGCTTCAGACAGAGAGCACCGCCGGAAGCGACGAAAAACACAATATCTCGGAGGTAACACCATGAAATCGCTCGTCCTTACCGCTGTTGTCGCTTCGGCTCTGATCGCTCCTGTCGCTTCGTTCGCTCAGTCGAACCAGCCGGTGACGCGCGCCGAAGTCCGTGCGCAACTGGTTCAACTCGAACAGGCCGGCTACAACCCGGTCGCCAGCGATGCGCAATACCCGCGTGACATCCAAACCGCCGAAGCGCGCGTTCAGCAATCGCAACAAACGCTGACCCACGCCGACACGAGCGGCTACGGCGTGCAGCCGGTCGCAGGCGCCCAATCGGGCAGCCGCCGCGCGGTGGTCGCACCGAACCCGGTGGACAGCGTCTACTTCGGTCATTAAGGCGCGGCGTGACGGCAGGCCGCGCAGTCGCGGCCCGGCGCAATGACGCGACGAGGCAGGGCCTCGTCGCCACTTGAACAGATCAGGTCTGACGCCCGCACGCGATGCGCCGGGCGGGCGTGTACCGAACAGGACCTCCGTCGCCGCAACACGGCGGCTTAGCCCAGACGTGAAAGGCGTTTGGGCCTTTTTTGCGGCCTGTTCGGCGCAGGCTTATTCGGCGTCGGAGCCGATCGGCGTGCCGTGGATGTAGTGCTCGAGCTGGCTGATCATGAATTGCTGGTCGGCAATCACGCTCTTGACCAGGTCGCCGATCGAAATCACGCCGGCCAGTTTGCCGTTGTCTAGCACGGGCAGGTGGCGCATGCGGTGCTCGGTCATCAGCGCCATGCATTCGTCGCTGGTGGCCGACGGTTCGACATAGCGCACCTTCACGGTCATGATTTCCTCGATGCGCGTGGCCTTCGACGAGCGTTCGAGCAGCACCACCTTGCGCGCGTAATCGCGCTCGGTGACGATGCCGACGATATCGTCGCCTTCCTTCACGACGAGCGCGCCAACGCTCTTGATCGCCATCAACTTCAGCGCATCGTAAACCGACTCGTCCTTGCCGATCGTGTGCACCGTTTGGCCGGCATCGGGCTTCGATTTGAGAATATTCGCGACGGTAGTGCTCATACGATCTCCGGAAACCGGGTGGGAGACATGCCCGGGGGAACCCGTTGAAAAGCGCCCGTACGGGGCGGACGTGGGGTAGAACGCTGAACGTAGATTAGCGGTAAACTCCGGCAGCGCGCCACTCAGAACATTCCTTTACTCCGATTTTTCGATGCTTTCCATGTCTTCGCAATCTTCCTCGCCGTCCGCGGACGAGCGCCATGCCGACGAATGCGTCACGCTCGTGGCTTCGGCAACGCTTCCGACCCGCTACGGCACGTTCATGTCTCACGCGTTTCGCGTCACCGGCAGCGAGGCCGAACATCTGGCGCTCGTGGTTGGCGACGTTGCGGAGCAGCAATCGGTGCTGACGCGCCTGCATTCGGAATGTCTGACGGGCGACGTGTTTGGATCTTACCGCTGCGACTGCGGCGAACAGCTCGATCTGGCGCTGCGGTATATCGCCGCAGAAGGGCGCGGCGTGCTGCTGTACCTGCGCGGCCATGAAGGGCGCGGCATCGGCTTGAGCAACAAGATCCGCGCGTATGCCCTGCAGGAGCAGGGGCGCGACACGGTCGAGGCGAACCGCGACCTGGGCCTGCCCGACGACGCCCGCGAATACGATTCGGCCGCCGCGATCCTGCGGATCCTGAAGGTGACCTCGGTGCGGCTGATGAGCAACAACCCGAAGAAATTCGACACGCTCGTGGCGCACGGCATTCCGGTGTGCGAGCGCGTGGCGCTGGCCGTGCCGGTGCGCGACGAAAACGAACGGTATATCCGCACCAAGCAGGAAAAGTTCGGCCACTATTTCGAAGAAAACGAATAAGCGCCGCGCCGCACCTCGCAGTCAAACGAAAACGGGCCTGTCAAAGGCCCGTTTTCCTATCTGCTGCATTGCGCAAACGCCCCTCAGCGCACCATCCCCACGCCCAGCGCGCGCTGATCGCCGCGCCCGTGGTCGTCCACCACGCGCACCGTGTAGCTGCCGACCGTGGACGGCTGCCAGAACAGCGGCTCGCCGGGCCGGCTGCGGCCGACGTAGGCATCGTCGACGAACCAGTACAGCGCATGCGCACTCGCATCGGCCGTGGCGTTGAACGCGATGCGCGTGCCGTCGGGCGTGCTCATCCGCATCGCGTAGGTGCTGCCGCGCAGCGGCGACGTGATGCGCGGCGGGCCGCCCGACAATTGGCCTGCATCGACGCAGCCCGGATTCTGCGGCGGCCGGCGGCGCGGGATGCCGGCCTGGGCGAACACCTGCTGCAGATCCGACGGCCAGTATTCGTAGATTTCCACGTGCGTGTGCTTGTCGTCGTAGGGCGGGCAGGCGGCCTGGCCGGTCGCGTCGTCGATCACGACGGGGCGGTGCACGGTGCTGACGCGGATCGGCGACACGCCCGGGATGAACCAGGTCCAGCCCTGCTGCGGGCACCATTCGTTCGGCAGATCGCCGCTCGCGAGGCAGATGCGCACGCGCTTGAGCCCGGCCGGCGCGGGCCGCGGCGGCTCGGCGATCGGCCGGTCGGCGCGCAGCGCGTCGATGGTCTGGAAGAACAGCGGGGCGGCGGCGTCGACGCCGATAAACGCGGTATTGCTCGAGTTGTCGAAATTGCCGACCCACACGATCAGCACGTACGGCCCGACGATGCCGGCCGTCCACGCATCGCGGAACGACCACGACGTGCCGGTCTTCCAGTAGACGGGCAGCGGCGAGCGCTGCGCGCCGCTGGTGTCGTCGGGCCGCAGATGCTGGCGCAGCATGTCCATCACCATATAGCTCGCATCGGCGCTGAGCAGCCGGCGGCCGGCCGCGCGCGGTTCGTCGGCGCGCAGCCGCAGCGGCCGGTACACGCCGCCGTTGGCAAGCGTGGCGTACAGCGCGGCCAGCTCCTGCATCGTCACTTCGCCGCCGCCGAGCACGAGCGCGAGGCCGTAATGCTGCGGGCTGCGCGCGAGCCGCACGTCGGCGCTCTGCAGGAACGTGTAGAGGTCGGGTTTCTTCAGTTGCGACGCCACCCACACGGCCGGCACGTTGCGGCTGCGGTTCAGCGCGTCGGTGGCGGTGATCGGGCCGAGGAAGTGGCCGTCGAAATTCTCGGGCGCGTAGGGGCCGAACGCGGTCGGCACGTCGCGCAGCACGGTTTGCGGATGCAGCACGCCTTGATCGAAGCCGAGCCCGTAGATGAACGGCTTCAGCGTCGAGCCTGGCGAGCGCTTGGCCTGCGTGCCGTTGACCTGGCCGTGGATCGACCGGTCGAAGAAATCGGCCGAACCGACCATCGCCTTGATGCTCATGTCGCGCGTGTCGACCAGCAGGGCCGAGGCGTTGCGCACGCCCTGGGTGGCATTGCGCGCGACGTAGCGATGGATCTGCCGTTCGAGCAGTTGCTGGAGGCCGAGATCGAGCGTGGTGACGAGGCGCTCGTTGGCCGCCGCGGATTCGGCCGGGAGGGCCGCGTCGCGCGCGGCCAGCGCCTGATCGACGGCATGTGGCGCGAGAAACGGCATCGCATCGAGCGGCCGCAGTGCGAACGGCAGCGCGAACAGCGGCTTCAGCGCGGCGTCGTCCGGATGCGCGCGCAACCAGGCGGTGAAGAGCCGGTTGCGCGAGGCGGCGAGCGCGCGGTTGATTTCGGTCTGGTCGGCGCCGCCGCGCACACGTCGTGCGGGATCCTGAGGAATCACGGCAAGCGCGAGCGCTTCGGGCAGCGTCAGTGCGGCCGCCGGCTTGTCGAAATAGGCGAGGCTCGCGGTGCCGGCGCCCTCGACGTTGCGGCCGTACGGTGCGAGATTGAGGTAGGCCTCGAGGATCTGCCGCTTCGAATAGCTCAGTTCGAGCTGCAGCGCGCGGCCCACCTGCACGAGCTTGCCGAGCGGCGAGCGCGTGTTCAACTGCCACATCGAGCGCGCCAACTGCATGGTCAGCGTCGAACCGCCTTGCGGATTGCCGCCGCGCACATAGGTCACCCACGCGCCGCGCAGGAGCCCGTACGGATTGAAGCCGGGGTGCCAGTAGAACCAGCGATCCTCGTGCATCAGCACGGCCGCGACGAGTTGCGGCGACATCCGGCCGAGCGGCACCCAGAGCCGGTAGCGATCGTCCTTGGCGAGCGTCAGGCGCAGCAGCTTGCCGTTCGCGTCGACGACGGCCGTGGAGGTGGGCTTCCAGTCGCGCAGCGACGGATGCGGCCATAACCGAAACCCGGCCAGCACGGCCGCCGCGAGCAGCACCACGGCGACGGCGTTGTGGCGTCGGCGCAAGCCGCGCGCCATGGCGGCGAGCGCCGCGCGGCTGCGCTCGCGCCAGGCAGGGCGGCCGTTCACGTGCGCACCTCGCGCGCGGCACGCGCCGCGCGTTGCATCGCGCCGCGCATCACGGCGCGCGCTGCACCGTCAGCGTGGCGCCGCCCGGCGATTGCGCCTGGATCCGGCGGTCGTACATCGATTCGCCGTAGGCCGGCGGCACGCCGAAGCTGCCCGCGTTGGTGGCCTTGATGCGGTAGACGAACTCCTGCACGTCGGTGCTCGCGCTGCCGTAGATCACCACGCGGTCGTCGCGGATGTCCGCGTATTGCGGCTGCCAGGTCGAGCCTTCGACGCCGATCGGCGAGCGCCAGGCGGCGTCGGCCGGTGCGCTGCCGTCGCCGTTGCCGTCACTGTCGCCGTCCTGCGCGTCGGCCGCCGGCGCCGGAGGCGGCGTCAGCACCGGGTCGAAGCCGCCCGGCAGCAGATCGACGATCGCGATGTTGCCGACGCTGGCCGAGCCGGTCGCGCGGATCTTCAGATGCACGTCGATCTCGTCGCCGAGCGCGATCTTGCCGAGCGGCTTGCCGTCCTTGTCGGTGTACTCGCGCACGATTTCGAGGCCGTTCTTGATCGCCTTGGCCGACGCGGCGCGATCGTAGCCGGACTGGCTCGCGATCCACCACGCCGGCTGCGCGCCGTGGTTGACGATGTCGACGCGCGTGGCCGCCGCGTTCCAGGACGCCGTGCGCAACAGGTTCGCGCGCACCGTCGAGATGTCCTTCGGCGCGACGCCGGCGCGCTGCTCCTCGATCGCGAGCGTGTCGATGCCGCCCGCGTTGGCGCCGGCGTAGGCGTCGAGCGCGAGGATCGTCATCGCCGACGACAGCGTGTTGAAGCGATCCTGCTGCAACGGCAGCACGAGGTTGTCGAGCACGCGCGGCGACAGCGCCTTGGCCCGCTCGGGGAAGTGCTTCGAGAGCAGGTACAGCACCGAAGCGTCGCGCGTCAGCGGATCGATGTAATAGCCGCTCGGGAACGCTTCGTTCGGCGACGGCTTGCGTTCGAGCAGCGCCTGCGGCCCGGCGATCAGCGCGGCGGCGGCCTTGTCCTGCTTGAGCAACTGATACGACGCGGCCAGCCACGCCGCGGCGAGGTCCTGCTTCCAGTCGTTCGGATAGGCCTCCTGAAGACGCTTCTGCACCGCCGCGAGCGCGTTGGTGGTGACGTTGCCCTCGCGCGTCAGCAGATAGACGGCGTAGGCGCGTTGCCGCAACTGGTCGAGCGAGCCGAGCGCATCGTTGGTCGACAGTTGCTGCAGATAGGCGTTGCCGGCGTCGAGCATGTCGCCCGGCACGGCCGCGCCGCGCTCGCGCGCATCGATCAGCACATGCATCGCGTAGGCCGACACGAACGGATCGGCGTCGGGCGTGGCAGTCCAGATGCCGAAGCCGCCCTGTGCGTTCTGCCGCGTGCGCAAGGTCTGGAAGAACGTTTTCAGCGCGTCGGCGTTCGTGGCATCCGCACCGGCCGCCGGGGCGTGCTGCGCATTGGTCAGCGCCTGCACCGACAGCCATTTCGCGGCGAACAGGCGCGGCACCGTGGCGCTCACGAGCTGCTCGCTGCAATAGTTGTCGTAGTTGCTCAGGTACGCGGCCAGCCCTTCGCCGAGCACGAGCGGCGCGGTGGAGACGGCCGCGTCGCGCGACGCATAGGCGTCGTACATCGCGCGCAGGTTCGGCACGCTGGCGCGCTTGCCCGGCGCGACGCGCGAGAACTCGACCTGCGAGCGGAACGGCGCGGCGGGGCGCACCGATACTTCCACGCTCTGCCGCGCGCTCTTGGCGCCGTAGCTCGCGGTGAACGCGAGCGGGCCGCTGCCGAGCGTGCTGGTCGCGCGGATGCGGAAGCGCGCCACGCCCTCGTGCATCGGCGCGAGCGGCAGCGCCTGCGTGGCCGCGCCGATCACCTGGAACTGCGGGCCGGGCTTCAGCGCCACGTCGACCGGCACCGGCTGCTTGCCGCCGCCGTCGAGGTTGTTCGCCACGCCCACGCTGACCTCGGCTTCGTCGCCGGGCGCGAGCGTGGTCGGCACGTTCGGCGTGAGCACGAAATCGCCGCGCACGGTGGTGGCGCTCTCGGTCGTGCCGATCTTGTCCGGCGCGACCGACACGGCCATCACGCGCAGCCGTCCGTTGAAGTAATCGGGCACGCGGTAGCTGAACTTCGCGTCGCCGTTCACGTCGACGATGCCGGACCAGAACACCACCGGCTTGTCGTGCTTGCGGCGGAACGGGTTGAGCTGGCGGCCGATCGCCTCGTCGGCGTCGCCGCCCGGCGCGGCCATCGCCATCAGCTTTTCGAAATCCGGCAGGATCAGGTCGAGGATCTGCGAGGTGCCCACTTCGAGCATGCGCTTGCGGAAGAAGTACTTGAGCGGATCGCCGAGCTTGTAGCGCGCGACCTGCAGGATGCCTTCGTCCACCGCGAACACCACCACCTTCGAGGGCGCGGGCGTATGCACCGTGAAGGTGGCCGTGTCGCCCGGTTTGACGAGCGCGGGCGCGTCGACGGCCAGCTTGTTGCGGCGCGCGTCGAGGTTCACCGAGAACGGCGCCACGCCGTAGCTGAGCGGGCTCATGAAGATTTCGTCGGACGACGGATCGCGGATGAACTGCACGTTGAGGTAGCCGTTGCCCTCGAAGCCGGCCGGCACGGTGATGTGCTGCACCGAGCTGGTGGTGTCGGCATGGAACCACGCGTGCGCGTAGACCTTGTCGCGTTCGATCGTGATCAGGCCGCTGCCCGCGTAGGGGGCGCGGATCGCCACGTCGATGGTTTCGCCCGGCTGGTAATCCTGCTTGCCGAGGTTGATCTGCAACTCGGCGTTGCGGTCGAGCGAGCGCGACACGTTGGCGTCGCCGGCCACCGAGTATTCGATGCGGTTGACCTCGGTGCCGTCGGCACGCTTGATGCGCAGCGCATAGCTGCCGGGCTGGTCGGTGCGCAGCGCGAGATCGAGGCCCGCGGCCGGAATCGCGAGCGGGGCCTCCTGCACCGGCACTTCCTTGAGGCGCGAATCGTACTTGTAGGCGCCGGAATCCTGGCGCGTCAGCACCGACACGTAACGCAGCTCGACCAGTTGCGCGCGCAGATCCTTCAGCGCGATCGCCTGCGCATGCGGATCGATCGCGATCAGCTTGACCGAGCGCGGGCTGCCGCGCTGCACGTAGCCGAGATCGTCCACCGCGCGATAGCCCACCAGCCAATCGTTGTTCGACACCAGCGTTTGCGCGTTGGCGGCGACGCTGCGCCCGCCCTCGGCCTCGTAGGCCTTGGCCTGGAAGTAGAGCTGGTAGGTGGCGTCGGCGTATTTCTTGAGGTCGAGATCGAATTCGGCGTGGCCGTTGTCGTCGGTCTTGCTGTCCTCGAGCGTGGTCGTGTAGCCCTCCTTGGCGCGCCGCGCGTCGAAGAAGTGGTAATCCTTCCAGGCGCGGAACGCCGGCCACACGGGGCGCAGCGTCAGCGTGGCGGCGACGCGCCGGCTCGCGGCCGGCGTGCCGAACAGGTTGCGCGCGTCGACGATGCCCTTCAGCGCATCGGGCTTGACCCAGCCGTCGGCGGTTTGCGCGGAGAGCCTCGCATCCACCTTCATGCGATCCGGCTCGAACTCCTTGACCTGCACGGTGGTGCTGCCGATCGGCTCGTCGCCGGGCTTGCCGTCCTTGACGATGTAGAGGTTGACCGTCCACGCGCCGGTGGGCGCGGTTTCGGCCGGCGTGTAATCGAGCGAGGTGAAGCCGCTCGCGTCGATCGAGACGGCCGGGCGCGCCACCGTGATGCCGCGCGGATCGACGATCTCGGCCTGCAGCGGCACGCCGGCCGGGCTGCGCGCCCAGCTGGCCGCGCGCACGATCACGCCGATATGGAACAGATCGCCGGGCCGGTACAGGCCGCGATCCGAGAACAGATAGGCGGACAGTTGCCCCTGGTTCGCGGCGTTGCGCTCGCCGCCCACGTCGAAACGCGAGAAATCGAGCTGGCGGTCGCGGCCCGCGAACGGCAGGAACGAGAGATCGCCGTCCTTCTTGACCACATACAGCTCGGGGCGCTTTTCGCGTTCGAGGCCCTTGAGCGTGGGGATATGCACCTGGCCGTCGGCGTCGGTGGTTTGCGTCGCGAGCGGCTGGCCGTTCACGGCGAGCAGCGATACGGTTGCGCCCGCAACCGGTTTGCCGGTGCGGATCGATTGCACGAACACGTCCTGGCTGCCGTCGAGCGACTGCTTGACGAGCATGCCGAGGTCGGTCACCACGATCAGGCGCGTGTCGCTCGGCATCGCGCCGTCGCTGTCGCCGCTGCCGTCGCCGTTGCTGTCGGCCGAATCGTCGTTGTCCTGACCGCCGTCGCTGTCGGCCGCGCCGCTGCCGTCGTCCTTCTTCGCCTTCTTGTCCTTGGCCGGATCGTAGCCGGTCAGGTGCAGCAGGAACACGCCGCGCTTGCCGTCCTTCAGATACTGGCCGAGATCGAGGCCTTCGTAATGGGCCTTGCCGGGGTCGCCGGCCGGGAACGCGCGCTTGTCGGTGAAGCGCTCGACGATGTGATCCTCGCTGAAGCTGTACGACAGTTCGGGCTGCGAATAGCTGCCCTGGTTGAAGCTGACCAGATGCTGCAACTGATCGGGCAGCACGCGGCCGATTTCGAGCTTCATGCCCGGCAGGTTGCGCGCGACGATCGACAGCCGCTTGCTGCCCGACAGCGACAGCAGCGAGCCGTCGGCCATGAAGCGCAGCAGCTTCGGATAGTCGGGCACCGTCAGCACGCGCTGCACCGGCTCGCCGAGCAGGTAGCCGCCGGCCGATTTGATGCCCGCGTCGAAGCGCACGACGAGCTTCTGGCCCGGCGTCGCATGGAACTTGAAGCTCTGCATCGGCGCGTAGTCGTCCTCGGTCGGCACCGTGGCGAGCGGCAGCGGCGTGGCGCGCTTGAGCAGCGCGTCGTCGATTTCGGACGGCTGCCAGTCGTAGGGGCCGTCGTCGTCGTCCTGCTGCACGCCGGGCTTGCGCTTGGGCAGCACCCACGCATGGGCGCGCGAGGCCAGATCGTCGGCGCGCACGCCGTCGCTCAGTTGCGAGACGAGCACCTGCTCGGGTTCGTAGCGATCGTTGTCGACGAGGGTAGGGGTGACGTCGCCGATGTGCAGGCTGTAGAGGCCGGGCACGTCCACGGTGGCGTGCAGCGCCTCCTGGGTGGGATCGCCGCCGCGCGCGCTGCGCACGCCCTTGTCGATGTCGACGCGCGCCGAAAGCGGATCGCGCGGAATCTCGAGCGGCTGCGAATGGATCCAGGCGTTGAGGCGGCGCGCGTCGTAATTGACCGTATAGCGCAGCGGCGACACCGTCTTGCCGTCGCGCGCGACCAACGACAGCGCGATGCGCTTCTCGAACGCGGCCGGATCGACCGGGTAGTTGAAGCCGACCTGCATGATGGTTTTCTTTGCGGCGGGGTGCTTCGGGTCCTGATAGAACTCGGTGCTGCCGATGCTGGCCTTGAACGCGGCGATGTCGAACGCGAAGTGATCGTCGGCCATCTTCACCTGCGGCGCGAACACGCGGCGCACGGCGAAGCGCACCTCGACGTGCGCGCCCACCGGCCAGTCGGCGGCCGGCGTGAAGCGCAGCGTGTGATCGTCGTTCCAGTGCCATTCGCCCTTCAAGGCGGGCGACATCTCGATGCCGTCCGGCACCGTCTTGCCGACCAGTTCGATCGGCGCGGCCGAACGCGAGAATGCGACGTCGAGCGGATGCACGGTGGTTTGCGGCTTGCCCGCTTCGTCGGTGTCGTAGCTCGTGACGGCGGGCGCGTTGACCCTGAACGTGACCTCGTCGGGCACGACGGGTTTGGGACGATGCTGATACCAGTAGCCGCCGCCGGCCAGCGCGAGCGCGCCGGCGGCGATGCCGAGCGCGTGCCAGGGGCGGCGGCGCACCGCGCGGCCGGTGATGCCGGCCCAGGCCGGTGCGGTCCAGGCGAGGTTGCCGAACACCGGACGCAGCAGCCGCCCGAGCAGGCGGAAGGTCCAGCGGAGTGCGTGCAGCGGCCACACCAGCAAAAGGCGCAAAACATCCATCTTGTTATATCCCGGTCGGTCGGGCCACGCGGCGCTGCCGCGCGCTTCCCTGAGAGCGTTTATTCGAATTCGTAGGCGGCGCGTTATGACGGCCAGTCCGCGCCGGCGCTCACCTTACCGTCCGGGTTCGGGAAAGACAAGATTCCCGGCGCATGCGTTGGAATAAATCGAAATAATCCGCGCGGGGCGGGCGGCCTTCAATCGGCTTGCAGCGCCCACAGCGCGTCGAGCACATGCCGCGTGGCGTGCTCGACCGGGCCGCCGCGATGCGCGATGCCGAGCTCGCGCGACAGCGCCGGGCGCAGCGG
>NZ_JAAGPF010000207.1 GCF_017104645.1 Burkholderia sp. Ac-20379
GACAAGAGAGAGCAGATGAGAGCAGAGACACGGTGTAGAGTCTGTACGTAGAGACGTAAGTCGATATGATGAGCGAAGAGTAGTCGCAGTGGCAGCACGACTAGTAGGAGGACTAAGATTATAAACGTAAACACAACGAATAAAACGAGGTGCTCGAAGATGTTATGTGTAAGATGAGACTTTATTGTGGTAAGTTCAGACTGGGAGACGACTACTAATTTTTTTTTTTTTTTAATGC
>NZ_JAAGPF010000208.1 GCF_017104645.1 Burkholderia sp. Ac-20379
TATGCGGCGCGGCCAGCGCGACGAACGCGATCGGCCCGGTGATCGCCGTGGCGATCGCCACCAGCAGCACGCCGAGCACGATCCACGACGCGCGCAGCAGGCCCGGGCGCGCGCCGAGCGTGGTGACCACCGCGTCGTCGAATTCGATCAGGCCGAAGCTGCGCTGCCGCAGCAGGCAGATCGCGATCAGCACGGCCAGCGCCGCCGCGAGGCCGGGCACGTCCTGCCAGGACGCCGTGTTGAGGCTGCCCGACAGCCAGGTCAGCACCACCTGCGTGTCCTGCACGTCGGTGTTGATCAGCAGATAGCCGTTCACCGCCGACAGCAGCGCCGAAATCATGATGCCGGACAGCACGAGCCGGCGCGGCGAGCCTTGCAGCCCGCCCGACAGGCCGTAGACGGCCAGCCCCGTCGCGAGGCCGCCCGTTACCGCCAGCAGCGCGGCCGAAGCGGGCGAGCCGCCATGGAACAGCAGCGCGACGATCGCGCCCGTGGCCGAGCCCGCGCCGAAGCCCAGCACGTCGGGGCTGGCGATCGGGTTGCGCGTTACCGTCTGGAAGATCGCGCCCGACGCGCCAAGCGCTGCGCCCACCAGCGCGCCCACGACGTAGCGCGGCAGGCCGAGCGCGAGCACCGCGAAACGATCCGGCGAGGCCGGGTTCGCGAGCGCGTCGAACACCGCGTGCGGCGCGAGGCCGAACGGGCCGAGGCAGAGCTGAGCCAGCAGCGTCGCGATCAGGGCGATCAGGCCGGCCGCGAGCGCCGTCATCATGCGCGTCATGGTTTGAACCCCTTGCGCCGCACCATCGCGAAGAACAGCGGCGCGCCGATCACCGCCGACATCGCGCCGGCCGGAATCTCGCTGCCGGGAATCAGCAGGCGGCCGAGGAT
Source organism: Burkholderia sp. Ac-20379 (assembly GCF_017104645.1). GTDB lineage: Bacteria > Pseudomonadota > Gammaproteobacteria > Burkholderiales > Burkholderiaceae > Burkholderia. The sequence goes on from NZ_JAAGPF010000208.1 coordinate 892, forward strand.
GTCGGCCGACAGCAGCAGCAACGCGCCCACCAGCGCGCACATCGGCAAGGCCCAGCGCATGCCCGCGCCGATCGTCACGCGCGCCAGATGCGGCGCCAGCAGGCCGACGAACACGATCGGGCCGGCCGCCGCCGTGGCCGCGCCGCACAGCATCGAGATCGTCGCGCCGCAGGCCAGCAGCAGCCGGCCGCGATGAATGCCGAGCGCGCCCGCGTGCTCGTCGCCCATGGCCGCCACGTCGAGCGCGCGCGCCATCGCCGCGCTTGCGATCAGGCCCGCCGCCACGCACGCTGCCAGCACCGGCAACATGGCCGCGTCGCGATCGGCCACCGAGCCCACCGCCCATTGGCGAAACTGTTCGAGGCTGTTCGGCTGGAGCAGCGTGACGCCCGCCGTGATCGATTCGAGGCTCGCGCCGATCGCCGCGCCGATCAACAGCAGCCGCACCGGATCGGACGAACGCGACAGAAAGCGCCCCGCGAACACCAGCGTCGCCACCGCGCCCGCGCCGGCGAACGCCAGCGCGAATTGTTCGAGCGGCGCGATCGCCCCCGCGCCGATGCCGAGCACCACGAACAAGCCCGCGCCCGAATTGACGCCGAGGATGCCGGGGCCAGCCAGCGGATTGCGCGTGACCGTCTGCACGAGGCAGCCGGACATGCCCAGCGCCGCGCCGACGAGGATCGCGAGCGCGGTGCGGGGCAGGCGGTAGTGGCGCAAGGTGAGGGCGGCGTCGGCGCCGAGCGCGTGCGAGCCGACCGCGACGCTGACGAGAGCGAGCACGGCCAGGATGCCGAGCGAGACGCCGAATGCGGCGAGGCGCCGCCGAGGGGCCGGTTGGCATTGGCGGCTCGCGTTGCCTGGGCTGCCGCTACCGGCGGCCACGGTCCATCTGGGGGATTTCAATTGACTGCCGTTGCACGAGACGGCGCGGCGGACGGCGACGTCGATGATTGGGAATGATTGCTGTTACGAAGCGGATGGTAGGCGGGGGGATGTCAAGGAAATGTCAAGACGAGGGGCGTCGTCGGCACCGGCGCTGCGGCCGAGCCCTTGACCGGCAATGCCGTCGACGTATCGGCATTCATGTTCCGGTGCGATTTATCAGCTGCTCATATTGATATATCGGCGCCTTGCCGGCGAGCGGCCCGAAGCCCTTGACGGCGCAGGCCGAGAACCGATCGGCTTGAGGTGCCGGGCGGGCCGAGCTGGCCGGGCCGCCATCGGTCAAGCGAACTGCGTCACCAGCAGGTTCCGCACCTCGCTCATCAGTTCGGTTTCGCCGGGCCGCGGCGGCAGCAGGAAAAACTCGATGTCCGGCAATCCCGGCAGGTCCCGCCCGATCGGATAATCGACTGCCTGAGGCGGTACTGCCGACGCATTGAGGCACGCCACACCGAGGCCGGCCTCCAGCGCGGACTGCAGCCCGGCGATGCCCGACGCCGAATGCGCGACCACATACGGCACGCCGTGCTGGTCGAGCGTTTGCCGGACGCTGCGCTGCAGCGCGCAATCGGGCGGCAATGCGACCAGCGGCAAGGGGCTGCCCGGCTCGTGCTCGAAATCGCGCGTGGCTACCCACGTCAACGCTTCGCGGCGCAGGGGCTGGCCAACGGACGAGTTGTCCGGCCCCGCGATCCGCATGCCGAGCCCGATATCGAAATCCCCGCTCTGCGCGTCCCGTTCGATCTGCATGCTCTTGACGATCGATACGTGCAGCCGGAGCTTCGGATAGCGCTTGCGCAAGCCCCGCAGCAACTGCGGCACGGCGGCGGGGCGGAAGTAATCCGTGATAGCCAGCCGCAATTCGCCGGCCAGGCTCATGCCGCGCATGTCGTCGAGCGCACGATCGCTCGCGGCGAGCATCGCCCGCGCATGCACGACGAGGCGCTCGCCGGCCGCCGTGGGCCGCACGCCTTTCTTGCCACGCTGAAGCAGCGCGACGCCGGCGAATTCCTCCAGCTTCTTCAACTGTTCGCTGACCGCCGATTGCGAGCGGTGCAGCGTGGGCGCCGCGCCGGCGAGGCTGCCGGCCTCGACCGCGGCCACCAGCGTGCGCAACTGCTCGAGGTCGAACGCCTGCATGGTTATCGTCCCGATTTTCCGTTGGATAAGCCCGGATAATCCCGCTTTTCGAATGGAATGGCCACTGATAATTTTCAGTCTCGATTCCTTCACGTTCAACGGAGCCATCACACCATGCCGTTCTATACCTTGACCCTGATGCAGGGCAGCTACGACACGCCCGACACGCTGCTCGGCGCGATCCGCTCGGCCAATATTGCCGCGGGCTATCCGGCCGACGATGTATTTCAGCGCGTCGTCGCGCTGCCGCCGTCGCATCTCGTCATCGACAAGCGCTATCCGGATCTGCCGCGCGACCGGTCGGCGCGGCTTTTGACGTTCGAGATCCTGATTTCCGCTGGTACGTCCGAGCAGCAAAAGCACCGGGTACGCACGGAACTCGTTCGCAACCTGACCGAGGTTGGCGTGGATGCGAACGACATCATCGTGTTTTTCCTGGACTACGACCGCGTCACCAGTTCGTTCGGCGGCGGGAAAACGCCGCCGCCGTTGCATTTGACACGTTGAGTGTGGTTAGGGGCGTTAGGTGAAATGTCTGGGTGCCGTCGCGACCAGGACGGGCTTGTGCACGGTGGGCGCGCGATCGAGGATGGCCGGCCACCAGACTGAGCTCGCAAACACGACATTTGAACTTAGCGGAAACACGACATTTGAACTTAGGACTAGCAATCAAAATGTCGTTAATTTACCTTATGTCAAATAACAGATTGCTCGCTCCTTCGTTGCCACGCTGAGTTGCCCGACCTTCTGCCGGTGACACGCAGCCTGACCGTCTCATGTGTGGCTGCGATTCCGCACAGTCTTGCCCGCGGCATTCATATCTCGGCAGAGATTGAAGAACATGTCTCGCAGGAGGCGCCATTGGTCCCTTTTTTGTTTGCCGATATTCCGCCCTTATACGCTGCCGCCCTCATATTTTTCGCATTTCACACATCGACACTGCTTTCCTCTGAAGCCCGAATACGTCACCGCAACCATTTTGCAAGAAACCACAACCCCAGGAAATGCGGTGTAATACTCCAGACTCCATTAATACCATCATGAATATTCCAATATATGAGACGACCCAACATTACCCTGAACGAAGCGCTACGCCGGAATAACAACAACGCGGATCTTTTTCGCTTGATCGCTTCCATCTCGGTGATCTGGGGACATGCCTACGGGCTTGCGCCTGCCGACGGGATTCGCGAGCCGATCGGAGCAGCGCTCGGATTCGATTACTCAGGCTCGCTTGCCGTTAAATTTTTCTTCTTTCTTAGCGGCATGCTGATTGCTACCAGTTGGATGCGCGATGAGTCACCATTGAAATTTTCTATTGCACGACTATTCCGCATATTCCCTGGGCTGATCGTCAGCAGTGCAGTGTGCCTTTTAATATTGGGGCCGCTACTGACGGCTCTACCCTTGCATCAGTATTTCGCCAATTCGTGGATGTACGAGCATATCGTTTTCGACTCGTACCTCGGATATGAAATCCCTGGTGTGTTTCAGCACAACGCCGTCACAACCGGGAATGGCGCGATCTGGACAATTGCGTACGAACTGCTCATGTACGCCATTCTTCTTGGCCTTGGAATGTGCGGGCTGTTCCGATTCAAATGGGGTGCCGCAGCGGTCTATGGCGCATCGATCGTGTGGTTCATGGCGCGTCCGGACAGCATCTCCGCGTTCGGACTGTTGGACAACAACGATGCGGGCCGACTGCCGGCATTTTTCGCGTTCGGCGTTCTCCTGGCGTTGGTCAAGGATTCCATCCGGATAGATGGCCGGCTCGTCATCGGCCTGTGCCTGCTCGCCTACCTCTTGCGACATGGCCCTGCGTTTGAATATGCGTTCTACCCCGCGTTCCTTCTCGCCCCGATTTGGCTCATGACGACGCAGGCTGTCCGCTCCATCAAACTCCCCGGGGATTTTTCCTACGGCATCTACGTATACGGCTGGCCGGCACAGCAGACAGTTGCGTCGCTGCTTCCTCACAGTGGCCCGTATACCAATCAGATCATCGCCATCCCTCTGGCAATCCTGGCCGGCGTGCTGTCGTGGTATCTGGTCGAGAAACCGTTCATAGGCCTTGGACATCGGCTCCCGACGCTGTTCGTCGATATGCGCGGATCGGCTCTGGCGAAGCGATGACACCTTACCGCCGAGCGTAGGCCCGTTCGCGTTCTACGTTCGCTCGATTCGAGATCGCTCGCGCAGGCGTCGTTGGGCCAGCAGCGCCTGCAACCCCAACCCGCCACCTCAGCTTGCGTGACTCGCCATGCGCCGGCCATGGCCTCGTTCAGCGTTGCCATCTTCATCGAGCCGGCCTGCCGCGCATCGGCGCCAACCGGCGCGGCGCCCAAACCGAAACAACCGGAAGCGGCGGCTTTCGACAACCCCGCAGCGCACTGTTTTGGGGATTATGTGTCAGCCATATGAAGCCAATCCAACTATCTCAGGCTTGCGCGAAACTCTTTATGTATTCAGTTTTTCTTATCGAATAAACACAAACCCAACCACGTTAAAGTAATATTTACCGCATTCAATATAATTCAAAATCCATCGAATCTTACCAAACACCAACAACGCAATTCAACCCTATTTTCAGCCGAAAATTCATTGCCTTGATCACCCTCGCCATTCCGCTGCTTCGCTCGCGAAACCATCCCCTCCCAATGCCTGATTCCAGATCGGAAATTTATCCCACCAAAAAATGTAAATCATTGATTTTATTAGAAAAATATAGATCAACGAAGATCGAAAACTTCGTCTACGGACATCGAAAAATCCACCCCAACTCGCGCTTCCTTAATCCATAAAAAATCCCCTTCTTAAAATTACCATCACACCAAGTCACTTCACCTCAATTCAAACAAACAGTCTATAAATTACCACACAATCAACGTTACATTTTGATACTAAACCTCAAATAAAAGGCCCATACACTGTGCGCTCTCGAACTTACATCGGAAATAATTGCAGTGCGGAAACTCGACATTCACTCAAAACAAGCCGACATCGGCAATAATTCCACCAACGCTACGGGATCCTCTCTAAAGTCTCGCCGCAGCTTTCTCTCCTACATGCTGGCCGGGGCCGGCGGCCTGACCCTCGCCGGCTGCGGCGGTGCAAGCGACGCCGCCGAGCGCTCGCCGCACACGCCGAAGGCATCGTCGGCCAGCACCACCGTCTCGAGCAGCGGCACCACCGTGCCGCCCGCCGCGTCGATCGTCGACAGCGCCGGCAACACCTGGACGCTCGCCTCGGGCAACGTCGCGAAGAACGGCAGCGCCGTGTCGACGGGCTCGTCCGTGTCGCTCGCGCTGATCCTGTACTACAACGGCACGATCTACGCGAAGAACCAATCGGGCACATGGTTCAAGAATGGTAGTCCATGGCAGAACCTCGGCACGACCGATCCGCGCACCACGGCCACGTCGACGTCGAGCACGCCGTTCTTCTACGGCCTGAACGGGCACATGGCCTACAACTCGGGCATCTATCACACGATGTCGGCCGCCGCGCAGCTTGCGATGATCAAGGATCTGGGCGCAACGATGTACCGGTGCGACGTGGCCGGCTCCGACATGGCGAAGGTGCTGGCCACGGCGCTCACCGGCCCGTTCGCGAACAGCGGCGTGTCGATCTTCCCGGTGCTGAACCCGAGTTCGGCCGGCTGGAGCACGTCGCTCAGCGAATCGGCGGCCTACACGCTCGGCTACAACCTCGGCACCAGCGCCACCACGCCGCTCAAGGGCCTCGTGTCGTATATCGAATGCGGCAACGAGCTCGACGTGCCGGTGATCACCAACGGCGACGGCAGCAACACGAACAACTACAACCCGGCGGCCTGGCCCGCATTCCGCGGCGTGATTCGCGGCATGATCGACGGCGTCAAGGCGATCGATTCGACGATCAAGGTGGGCGTGAACGTCGGCGTTCCGCTCGCGTATCGCGCGCTGCAAATGCTGTGGAGCGGCATCACGCCGGACGGCAGCGTCAACGGCACGACCGGCGCGGCCTCGGTGCGCTGGGACATCACCTGCTATCACTGGTACGAAAGCTCGGGCGACATCGTCTGCGGCTGGCGCAACAACGCCTGTTACGACGTGCTGCAGGCGCTCAAGGATTCGTTCGGGGTGCCGATCTTCCTGACCGAATGGGGCTGGACCGGCCCGATCGACACCGCCACGCAACAGGCCGCCTACGTCACGCGCGCGTTGACCGAGTACAAGTCGATCAAGGACAAGTACAACATCCAGTCGGTGATGATGTACGCGATGATCGACGACCAGTACGGCCTCGTGAAATCGGACGGCGTCACCAAGTTGCCGGCCTATTCGGCGTTCAAGAGCTTCGTCGCGGCCAATCCGGTTTGACGGATTGCCCGGCAAGAACCGGCATGAGCGCGCGTGGGCGACGCGCTCATGCCGGTTCGATCGTGAAGTTCGCCGCCGCGTAGCGCGCGCTGCAACTCCAGATTGCCGCGTCGTCGCGGTAAAACGTGGCCCAGCCGTCTTCCACGCGCATCAGCGCGTGCGGAAACACCGGGCGGTGCCCGTTCGCGGCGGCCGACAGCGCGTTGCGCTCGCGGCAGGTGGCGCGGTAGTCGCCATCGGGAAGGGAGTGCGTGGTCACGGCGTTGCCATCCTGTTTCGAATTCGTGCTCATTCGTTGCGCATCGACAGCAAGCTGTCGCGAAACGTCTCCACCAGCCGGTTGTCGTCGCGCGCCCGAGTGATCGTCACCAGCTTCGTGCGCAGATCGAAGCCCTTCACCGGCAGGAAGCGCACGTCGCGCCGGTTGTTCTTGGCGGTCGAGCGCCCCACCAGCGTCATGCCGAGCCCCGCGCCCACCAGCGCCAGCGCGGTGTGGATCTCGATCGCGTCGTGCCCCGAGCGCGGGTCGCCGCCGGCAGCCTTCAGCGCCGTCAGCAACTGCTGGCCGAACGGGCTGCGCGGATCCTTCGGATAGTGAATGAACGGCAGCCGCGACAGCTCGGCGGCCGTCACCGAGCGCTGCCGGGCCAGCGCGTCGCCGATCGGCACGGCCGCCACGAACGGCTCGTCGAGCATCACCGTGTAGACGAGATCCGGGCTGGTGTCGAGCGGGCCGATGAAGCGCGAGATGCCGATATCGATGCGCCCCTGCCGCAAGCGCTCGGGCTGGTATTCGGAGAGCGCCTCGACCAGATCGAGATGCACGTCCGGGCAGCCTTCGCGAAAGCGCCGCACCGCCGCCGGCAACACCGAATACGCCACCGATCGCACGAAACCGATGCCGAGCCAGCCGCGCTGGCCCGAGGCGATGCCGCGCGCCTCGTCGTCGAGCCGCCCCGCGTGCGACAGCAATTCCTTCGCGCGCGGATAGAAATACTTGCCGAGCGAGGTCAGCTCCATCGGCCGGCGCGAACGGTCGAACAGCTCGCCGCCGAGGTGGGCTTCCAACTGCGACAACTGCATGCTGATGGCGGTGGGCGCCACATGCAGCGCCTCGGCCGCGCCGGTGGCGCTGCCCGCCTCCACCACGGCGCAGAAATAGCGAACCTGTCGAAGATTCATTTTTATTGAACTTAAGCTCAAAAAACGCTGATTGATAGCGGTGAAACTTTAACTAAAACTGTCACCGCCATCAAACTTCGCATAACGAACATGAGCCGTCACGAGACACCCACCGATCCGATCGCGGCGCTGCGCGCGCTCGGCAGCGCCACCGTCTACGAAGCCCAGGGCGCGCACGGCGCGCTCGACAGCGGCATCAAGCCGATCCATCCGTCGATGTGCGTGGCCGGGCCGGCCGTCACGGTCGACATCCGCCCCGGCGACAACCTGATGCTCCATTACGCGATGCTCAAGGTGCAGCCGGGCGACGTGCTGGTGGTGGACGCGAAAGGCTTCCTCGAAGCCGGCCCGTGGGGCGACGTGTTCACCGAACTGGCGCTGCACAAGGGCCTGGCCGGGCTCGTCATGCACGGCGCGGTGCGCGACGCGCGCACCATCATCGAGATGGGCTTTCCGGTGTTCGCGCGCGGCCTCTGCATCAAGGGTACCGGCAAGAACCAGCCGGGCCGGCTCAACGTGCCGGTGACGATCGGCGACGTGCGGATCCAGCCGGGCGACATCGTGGTGGGCGACATCGACGGCGTGGTGGTGGTGCCGAAGCACGACGTCGAGCGCGTGGTGCAGGTCAGCCAGGCGCGCGAGGACAAGGAACGGGCGTTCCGCCAGCGGATCCGCGAGGGCGCGACCACGGTCGAGCTGCTCGGGCTGGAGTCGACGCTGCGCCGCTTCGACCTGAACTAGCGCCGGCGGCCGGCAACGCATACAACATTCCAATATGGAGCGAGACACATGAGAAAAGACAGCAGCCTGGCCGCGCCGGGCGCGTTGGCCGACGCGGCGCGCCCCACCCGCTATCGCTGGGTGGTCGCCACCCTGTTCTTCCTGATCTACACGGTGGCCGCGGCCGATCGCGCGAACCTCGGCATCGCGCTGCCGTTCCTGCGCAGGGAATTCGCGATGAGCAACGCCGAAGCGGGCGCGCTCGTCAGCGTGTTTCTGATCGCCTACGCGCTCGCGCAGTTGCCGTCGGCGTGGCTGATTTCGCGCTTCGGCGTACGCCGCGCGCTGCCCGTTTCGATGATCCTGACGTCGATCGCCACCGCGCTCACGGGCGTAGCCGGCTCGCTGCTGTCGCTGAAGCTGTGCCGCCTTGCGCTCGGTTTCGCCGAAGGGCCGCTGCCGCTCGGCATCGCCGCCACCATCAACAGTTGGTTCCCGGCGAAGGAGAAAGGCACGGCGTCGGGCATCTTCCTGTCGGCCGTGAAGTTCGGCCCGGTGATCACGCCGATCCTCGGCGCGGCGATCATCGGCACCTGGGGCTGGCAGGCGATCTTCGTGGTGTTCGCGCTGCCGGGCGTGCTGTTCTCGATCGCCTGGTATGCGATGGTGGCCGACAAGCCCGCCGACAGCCGCGCCGTCAATCGCGCCGAGCGCGAGCTGATCGACGCGGGCGGCCCGCAGGCCGGCGCGCCGATGCGCATCGAACGCACCCGCGCGATGCCGTGGCTCGACCGCCTCACGCGCGTGCGCAGCGAGCCGCCGCTGGCCTCGACGCGCGCCGTGATCACGTCCTGGAACATCTATGGCTGCGCGCTCGGCTACTGCTGCCAGTTGGGCATTTCGAGCGTGATGCTGGCGTGGATTCCCACCTATCTGCTGACGGTCAAGAAGTTCAGCGTGACCGGCACCGGCTTCGTGGCGGCCGCGCCGTGGGTGGGCGCGGTGGTGGGCAACATCCTCGGCGGCTGGCTGTCGGATCGCGTGTTCGGCAAGCGCCGCAAGCCCGGCATGATGTTCTCGGCCGTGGCGACCGCGCTGATGATGGTGGTGCTGATCCGAACGCCGGCCTCGCCGCTGCTGTACGGATTACTGATCTTCACGGCGGGCGTGGCGCTGAGCATCGGCTTCTCGGCCTACATGGTGTATCCCACCGCGTTCGTGGCGAAGGCGCAGTTCCCGCTGGCCAACGCGATCGTCAACATGGGCGGCCAGCTCGGCGGCGCGGCCACGCCGTTCATCGCCGGGCTGCTGCTCGATCACTACGGCTGGGATCACGTGTTCGGCTTCATGTCGGCGATCTCGGCGCTGGCCTTCGTGCTGCTGCTGACGATTTCGGAGCCGCTCGACACGGAGCCGGCACGGCGCTGAGCGTGCCGAGCCTTTTCGATCTGGCTGCCCTGGCCGGGCTGAGCGCCTTCGCGGGACGCCCAGCTCGGCCAGCGCATGCCGCCCCGCGCCCGACGCCGCCAAGCGCCCCGCGCCGAACGCCTCAAACCGCCGAAAGCCGGAACGACGACACCGCCGCTTCAAGCTGACGCGCCTGCGTCTCCAGCGATCCAGCCGCCGCCGCGGCCTGTTCGACGAGCGCCGCGTTCTGCTGCGTGACCTGCTCCATCTGCGCGACGGCCTGCCCGATCTGCACGATGCCGCTGGCCTGCTCGCTCGATTCCGCCGAGATCTCCTGCACGATGCCGGCCACGCGGCGCACCGCCTCGACCGTCTCGGTGATCGCCGTGCCCGCCTGCGCCACCTGCGCGTTGCCGGCCTGCACGCGTCCGAGCGAGGCGTCGATCAGTTCGCGGATCTCGCGCGCCGCGCCCGCGCTGCGTTGCGCGAGCACGCGCACCTCGCCCGCCACCACCGCGAAGCCGCGCCCCTGCTCGCCCGCGCGCGCCGCCTCCACCGCGGCATTGAGCGCGAGGATGTTGGTCTGAAACGCAATGCCGTCGATCGTGCCGATGATGTCCGCCATGCGCGTCGAGCCGGTGCTGATCTCGTTCATGGTGGTCACCACGCTGCCGACCATGTCGCCGCCGCGCGTGGCCAGTTGCGCCGCCTCGTTGGCGAGCGAGCTGGCGGTGCGGGCGTTGTCGGCGTTGCGCGTGACGGTGTCGGTCAGTTCCTTCATGCTGGCGGCGGTTTCCTCCAGCGCGGCCGATTGCTCCTCGGTGCGCGACGACAGATCGAGGTTGCCCGCCGCGATTTCCTTCGCACCCACGTTGACCGAATCCGAGCTGCTCAGCACCTGACGCACCGTGCGCGTAAGCCCGGATTGCATCCGCGAGATGGCGGCCAGCAAACGCCCGACCTCGTTGTTGCCGCCGGCCGGAATCGACAGATCGAGATCGCCGTCGGCCACCTTGCCGAGCAGTTGCGCCGCCTCTTCGAGCGGCCGCACCACGTGCCGGCGCAGCACGAAATGCACGCCGGCCACCAGCGCCAGCGCGATCGCCACGCCGATCACCACGAGCGTCAGCACAACCTGGTAACGCGACGCTTCCTGTTCGGCCTCGTCCTGCGCGAGCTGGTTCGCCTGCTTCTGGAAACGCTCGAGCGCGCTCGAATAGGCTGCCCCCGATGCGGTGATGTCGGTGGCGTTGATCGCCGAATACTTGGTGGGATCGTTGGCGCGCAGCGCGTCGAGGCCGGCCTGCACCGTGGCCGTGTGCGCGCGGCCAAGCTGCACGATGTCCTGCAGCAGCGCGGCGTCCTGGCCGTCGATCGCTGGGGCGCCGGCGAATGCGGTCAGCTCCTTGCTCGATTTGTCGATGCTGCCCTGCGCGTTGTCGATCGCCGAGGTGTTGACGCTCGATTGCTCGCGCGCCGTGCTGTAGGCGCGCACGAGCGCGCTGCGGGCGCGCGTCATGTCCTTGTAGGCGTCGTTCAGCAGGATCACGCGCGACGAGATCGCATGAACGCGATTCGTCGAATGATTGGCCGCATGCAGCGAGACGATGCCGGCCACCCCGCCCGCGACGATCATCGCGCCGAACAACGCGAGGATAAACAGCAAGCCGATGCGGATGCTGACGTTTTTCATGCTGTGGTTTTCCCCTGGATGCGATTTTTTACGTATTCATCCGACGAACGCCCTGCTCCCCTGCTCGTACGGATCACCTGCTGTTTTCGACACGGCCGGCGGCAACTTGAGCGCGCGGCACACGTGCAGCGCGCGCGATTCCCGACTTGTCCGATCACGCGTTGGCGAGGCCCCCGCGAGGCTGGCCGGCGCGCTGTCGTATCTTGCGGATGTTGTCATTTTCAACGTCGGACATCATATATGTTGGGGCGTTTTTTGGCAGATTTTTGCATGCTCAGGATTACCCTGAGTGCTGCGACGCAACAGTCTTAATCTCAGACGAATTGACGCAACATCCTTTCCTGTATTGGCTTTTCGCCCCGTCCCCACTAGGGATAGCACGGACATCATGGCCATGATTTCGTGCTTATTATCATCGTGTCATCGTATGACAACGCCGATGGCAGAACCGCAGCGCCCTCGACGGCACAATCACAATATCCAGGACGGAGACACGCAGTGAGCGCACCCGAATTCGACGCGAAAGACAGCAGCCCCCAACAGCACTCGTTCAGGATCACTCGACGACATTTCCTCGGCTACGGCGGCGCGCTGATGGGCAGCACGCTGCTCGGCGCCTGCGGCGGCGGCGGCACCGATTCGGCGCCGGCCGCGGCGGCGG
>NZ_JAAGPF010000018.1 GCF_017104645.1 Burkholderia sp. Ac-20379
TTGTCGAACGGCTCGGGCGCGGGCCCCGCCACCGGCAACGGCACCGGCGCGACCGTGTCGGCCCCGGCGCCGGCCAACAACACGCCGGGCCAGGTGGTGGCGGGCGGCAAGGTGCCCGACGAGGCCACCAAGGCCGCCGTGCTGCAAAAGCTGCGCGACACCTACGGCGCCGGCAACGTGGTCGACCAGATCGAGGTGGGCGACGTCACCACGCCGCCGAACTGGAGCGCCAACGTGCAGAAGCTGATCGGCCCGCAACTGAAGCAGATCAGCAAGGGCCAGTTGAAGATCAACGGCACCGCGATCGACGTGAAGGGCGAGGTGCGCAACGAGGCGCTGCGCCAGCAGGTCGCGAGCGACATGGCGAACCAGCTCAACCCGACCTACACGATCCGCAACGCGCTGCGCGTGAGCGCGTCCGAGCAGGGCATCCTCGACCAGACGCTCGCCAACCGCACCATCGAGTTCGAAACCGGCAGCGCGACGCTGACGCCGCAAGGCCGCCTGATCCTCGATCAGATGGCCGCGGCGATGGCCAAGCTCGGCAACCGCCAGGTCACGGTGATCGGCCATACCGACAACTCCGGCAACCGCGATTCGAACATCGCGCTGAGCCAGGCGCGCGCCGATGCCGTGAAGGGCTACCTGATCGCCAAGGGCGTGGCCTCGCAGCAACTGACCACCACCGGCGTCGGCCCCGACCAGCCGATCGCCTCGAACGACACGGCCGACGGGCGCGCGCGCAACCGCCGCATCGAGTTCCGCGTGAGCCAGTAGGCGCACGGCGGCGGGCCGAAACGAAACGGCGCCGGCGGGAGCTTCCCGCCGGCGCCGTTTTTTCATCGTCGGCCGATCAATCGATCAGTTGTTCTCGTCCGGCTTGAGCCCGAGCAGCTCGCGGATGTGCGAGAGCGAGCCGTCGTCCTTGACGACCGAGGCGAGCCACTGGTGCAGCGGCATGTCGGCCCATTCGGCGGCCTTGTCGGCCAGATAGGCGACCGGGCTGTGCGGCTCGGTGGCACGGAAATACTTGGCCACGGCGCGCAACTGCTCGACAGCCTGCGCGCGGTTCTGGAGGCCGGCGATCACGGTCGGCATGACCGGCGCCGCGGTCGTGGGCACGGGCGGGGTCTGGGCGGCGGGCATGGCGGCGTTCGGCTCCGGGTTGAACGGGGTCTTGAAGGACGGCTCGTTGCGTTCGATCTGCGTGGCCTGCGAGGTGGCCTGCGGCACGGCCACCGGCTGCGCGTCGGGCGCATAGCCCTGCTCGCGCGCGAAGCGCTCGGCCAGCATGCGCACCGATTCGTAGGCGTCGCGTGCCTGGCGGAAGCTCGGCGCGGCGTTGCCGGCGCGACGTTCCAGCTCGTCGTCGAGCGCATCGAGCGCCACGGCGAACGCGCTCAGCCCGGCCAGCAGCGACGCGTAGAACGCCACCGAGGTCATCCGCTTGGACGCCTCGATCTGATCGACCGACGGCTTGTTGCGGGCGATCTCGTTCGCGTTGTCGGGATCGCGCCGCACCGCCTGCGCGACATGCTGCGCCACGTCCCAGTCGAGCGCCGTGTAGGCGCTGCCCGAGCCGTCGGTCAGCGGAATCGCGCGCAGCAGCTCGGCCGTGCGGCCCGACAGCCAGCCGACGTTGCCGAGCCGGTATTCGGTGTCGTCGCCTTCCGGCAGCGGGTGCACCTGCTCCCACCACGTCGCGCACAGGCCGGCCAGCAGTTCGTAGCCCTGCGTCAGCCCGGCGATGCCGTCCTGGATCGCGAGCGCCTCGGTCAGCCAGACGGCCAGCCGCAAATCCTTGGTCTGCGTGCCGAGCAGTTCGACCGACTGATCGACCACGAAGCCCCAGTCGGCTTCCTTGATTTCGGTGATCCATTCGCCCTGGTCGAGAGAAGGATCGTCGAACTTGCGCGCGTGCTGGATCGCGTCGAATTCGGACGAGAACAGCATGTCCTCGCCGCAGGGCGAGGCATCGCTGAGGGGCGCGAGTAGCGCATTGACGTGAATCGGCATGATCGTCGTGACAACTGGAAAAACGGTGAAACGGCGCGCGGCGGAGAACCATCAACGAACGCCGCCGCGCGCGGCGAAAAAACGCTTACTGAACCGTGTAGTCGAACTCGCCGGCCTCGCTGGCGCGCACCGCGATCGATTCGATCGCCGTGCCGTCCGCGAGCCGTTCGAGCACGTGCCCGGCGATCTCGGGCAGCAGCGTGCCGTTGAGGATGTGGTCGACGTTGCGCGCGCCCGAATCCACCTCGGTGCAGCGCGCCAGCACGGCCTCGACCAGCGATTCGTCCCACTCGAAGCGCGCCTTGTGGTTGGCCTCGATGCGGCGGGCGATGCGCTCGAGCTTCAGCTCGATGATCTCGGCCAGCACGTCGTCCGAGATCGGATAGAACGGCACCACCTTCATGCGGCCCAGGAACGCCGGCTTGAACGCCTTGTAGAGCGCCGGGCGCAGCGTTTCGGCGAGCGCGTCGGGATCGGGCAGTTCCTCCTCGGGCTTGTTCAGGCAGGCCTGCATGACGAGATTCGAGCCGACGTTCGAGGTCAGGATGATCAGCGTGTTGCGGAAATCGATCTCGCGGCCCTCGGCGTCGTCCATCGCGCCCTTGTCGAACACCTGGAAGAACATTTCGAGCACGTCCGGGTGGGCCTTCTCGATTTCGTCGAGCAGCACCACCGAATACGGATTGCGGCGCACCGCCTCGGTCAGCACGCCGCCCTCGCCGTAACCGACGTAGCCCGGCGGCGAGCCCTTCAGGCCCGACACGCTGTGCGCTTCCTGGTATTCGCTCATGTTGATGGTGACCATCTTGCGCTCGCCGCCGTACAGCACGTCGGCCAGCGCCAGCGCGGTTTCGGTCTTGCCGACGCCCGACGGGCCGACGAACAGGAACACGCCGCGCGGCTTGTTCGGATCCTCCAGCCCGGCCGTGGCGGTGCGCACGCGCTGCGCGACCGCGTCGAGCGCGTGGTCCTGGCCGATCACGCGCGCGCCGAGCAGCGGCTTCAGGTTCATCACCGTCTCGATCTCGTCCTTCACCATGCGGCCGAGCGGAATGCCCGTCCAGGCGGCGACGATCTCGGCCACCACGTGGCCGTCCACCTGCAGCGGCACCATCGGCGCCACGCCCTGCACCGCCTTCAGCGCGGCGATCCGTTCGGCCAGCTCGGCGCGCATGGCGTCCTCGTCGATGCGCTCGCCGTCGGCCGAGCCGTCGCGGGCCGCGTCGATCCGCGTGCGCAGCGCGACGATCTCGGCGACGATCGCGCGCTCCTCGTCGTAACGCCGGCCGGCCGCGTCGAGCGCGGCCAGATCGGCCTCGCGCGCCGCGCGCAGCTCGGCCAGACGTTCGTCGTGCGACGCGCCGCCGGCCACCTCGCGTTCGAGCGAGGCGATCTCGGCCTCGATCCGTTCGAGGCGCTTCCTGGTGTCGTCGATCAGCGCCGGCGTGGCGCTCTGCGCCAGCGCCACCTTCGCGCAGGCGGTGTCGAGCACGCTGATCGCCTTGTCCGGCAGTTGGCGGCCGCTGATGTAGCGGTGCGAGAGCCGCACCGCCTCGGTGATCGCGTCGTCGAGCACGCGCACGTTGAAGTGGCGCTCCATCAGCCCGGCCATGCCGCGCAGCATCGCGGCGGCGAGCGGCTCGCTCGGCTCCTCGATCTTGACGACCTGGAAGCGCCGCGCGAGCGCCGCATCCTTCTCGAAGTACTTCTTGTACTCGCTCCAGGTGGTGGCCGCGATGGTGCGCAGCTCGCCGCGCGCGAGCGCCGGCTTGAGCAGGTTGGCCGCGTCGTTCTGGCCGGCCTGGCCGCCCGCGCCGATGATGGTGTGCGCCTCGTCGATGAACAGGATGATCGGATGCGCGCTCTTCTTGACCTCGTCGATCACGCTCTTCAGGCGGTTCTCGAACTCGCCCTTCACGCTCGCGCCGGCCTGCAGCAGCCCCATGTCGAGCACGTGCAGCGCGACGCCGGCCAGCGGCGGCGGCACGTCGTCCGCGGCGATCCGCAGCGCCAGCCCTTCGACCACGGCCGTCTTCCCGACGCCGGCCTCGCCGGTCATGATCGGGTTGTTCTGGCGGCGGCGCATCAGGATGTCGATCGCCTGGCGGATCTCGGCGTCGCGGCCGATCACCGGGTCGATCCGGCCGTCGCGCGCGCGCTGCGTGAGATTGGTGGTGTAGGTGTCGAGCGCCGGTGTTTTCGACGGGCCGCTCGCGCCCGCCGCGGCCGCGTCCACGCCGGCCGCCTCGGCATCGCCCGCCGCGCCCGCTTCGCGCGGCTCGGCCTCGTTCGAGCCGGCCGTGATCTCGTCGAACTTGTGCTTGAGATCGGTCACGCGCACGCGCCCGAACTGCGGCGACATGCGCTGCGCGAACTGCGCCAGGTCGGGCGCGCTCAGCAGCGCGAGCAGCAGGTGGCCCGAGCGAATCCGGCCGATCTGCGCGTCGAGCGAGGCGATCAGCCAGGCTTGCTCGAACAGTTCGCTCAGATGGATCGAGAACACCGGCGTGCGCGTGTTGCCCGTCTTCAGGCCGTCGAGCTCGCGTTCGAGATCGCTGCGCAGCGCGTGCGGATCGATGCCGCTCGCGCGCAGCACGATCGGCGTGTCGCCGGTGCTCTCCTCCAGCAGCGCGACGAACAGGTGCTCCAGATCGACCTCGTAGTGGCCGCGCGCGAAGCACAGGCTCGCGGCGCGCTCGGCGGCCTTGCGGCAGGTCGGGTTCAGTTTCGCAATCAGGGTCTTGAGTGGCGTGCTCATGAAGTCGGTGGCTCTCGGGTTCGCTCGGTATTGTTCGGATTGTCGGCGCGGCCGGGGCCGCGCCGGCCGGCATTCAATGAATCACATGCAGCTCGTAGCGCGCGTCGGCGCGGTCCTGCGTGGCGTCCTGGGTGCAGAGGAACGCATCCCAGCCGAGCCGTCCGCCCATGCCGAGGATGGTCGGGCCGACCTCCTCCTGCTTGAGCACCAGCGACACCTCGTATTCCAGCGTCACGCCGGCCAGCAGCGTCAGCATCCGCTCCAGCGCGACGGCGCGGTCGCCGCCGGGCAGGAACGCCTCGTAATCGCGCTTGCTGAGCGGGCCGACCACCAGCCGCGCGCGCATGTCGCGCTGCCAGACGCGCTCGCCCACCAGCGCCGTCGCGCCCAGCACGGCGTTGACCTCGCCGAGCACGCTCAGCTGATCGGGCGGCACGTCGTACCACTTGCCGACGAACTGATCGACGCGGATCGCCACCTGGAAGTAATCGGACAGCGTGCGCTGCAGATACGCCGCCGACACCGGCCGGTGCCGCGCCGCCAGCGCATAGCCCGCGATCGCCTCGTCGATCACCGCGCCGCTGCCTTCCTGCATCGCGCGCCGCGCGTCCGGGTTCGACACGCCGGCCAGCGAAAGCAGCAGCGGCAGATAGCGCTCGTCGCGATCGAGCTCGTAATGCAGCGGCAGCCGGTATTTCTTCCACGCCGAATAGAACAGCGCGGTGGCGCGGTTCGAGAACACGTCGAAGAACGCGCGCGCCGCGTGGTCGCGCTTCAACTGCTCGCGCGAGATGATCTGCTCGGTGTAATGGTGCGGCAGCGCGCCCTGGCCGCCCAGCAGCCCGAAGAACGCCGGCACGATCTCCACGCGGTCGATCGCCTCGTCGTTGACGGCCGCGCCGCGCTGCGCCTCGGCCACCCGGTCGCCGGCCACGTCGAACGATTGCGCGTGCTCGATCTCGCTCGGCGGAAACCCGAGCGACAGCGAATTGCGGAACGCCACCCGCCGCTCGACGATCTCGCCGGGCCGCAGCGCGTCGGGCTTCTCCGGATCGCGCTTGGCGAACCAGGTTTCGAGCAACCGCACCGCCTGGAAGAACTCGAAGCGATACGGTTCGTCGAGGAACTGATCGACTACGCCAGGATCGATTCGCCGCTTCGCGGTTTGCATCGCATGATCTCCTCGCCGGTGCGCTTGGACACGACGATCAGTTGAACAAAGCTGTTGAGATGGACATACAGCCCGAAGAACGCATCGAGCATGCGCGCGAACGCGGCCAGGCTGGTGCCGACGAAATGCTCCTCGTCGATCGTCAGGCGGATCTCGATGCCGCGCACGAAGGTGGCGAACGGCTTGCCGGGCAGCCATTGCACGGCGCCGCGCTGCTCGATGGCGACCAGCCCGTCGATGTGGCGCGTCGAGACGGCCGAGCGGCGCAGGTCGTACAGCGTCAGCAGTTCCTTGAGCGGCGCGAGGCCGTCGTTGGCGAGCGACACGTGGTTCAGCGCCAGGTGCGAGATCAGCCGCCAGTGCGCGGCGCGGCCGCGCGCGAAGCGCACGCTCGGCGACGGCCGGCGCAGCATCGTGATGTCGCCGAAATCGGCGCCGCCGTCGGCGAACAGATCGCCGCCCGCGAGCCCCGTGGCGAGGCCGGCCGGCAGGTCGCGGTTGGTGCAGGTCAGGCGCAGGCTCAGCGTGTCGGTTTGCGGCGCGGCCGGTTCGAAATCGATGTCGACGATCGAGATTTCGGTTTCGTAGCCGGGGCTGTGCTGCGCCACCCAGTCGTTGCGGCGCGCGAACCAGTAATGGCCGACGTGGCCGGCCTCGCCGTGATGCAGCGAGTAGAACGGCCGGAATTCGACCACCGATTCCTCGTGCGCCGTCTGCCGCACCAGATGCACCGAATCGATCGAATAGACCTCGTAGGCGAACGCGCGGCGCGACTCGGCGATCACCGGATACGACACGCTCTGGTGATCGACGCGGATCGGCTCGCCGTTCTGCTTGAACAGGTTCACCACCGGCGTGCAGAACAGGCGCAGGTGCGTGGCGCTCAGCATGTCGAGCAGCCGCGCGACGTGCGAATCGCTGCGTACGTCGGCCAGCACGATGTGCAGCGTCAGGCGGTGGCACGGGCCGGCGCGGCGCGTCATCGCGGCCAGGTCGAAATCGACGAAATCGAACTTGTCGGGGAACGCGAAGTATTCGGTCAGCAGCCGGTAGGCCGGATGCGAGCGCGCCGGGTAGTCGATCAGCGCGTCCTGCTCGTCGAAGCCGGCCTGCGTGACGGGCGACACGCGCAGCGGCGTCCAGCGGCCGTTGCGCTCGGGCTCCACGAAGGTGGCGAGCGTGTTGACGAACAGGCAGTCGGCCAGCGCCGCCACGAACGATTGTTCGCCGTGCAGGTGCGCGCGCAGCGACGGCAGCTTGAGCCCCGCCAGATCGAACTGCGGCGCCAGCGATTCGAACGTGATCGAGATCACGCCGGTGGCGTTGCCGGGCAGCACGGTGGCGGCCGGCGCGGCGGCGATCGACGAATAGCGCGCTTCCGAGATGCGGATCGGCGCGATCGTCACGTCGTAGGCGGTGCGGAACTGGCACTGCACGCCGCGGATCGCCCGGCTCTTCAGCTCGGTGCCGCGCGCCACGCGATGCGGCGCGGTCTGCTGCGCGACGTTGGCGGACGGCGTGAACTGCGCGATCGAGCAGGACGGGAACGGCCGCAGGTAATGCGGATAGAGCACGTCGACGAGCGCCTCGGTGAATTCCGGGTAATCGTCGTCGAGCTTCTTGTTGATGCGGGCGCCGAGCAGCGCGAACGATTCGATCATCCGTTCGACGTGCGGATCGTCGCAATGCTCGCCGGTCATGGCGAGCCGCGCGGCGATCTTCGGATAACGCCGCGCGAATTCATGCGAGTACCGCCGTAAAAACGATAATTCGCGCTCGTAGTACGGCAGCAACTCTTCCATCGAGGGTCCCCGAAACTCAGAGCCCGCTCGGATCTCGAGCGGGCCGAAACGCCCTGCCTGCAGGGCGGATGGCCGCCGCGTCGTCTGGCGCGCGGCGATCCGGAATCATGTCAAACCTTGGCGGCGCGTGCGCGCGACACCGAGTACTGCAAGGTGGACGGCTGCAGCATCGCGTCGAAATTGACGGGCTCCTGCGCCGGATGCACGACCAGCAACGCGCGAATCGAGAAATTCAGCGCATTGGTGGACTGCTCGTTGAGCTCGAACGACACCGCGACCTGCTGCAACCGCGGCTCGTGACGATCGATCGCCTGCTGGATCGACTTGCAGATGAACGCGCGATCGTAGTGGCTCGCGAGGCTCAGGCCCGCGAAATCGTTGAGGCCGTAGGTCAGCACCGATTGCTGGCACTCCGGCAGCGCCGCGAGATCGTCGTCCGTCAGCGCGATGCGCGTGTTGAGGATCGATTCGACGTCGCGTGCGACGGTGTTCTTCAGCTCGTCCAGCGACAATTGCCGCATCGCGGGCGAGGCCGGCTGATGCGGTTCGTCGTCGAACAGCTTGTCGAGAAAACTGGGCTCGAAACGTTTCATGGAACGACAGGCAACGGGCGATGCAAAACGCAAGACGGGGCACCGCGTGCCCCGTCTCGGCGACGACCTTAGACCGCGTAGGTCTTGTCGTTCTTCGTGAGGCTCCAGGCGCCCTGCGTGTTGCCGCCCTGGTTGCCGCCGATGTTCTGCTTGGTCTGCTTCCACTGCACGGCAGCGTACTTCAGCGAGAACTGTTCGACCGGCAGGCCTTCCGTCTGCACGCTCGGCGTGACGCTCGAGATGATCACGTATTTCAGCTTGATCTCGAGGTACTTGACGCGCTTGCCTTCGCCGTCCGAACGCATGAAGTCGATCGAGACTTCATCGAACGTCGTGCCGCCCGACGCGTGCTGATACAGCAGCGGGCTGGCCATGTCGAGTTCCTTCGTGAACACCATGTCGCTGTGTTCGCAGCGCTCGGCGGTGTGGCCGCCCGAGGTCGACGACGTGGCCGAACGCGGTTGCGTGACCGACCAGTCCCACGACTTCAGTTCGATCCAGTTCGCGTGGTCCTTGTCCTGCGACTCACCCTTGATCGACGGATTGCCGAAATTCAGATAGATGTCCAACATGACGCATTACTCCCCAAAGAGGTGGTTTTCAATTCCTACCCGAGCGGCCCGCTCAGGCGACGTTGACTCAATCGCTTATCAATTTGCCGATTTGGGCAGATCCGCCACCAGGCGCAGGGAAATCGAGAGTTCGTCGAGCTGGAAGTGCGGACGCAGGAACGCGACCGAACGATACGAGCCCGGCTTGCCCGGAATTTCCGAGACCTGGACGGATGCTTCGCGCAGCGGGAACTGCGCTTTCTGTTCCTGAGACGCGTTATCGTCCAGCAGCACGTACTGGGAGATCCAGCGATTCAGGAAAGACTCTACGTTTTGCGCCGACGCGAAGCTGCCGATCTTGTCCCGCATCATCGCCTTGAGGTAGTGCGCAATGCGCGATACCGAGAAGATGTACTGGAGCTGAGCGGACAGCACCGCATTCGCGTTGGCGCTGTCGGTGTTGTATTTCTTCGGTTTCTGCACCGACTGGGCCGCAAAGAACGCCGCGTAATCGGAGTTCTTGCAGTGAACCAGCGGGATGAAGCCGAGATCGCTCAGCTCCTTCTCGCGGCGGTCCGTGATGGCGATTTCGGTCGGGCACTTCAACGCGATTTCGCCATCGTCCGTCTTGAACGTGTGGGTGGGCAGATCCTCGACCAGGCCGCCGCCTTCCACGCCGCGGATCGCGGCGCACCAGCCGAAATCGTCGAACGCGGCCGTCAGGCGCGCCGCGAACGCCCAGGCGGCGTTGCACCAGAGGTACTTCGAGTGATCGGTGCCGTCCACGTCTTCCACGAAGTTGAAGCTCTCGGCGGTCTGGCCGTCCTTCGGATGGAACGGCAGGCGGCCCAGGAAGCGCGGCAGCGTGAGGCCGACGTAGCGCGAATCTTCCGAATCGCGGAACGACTTCCACTTCGCGTATTCGACCGTGTCGAACACCTTGCCGAGGTCGCGCGGCTTGCCCAGATCGGCGAACGATTCGAGGCCGATCAGCTCCGGCGCGGCCGAGGCGATGAACGGCGCGTGCGCGGCGGCGGCCACGTGCGACATCTGCTCGATGAAGTACATGTCTTCCGGCTGACGCGACACTTCGTAATCGCCGATCAGCGCGCCGAACGGCGCACCGCCGAACGTGCCGAATTCTTCTTCGTAGACCTTCTTGAACAGCGCGCTCTGGTCGAATTCCGTGGCGGCCTTGAAGTCGCGCACGAGTTCGCGCTTCGGCGCGTGCAGCGCCTTGATCTTGATGGTCGCGCCGGTATTGCTTTCCGACACCAGATAGTCGAGCCCGCGCCAGGTGCCTTCGAGCTTCTGGAATTCCGGCGCATGCATGACCGCGCTCATCTGCGCGGAGATCAGCCGGTCGAGCTCCGCGACGCGCGCGTCGATGGTGGCCGACAGGTTGTCCGACACGATCACCGTGCCGTCGAGCACCTGATGGACGAGCTCGCCGATCAGGTCCTTCGCGCGTGCATGTTCCGATTGCGATTTCGCAACCTTGCTCTTCTCGACGATGTCGTCGAGCAGCGAGGTTTCCGCGCCCTCGAGCGCGCCGGCCTGTTGGGCCGCAGCCGTTTGCTGATTCATCTCGTAACCCCGTAGCTTATTCGCCGCCTTCCTGGCCGCCCTCGCCCGACTGCTTCGCGAGCGCCTGCAACTGCTGCGTGTTGCTGAGCACTTCGCTCAGCAGATCCTCGAGCTTGTCGTTGCCCGCCATCTTGTTGCGCAGGTCGGCCAGCTTCGAGCGCGCCTCGATCAGGCGGCGCAGCGGTTCGATTTGATTGACGACCTGATCCGGCGTGAAATCGTCGAGCGAGCGGAACTTCAGATCCACGGCGAACTTGCCGCCTTCCTCGCTGAGCTTGTTCTCGACCTGATAGGCCGCGCGCGGCTCGATCGCCTTCATGACGTCGTCGAAGTTGTCGCGGTCGATGTTGACGAACTTGCGGTCGCGCAGCTTCGGCATCTCGACTTCGGATTGGCCGGCCAGATCGCCGACCACACCGACCACGAACGGCAGTTCCTTCTGCTCGATCGCGTCGCCGCGTTCGACTTCGTAGGTCAGCTGCACACGGGGCGGCCGTACCTTTTGCAGGCGCTTCTGAATACTTTCTCTTTTGGCCATGACGGCTCCCGATAGCGTGTGGTGGTGGGTGCGCGCTTAACGCAGCGCGCCGAACGGATCCGCGCCGCTCTTGGCCGGCGCTGCCGGCGCGGCTGCGGCCGGCTTGGCCGCTTCCGGCGCGGCGGCGGCCGGTGCGGCTTCGTGCGCGGCGCGCTTGCGGTAGATCTTGCGGCGCTTGACGACCGGCTTCTGGGCTTGCTGCTCGGGTGCGAACAGCGCGTCCTCGCCGAGCGAATCGCGAAGCTGCTTGGCCAGCACCAGCGCATCGGCGTGCGCGTCGCCGGCCAGCGATGCGTCCTGACGCAGCTCGGCCAGCGATTCCGTGGCGATGCGCAGGCCCGACACGGCCAGCACGCTCTTCGACTGGCGATCGGTGTTGTCGCGTTGCAGGGCTTCCTGCGCCGCCACGATCGCCTGGCCATAATGGCCCTGCTGGAACTGGATCTGGGCGATCCGCGCCCACGGCTCTTCGCGCGTCGGGTCGGCCTTCGCCAGTTGCTGGTACAGACCGATCGCCTTGTCCTGATCCCCGGCCTTCGCGACGGTATCCGCATCGTCGAGCTGCTTGTTGAATGCTTCGGGCGTCGGCGGCGCCGGCGGCTGCGTTGCACAGCCTGCGACCACGGCGCATGCCATTACTACTGCGGAAAATTTTGCGAACAGTCGGTCTTTCATCGTTTTATCACCGGCGCGGAGTTTTAAATCGTTGAGTTTCAGTGTTTTGCTTTGCAGCGAGTGCGCGGGTATAGTACCGATCAATTTTTCATAATTCAATCTCCAGTGCATCGAGATTCGATTTAAACGACCGAAACATCGCGCCGGGCGCGGCTTTACACAATCCGGGCAACTTGGGGGATCGCAATATAATTGGCAACATTTACTTGAATATCCGTAAATGCGACGAAATTGAAGAAAAAATTTCCGATTGAATGAGGCGACCTAGCAGAAGTGCCAGTAACTGGGACTTGCAAGCCGTCTTTGCCCGATAAAACCCGCGCCACGCCAGGCATTTCTGACAGGAAACGACCGACCGTCGTCCTTGATTCACGATGATTTCGTCTTTGTCCCGATTCGCGCTGCCATTGATGGCCTGCGCCCTTCTCGCAGGCTGCGCGGCGGCCGTTCCGCTGCTCGGCTCGGCCGGCAGCGCCGCGATGCAGATGGTCGGCATCGGCAAGCCCGACGTGCCCGACTCGCAGAAGCCGCCGCGCAATTTAGGCATTACCCTCTACGCCGCGCCGAATCTGAACGCCGCCACCGACAACAAGCCGCTGGCGCTGGTGGTGCGGCTCTACACGCTGAAGGATCCGACCACGTTCCAGCAGGCGCCGTTCGATGCGTTCACCGATCCGACCAAGGAAAAGGCGGCGCTCGGCGCCGACCTGCTGAGCGTGCGCGAAGTGACGCTGATCCCCGGTCAGCATTACACGGCAACGGAAAAAGTTTCTCGCGAGGCGCAGGCATTCGGCATCGTCGCGCTATTCCGCAGCCCCGCGATGCAGCGCTGGAAACTGGCGTTCGATCCAGCGAAATCGGAGAAATCCGGCATAATCATCGGCCTGCACAATTGCGCGATGACCGTAACCGGCGGCACCGTGATCGCCTCGCAACAAGGCCTGCCCGCACAGCAACTGAATATGCTGTCGTCGGTCAGTTGCGGTAATTAGCGATTCGGTAACGTTTTCAAGTCAATTAACAAAGTTTGACGACCATATGAATCGGGGTGCGATTATGCCAAGCCGCATCCCAATCACATACAAGGTTTGACATGAGTTATTCGGCCAAGGTGCTATGGGGTGAAGGCCTGTTTTTGCGGCCTCAGCACTTTCAGCGGCAGGACGCGTATCACGAGGCCCGCCTGTTCGAATCGATCCAGGCGATCCAGCCATATAACTGGGGCCTGCGTTCGCTGAAACTCGACCGCGACGCGATCAGCAGCAACGTGCTGCGATTGTCCGAGCTGTCGCTGATCTTCCCCGACGGCGCGCTGTATTCCGCGCCGCAGGCCGACCTGCTGCCGCGCCCCGTCGCGCTCGACACGCTGCCCGAAGGCATCAACGAATTCACGTTCTACCTGGCGCTGCATCCGCTGCGCGAAGCCGGCTCGAACTACGTCGAGGACGCCGATGCCGGCTTCTCGAGCCGCTTCTTGAGCGAGAACGGCCCGATCGCCGACCAGTTCACCGATGCGGCCGAAGCCGACATCGCGTTCCTGAAAACCCACGTCAAGCTGATCGCGCACAGCGAGCCGCGCGATCAACTGCTCGCGATTCCGCTGGTGCGCGTGCGGCGCACGGCCACCTCGGGCTTCGAGTTCGACGATTCGTTCGTGCCGCCGTGCCTCGCGATCGAGGCGTCGGGCGTGCTGATGCAGCGGCTGCGTCAACTGATCGACGCGCTGCAGGCCAAGGTCAACGCGCTGTACGGCTTCCATCGCGAGCCGACCAAGAACATCATCGAGTTCCGCTCGGGCGACATCGCCTCGTTCTGGCTGCTGCACACGGCCAACGCCGCGTTCGCCTCGCTCGCGCATCTCTACCAGCATTCGGCGCTGCATCCCGAGCGGCTGTTCCAGGAGCTGCTGCGCCTGGCCGGCCAGCTGATGACGTTCTCGAAGGGCTACGCGCTGGCCGATCTGCCGGCCTATCGCCACGACGATCCGGGCCCGCCGTTCGCGCGCCTCGACACGATGCTGCGCGAGCTGCTCGAAACCGTGATCTCCACGCGCTACTTCGCGATCACGCTCGAGGAAGTGCGGCCGTCGTTCCATATCGGCCGCCTCGATTCGGGCAAGATCGACGACAAGACCGAGTTCTACCTGGCCGTGTCGGCCGACATGCCGTCGGTCGAGCTGGTGGACGCGGTGCCGGCGCGCTTCAAGGTGGGCGCGCCCGACGACGTCGACAAACTGGTGCTGTCCGCGATGCCGGGCGTGCGCCTGTCGTACACCCCGCAGGTGCCGCCCGCGATTCCGGTGCGCCCGGGCGCCTGCTATTTCGCGCTCGACGCACGCAGCCCGCTCTATGAGCGGATGCTGCAATCGCAATCCGCGATGATCTACGCGCCCTCGGGCATCAACGACCTCAAATTCGAACTGATCGCGGTCACCTCATGAGCTACGCGCCCTCCCTGTTCGGCGGCAACACGCCGCCCCCCGCGCCGCATTCGGCATCCTCGACCGACGCCAGCTTCCAGGCGCGCTCGCTGCTCGATCTGCTCTACGACGGCTTCTTCATGATGTTCCTGCTGAAGAACGGCCGCGAGCCGGGCGAGGCGAACGAATTCCGCACGCGGATCCAGGAATTCCTGGCCGATTTCGAGCGCGGCGCGAAGAAGCTGAACGCCGGCGCGGACGACGTGTACGCCGCCAAGTTCGCGTTCTGCGCGGCGATCGACGAGGCCGTGCTGTCGTCGCAGTTCAAGGTGCGCGCCGAATGGGAGCGCCGCCCGCTGCAGCTCGTGCTGTTCGGCGAGCAACTGGCCGGCGAGAAGTTCTTTCAGTATCTGGAGGAATGCCGCGCGCACGGCGCGGCGCGGCTGCAGTCGCTGGAGGTGTTCCACATGTGCCTGCTGCTCGGCTTCCAGGGCAAGTACCTGCTCGAAGGGCCGGAGAAGCTCGCTTATCTGACGGCACGGATCGGCGACGAGATCTCGCAGATCAAGGGCAAGCGCGCGCCGTTCGCGCCGCACTGGCCGCTGCCGGACCAGATCGCGCACCGCCTCAAGCGCGAGGTGCCGCTGTGGTCGATCGGCGCGGTGTTCGCGCTGGTGGGGCTGCTGGCCTTCATCGGCCTGAACGCCTACCTGCGCGATCACACGTTGAAGGCGCTCGCGCCGTATTCGCAGATCATCAAGGTCGGCCCGGAATCGGCCAACCTGACGATCTCGCTGCCGTAACGCCTGGCTTGGGCGCGGGGCTGGCCGCGGGTCAGTCCTGCCGCACCAGCGTCAGCGCCGGCGTGGGCGCCGCGGCCGCCGGCAAGCGGCCGCCGTGCATGCACACCCGGTTGCGGCCCGTCACCTTCGCGTCGTACAGCGCCTGATCGGCGCGGCCGGCCAGTTGCTCCAGCGTTTCGCCGGGCTGCCGGCTCGCCACCCCGCCGCTCGTGCGGTACGAACACAGGCCGCTCGCCGTCGCCACCTCGTGACGGCTCACTTCGTCGCGCAGCCGTTCGGCGATCCGGTAGGCGTCGACCATCGTCGTGTTCGGCAGCAGGATCGCGAATTCCTCTCCCCCGAGCCGCCCCAGCGCATCGCCGCCGCGCAGCCGGTTGCGCATCAGATCGGTGAATTCGCGCAGCACGCAATCGCCGCCCGCGTGGCCGTAGGTGTCGTTGATCGCCTTGAAGTGATCGAGATCGACCAGCAACAGCGACAGCGGCGTGCCGTTGCGGTCGGCCTCCTCGACACGGGCGCGCGCCACGAACTCGAAGCGCTGCCGCGACAGCGCGCCCGTCAGGAAATCGTGATCGATCACGCGCCGCGCCTCGCGCTGCAGCGAATCGTGCACGAGCAGGATCGCGCACATCGTCATCACCGGCATGATCGCCGCGCCGATGCAGAGCAGGATCACGTTGACCGAGGTGCTCAGCATCGTCACGCTCGACGGGCCGGGCAGCGTCACGAAATGGATGCCGCGCGCAAGCTGGCTCAGCGCGAACGCGATCGCCAGCGTGGCGGTGGCGAAATAGGGATAGCGCGACTGGCCGGCGCGGCGGCGAACGATCACCGCCGCGGCGATCGCGATGCAAACGCCGGCGGTAAACACCGTGGAAATCGCGACGCGCATCGGAATGCTGTCGACCGCATAGCGCCAGTAGGTCAGCGCCGGCAACGTGAGCGCCACCGGCACGGCCAGCCAGAGCCAGCGCACCGGCAGCCGCAGGAAGCGCGCGAAGCCGGCGTAGAGCATCACGCCCGACAGCACCCACATGCCGTTGGCCACCACCACCGACATCAGATCGGGCACCAGCCCGCGCGCCAGCACCAGCGCCAGCGAGGCCGACAGCAGCAGGTTCGCGCCGAACCACTCGCGCACGCCGTTCGCCTGGGTGCGAATCAGCGAGCCGAGCAGGACGAGCATCAGCAGCCCGAACAGCGCGGTAGTGGCCAGAGCGACGGTGACGGCAGACATGACTGGGGCGTGGATTCTGCGCGTCGCATGGAGCTCGCGACGCGCATGCGTTTCAACAGGCGTAGTTCGGAATTTAGCAGTTCCGGAAAAAGCAAAATGTGAAATAGGATGGCGGACGCATTGCCGGCGACAGCCGTCAAGCAAAAGAGCCTTCACATCGATCTGGAACGGAATTCGAATCGGCGCGCGTGGTGCGCATGCGATGGATATGTAAACGTTTAATCAAGCGGACGTTTGAAACGCATCCGCCGTTCCATCGCATGAGGTGCGGCGCATTCTCCTGAAAAATCGCGGCGGGGGCAATACGTCAATACGCCCATACTGAAATGCACCCCGCGCAATCGCGCCGCGAGCGCTTATTCCTGGAACGGCGCGGACGGCTCGGCGTCGCGGGAATCGGGGCGCGCGGCCTGGATGTCGCGCGTGTTCTTCTGCACGGCGATCGCGCCGAACAGCGACAGCAGGAACGCCATGCCGTAGAAGCCCTTCTCGCTCAGCGCCAGCGTGGCGTTGAACAGGCCGACCGCCAGCAGCAGCACGGCCAGCAGCGTCGAGAACCAGCACAGGCCGTAGTAGATGCCCGTGACCGGCAGCCCCTCGACGCGATCGCGCACGCTCTTCTGCAGCGATACCGCGGCGAACAGGCCGAACATCAGCACCGTGAAGTAGTAGCCCTTCTCGTTGAGCTGCATGCCCGCGTTCCAGAGCCCGAGCAGGTAGGCGACGATGCCGGCCAGCAAGGCGGCCCACGAGGCGGCGACGAAGGCGAAGGACGGTTGCTGCGGAGCGGTTTGATTCATCGGTCGGTATTCCTTTGTTATTGAAGCGCGGCGGCGGAAATGTCCGGCGCCTCGCGGCAGTCGGGTGGATCGGGTTGCGAGCCGTCGCGGCAAACCAGGCGCCAATGGTAATCAAAATCCGGGAAAAGGCAATCGTTTGAATCCGGATAATCGAACCGAGATCATTTCAATCGTGGACTCAATGCCATAAAGCCGGGTTAATTCCATTTAACAAACCTGCCAAAACGAATTCGGCATACGGCGCATTCTTCAAGCGGGTAAGGCGTTTTACAGGGCCAAGCGGCAAGAAAATCAAAATGAATGCCGGCGCCGGCATCGGGAAACGCCGCAATGCCGGACGGACCAGGCAGATTGCCGGCCGTCCGCCACAACGGAATCAACTGCGCAATCGCGCCGCATGCGCGGCCGGCAACACCACGTTCATCAGATGATCGGCGCGCGACATCAGGTCGGTGGCGCGCTCGTCGAGCCCGCTCAATTGCACCGGCTGCATGCGCAATTGCTGAAGCGCCTGCGCGACGATGCTGCGGCGGTCGTGCAGCGTGCGTTCCAGCCCTGCGTCGTCGGGAATGCGCACCACGTCCGTCACCGCGCTCAGCGCCGCCAGCACCACCACCAGGCTCTCGTCGGCATGACGCAGCTTGTCGGCCAGCATCGCCGTGCGGCGCGGGAAGAAACCGAGCGACTGCTTGAGCGCGCCGAGCGCCGCGCGGTAATCGACCGGCGTATTGGTGGTGGGCCGGAACCAGCGGTCGAGCATGCCGTCCTTGCGCGTGGCTTGGGCGAGCAGGCCCGCCATCAGGTCGGCCGCGTTCAGTTCGCCGAATTCGCGCGTGGTGTCGGCGATCGCCTCGACCAGATCGCCGGATGCCGCGAGCGCGGTGTCGCCGATCGTCGCCACGGTGGCGAGGCGCGGCGGCAGAAGCTGGCGGATATGGCGCTCGACGCGTGCGCCGTGCTCGGGGTAGAGATTCGGATAGGCCGCCCGCGCGGCGTCGAAGCAGGCCTGCAACTGCGGATGCTCGGCGCCGCCGAACAGGCTCTTGCCAACCGCTTCGGCCGCCGGCGAACGCGGCTCGGAGCGCGGAGACGATGGCCCGAGATCGAGCGCCGCCGGCGCGGGCCGGCCGGAGGGCGCCGGCATCGCGGGCCGGGCCGGTTGAGACGATGGCGAGGGCGATGGCGCCGCTTGCGGCAGGTCGATCGGCCGAACGCGGGTGTCAGGCGCGCGCGGCGCCGGCGCGGCAGCGGCCGGCGCCGCATCGAACAGCGGCCGGCCGGGCTTGCGCTCCGGTTCGGTGTCGAAGTCGAGCCGTTTCGGCTCGTCGGAAGGGTGTGTCATCGCTGCGCCCTGCCCGGCCGGCGGCATCGCCGCGCGCCGGGCCGCCGCCATTCAGACCGAGCCGCCGTACGCCTTGACGAAATCGCCGAGGCCGCGGTTGTAGCCCGCGCCGACCGCCTTGAACATGAACTGGCCGTCGCGGCGGTAGAAGCTGCCGACCTGCACCGACGTTTCCATCGAGAAATCCTCTTCCAGCGCGTACTTGGCGATCACCGCGCCCGACACTTCGTCGGAAATCTGGATGTAGCTGTTGCGCACCTGGCCGAAGTTCTGGCGGCGGGCTTCCGCCTGGTCGATCGTCACCACGATCGAGATTTCCTCGATATCCTGCGCCAGCTTCGTGACGTCGATGAAGATCACTTCGTCGTCGCCGCCGCCGCTGCCCGTGCGGTTGTCGCCGCTGTGCACCACGCCGAGGCACTTCGAGGCCGGCATGCCGCGCTTCGGGAATTCGTCGCCCGGCTGGATGAAGGTCTCCTTGCGATCCGTCGTGCGCACTTCGGCGTTATAGAACACGAAATGCTGATCGGAGATCAGACGCGGGTTGTTCTGCTCGTCATACTTGCAGAGGAACACCGACACGTCGAGATCGAAATCCGCGCCGGTATCCGTCGCGTTCGCATCCCAACCCAGGCCCACGTGGAATTTCTGCGTGCCCGGTGCTTCCTTCGACAGGTTGACCCGGCCGCCTTTCGACAAATTGATCATCTGAACCTCGTTTGCTGTAACCCGCCACGCCGGCGGTAACGCGGCGCCGCGCCGTGCGCGGGCCGTTGAAGGAAAGGAATGTCAGTTCGCGCCGCCCGTGCGCGCCTCGCGGCGCTGCACGACGATCGACGACCACACCGCCGCGCCGATCATGGCCGCGCCCACCAGGCCCGTCACGACTTCCGGCACCTCGAATTTCACGCCGAGGAACATGATCGCCGCCAGTGCGCCGATCGCCCAGAACGCGCCGTGTTCGAGGAAGCGGTATTGCGCCAGCGTGCCCTTCTTGAGCAGCACGAGCGTCATTTCCCGGATGTACGCCGCGCCCACGCCGAGGCCGAGCGCGATCAGGAAGATGTTGTTGGACAGCGCGAACGCGCCGATCACGCCGTCGAAGCTGAACGACGAATCGAGCACTTCAAGATAGAAGAAGCCGGCCATGCCCTCGCGCACGACGCGCGTGCCCGTCTCCTCGCCGCCGACCAGATCGCCGATGCCGTGCGCGATCACGAAGCCGATCACGCCGAACGCGCCCGCCAGCAGGAAGCTCACCTGCTCGGCGGCCGGCACGTAGAACGAGGCGATGATGACGATGCCCAGCGTCAGCGCCACTTCGAGCGCCGTGATGCGGCCCAGATGGCTCAGCGGGCCTTCGACGAAACCGATCCAGTGCTCTTCCTTGCCCGTGTCGAGCATGAACTTGAAGAACACCATCAGCAGGAACGCGCCGCCGAACGCCGACACTTCGTGATGCGCCGAGACCAGCACCGCCGCGTAGCGGTCAGGCGATTCGATCGCCAGCTTCAGCGCGTCGATCAGGCCGATGTGGCCGATCACCGCCACGATCAGCAGCGGGAACACGAGGCGCATGCCGAACACCGCCACCGGCAGGCCGAACAGCATGAAACGCTGACGCCACTTCTCGGACCAGCCCTTGAGCACCGAGGCGTTGACCACCGCGTTATCGAGCGAGAGCGAAATCTCGAGCACGCTCAGGACGGCGACGATCAGCATGTCCTTGAAGCCGCCGAGCGCGTACGCCGCGATGAGCGCCAGCACCGTCAGCGACAGCGGGATCTTGAAATCTTTCAGCATGATGGAAGGTAAGGGGTTCGAAGGAGAAGTGGCCGGCGGGCTGCGCTTACTTCGCGCGCACCCACTCGCAGAATTCCGGCGTGATCAGGTGCTCGTAGATCTGCTCGTCGGGCACGTCGAGCGATTCGAGGTGAAGGAAGCCGACGTTCGGCATCTCGTCGGCGATCTCCGACAGGAAACCGAATTCGTCCGGATCGCCCACGCCGATCAGCGACCAGTACAGCGGGAAGTGCTGCGAATCGGCCAGCAGGCGGCGCACGCGGTCGCGATCCTGCGACGGGTTCTGGCCGTCGGTGATGAACAGCACCCAGGCCGGCAGGTGCGCGCCTTCGGCCGGCGCGGCCGGTGCGGCTTGCGCCTCGCCGCCGCCGAAGATCCGGCTCAGGAAACCGCCGCGCTTCGGCTCGCGCTTTTGCGGCGCGCGGAAGAAGAAATCGACGATGTCGCCCATCACCGGCGCGTAGCGCGTGCCGCCCCACTTCTTGACCGGGCCGTTCAACACGTGCTCGCCGATGTACGAGCCGTAGTTGTCGGGCGTGGCCGTCGGCAGGCGGTCGAAGCCTTCGGTAAACGTCCAGGTGTCCACTTCGCCGTTGTCGTCGAACTTCAGCGCGATGCCGAGAATGCGGTCGTGCGTTTCCTGGATGATGCCCGATTCATACAGCGGCGCCGCGGAGCCCGAAATATCGAGCGCCGCGCCCACGCGCACCACGGGGGGCGTCAGAAGACGACGTTTTTCCAGAACGATCGCGACCTTCGCCGCGCGTTTTTCCAACGTAATCATGCGATATGCCTCAGTTGTGCTTCGGAGCGAAACGGGTGATCAGATCCTGTTCGAGCTGGCGCAGGCGCGGTGCATCCTGTTCGCGCTGGCGCTTGCCCTCGGCGATGATCTTGGTGACGTCGTCGAATGCGCCGAACAGCTGCTGCTGCGCGTATTCGAAGGTATCGGTGGAGATCACCGGACGCTGCGACAGCTTCGCGACTTCCTGCGCGTTCTGGCGGTTGAGATCCGCCTGCGCGCGGATCGCCTCGTCGGCGGCGTCGTAGGTGGCGTTCGCCAGCTCGGCCGCGCGCTTGGTGCTCAGTTGTTCGAGGTACAGCGCGAACGCGTTGGTCCAGGCCGGGATCAGCACCGTCTTGATGGTGGCGAACTTGGAGGTGAGCGAACGCTTCTGATCCTGCTCCATGCGGATCTGCGGCGCGAGCTGCTTCGACATCAGCATCGCGCGGTCGAGATCGTCGAGCTTCACTTCGAGCGCGTCGACCTTGCGCTTCACGTCGAGCAGACGCTGCGCGCCGAACGCGTCTTCCGCCTGCTGCTGGCCGGCCGCGAGGTGCGCGCGCAGCGCGTCGAGCGCGGCCGCGCCGTGCGCCCTGGCCTGCGCGAGCTCCTGGTGCAGCGCGTAGTTGTCGTTGTACATGTGCTCGAGGCCGTCGATGCCGGCCTTCTGCTGCTGCGCGTGGCGTTCGAGTTCCGACGTCAGCGTGTCCATGCGCTTGCTGACCGATTCGTACTGCGCGAACAGCTTTTCCTTCGTCGACCGAAACAGATGCGAGACCTTCGACAGCAGGCCGCCCTTGTCCATGCTGCGCGGGTCGAGCCCCTTGGCGGTGGCGATCAGTTCGTTGAGCTTGTCGCCGAATTGATCGGCATCGGAGGCGCGCACGCTGGCGAGGATCTGCTGCGAGAACCCGGCGATGCGCGTGCCCTGCGCGGCGCCGAGCTGATCGATTTCCTCGATCGACATCAGGCGGTCGAGATCGACGAGCGGCGCGGCCGGCTGCGCGGGCACGATGGCCTGGGCCGGCGCAGGTGCGATCGCAGTGGCTGGGGACGCTGACGGGGTAAGGCTCGGGCTGACGGTGGCGGACGGCTTGTCTTCGAACAGCGGCTTCATTTTCTGGTTCCCCGTTTCCCGTGTCGTGCTTCATGGCCGCCCGATTTCGGCGGCATGACCTCGTGCGGATAATCGAATTCCGCGACTTCCGCGCGCGCTCTCTCGCGGCGGTGGAATGCGGACGATAAATGCCTGAAAGGCTGCCGTCAAGGCCAGGCTTTCGGTTTTCCAATCGGTTTGTAGACCGATTGTCGGGCAGAACGGTGAAGGGGGAATGACGGCGGGCGGGGTTGCGGGGCGGTGGCGAGCGGGGGATGGGGACGCGTTTGGACGCGTATTCCGATAATGCGGCGGGATTCGAAACGGTTGGCGCTTCGTTATTGCTTCGCTATTCCGGCATGCGTTATTCGCGATTGAAAACGGCGAATAAAAAAAGCGGCCTCCATTGCTGGAGGCCGCTTTTCACTTCTGAACTGGTGCCGGCTGCAGGACTCGAACCCGCCACCTGATGATTACAAATCAACTGCTCTACCAGATGAGCTAAGCCGGCGTAGCCGCAGATTCTACCTCATTTCACGATCTTGAGGCGGGGTCGGTTGCTCTTTCCTGCTGCGCCGCCCTCGTCGTCCGGCGAGGACGCAGGCACGTCCGCGCCTTCCGACGGCTCGTCCGAATCCGCATGGCGCGCCACCTCGGCGATGGCCGGCGCCGCCGGAGCCGGTGCTGCCTCGTCGGCTTCGTCCTGCTCCACTTCGGTGGTTTCGCCCGGCTCGTCGGCCGTCGCGTCCACCTGGAACGCCATGCCCTGCCCGTTCTCGCGCGCATAGATCGCGAGCACGTTGGCAACCGGCACCTCGAGCTTGTGCGCCTTGCCCGAGAATCGCGCGGTGAATTCGATCCATTCGTTGCCCATCTGCAGCGCGGTCGTCGCCTCGAAGCTGATGTTCAACACGATCTCGCCGTCGCGCACATACTGCCGCGGCACGCGCGTCGAGTTGTCGACGCGCACCGCGATGTGCGGCGTATAACCGTTGTCCGTGCACCACTCGTACAGCGCGCGCAGCAGATACGGTTTCGTGGAAGTCTCTTGCATCACAGTCCTCGTACAAGGCATGCGCGCGGCGGCACTGCCGCCCGCATGCCGATGGCCGCTGGCCGTCAGCCGTTATTAACGGCGCATCACCTTTTCCGACGGGGTCAGCGCTTCGATATAGGCCGGGCGGCTGAAGATCCGCTCGGCGTACTTCATCAGCGGCGCGGCGTTCTTCGACAGCTCGATGCCGTAGTGATCCAGACGCCACAGCAGCGGCGCGATCGCGACGTCGAGCATCGAGAACTCCTCGCCCAGCATGTACTTGTTCTTGACGAAGATCGGCGCGAGCTGCGTCAGGCGATCGCGGATCGCCAGGCGCGCCTTCTCGTGATTCTTCTCGGCGGCCTTGCCCTTCTCGTTTTCGAGCGTGCTGACGTGAACGAACAGCTCCTTCTCGAAGTTCAGCAGGAACAGGCGCGCGCGCGCGCGCTGCACCGGATCGGCCGGCATCAGTTGCGGGTGCGGGAAGCGCTCGTCGATGTACTCGTTGATGATGTTCGACTCGTACAGGATCAGATCGCGTTCGACGAGAATCGGCACCTGACCGTACGGATTCATCACGGCGATGTCTTCGGGCTTGTTGAACAAGTCCACATCGCGAATCTCGAAGTCCATGCCCTTTTCAAACAGCACCAGCCGGCAGCGCTGGGAAAAAGGACACGTCGTGCCCGAATACAGAACCATCATAATTAGCGTTTCCTCAAAAAAGCCGAGGGCCGGCGCGCCCCGAAACCTGCCGACAGGTTCCTCATTGCGCCAGCCCCACGCCGGTCTTGGCGTGTTTACTTGATATCTTTCCAATACGCGGCGTTAAGCCGCCACGCGAAAAAGGTCAGGATCCCGAGGAACAGCAGCACCCAGACGCCGACGCGCTTGCGGGTTTGCTGTTCGGGTTCGGCCATCCATCCCAGGTACGCGACGAGGTCGGCCACGGCAGCATCATAATCCACCGACGAGAGCGTTCCCTGCGTGACCTGCGTGTAACCGACGAGCTTGCGAACCTTCTCGCCGCTCTCCATGTCGGTCGTTTCCTCGTATTTCGGCGTGCGCTGGCCCTGCAACTGCCAAAGCACGTGAGGCATGCTGACGTTCTCGAACACCGCGTTGTTCCAGCCGGTCGGCCGCGTGTCGTCGCGGTAGAAGCTGCGCAGATACGTGTAGAGCCAGTCGCGGCCCCGCGCCCGCGCCTCGACCGAGAGATCGGGCGGCGTCACGCCGAACCAGCGCTTGGCATCGTCGGGACGCATCGCGACGCCCATCGTATTGCCGACCTTGTCCGTCGTGAACAGGAGATTCGCCTCGATCTCCTTCTGGGAAATGCCCAGATCCGTCAGACGGTTGTAGCGCATCAGGTTCGCGCTATGGCAATTCAGGCAGTAGTTTACAAACAATTGCGCGCCATGCTGCAGGGCAACGAGATTTTCCGCGTTATCGGGCGCCCGGTCGAGCGGAATATTGGCCTCGTCGGCCCGCGCCGGCACGCCGCCCAGCACCAGCCACGCGGCGCCGATCAGCAGCAAGGTCTTCCACATCATCCTGATCATGGTGTTCTCCTCGCTCGCGTTAATGGGGCCGGAAAGTGACGCGCTCGGGCGGCTGTTTGAAGCGGCCGAGCGGGGTCCAGAGCGGCATGCCGAGGAAGAACGCGAAATAGATCAGCGCGCAGCCCTGCGCGATCAGCGTGCGCGCCGGCGACGGCGGCTGCGTGCCGAGGAACCCGAGCGTCAGGAACGCCAGGACGAAAATGCCGAGAAACACCTTGTGGAACGTCGGCCGATAGCGGATCGACTTGACCGGGCTGCGGTCGAGCCAGGGCAGGAAGAACAGCGACACCACCGCCGTGCCCATCACCACCACGCCCCAGAACTTCGATTCGGTCAGCGCCATGAACACCACCACGGCGGCGGCCAGCACCGGCAGCCCGAGCCGCCATTTGCCGCGCGCGCGCAGCAGCGCCGTCACACCGAGCAGCGCGATCACCACCATCAGCACGATCTTGAACGGGTCGGTCGTGGCGCGCAGCATCGCGTAGAACGCCGTGAAATACCACACCGGGGCGATCTCGGGCGGCGTCTGCAGCGGGTTGGCCGGCACGAAGTTGTTGGCTTCGAGGAAGTAGCCGCCCATCTCCGGCGCGAAGAACACGATCAGCGCGAAGATCATCAGAAACACGCACACGCCGAAGAAATCGTGCACCGAGTAATAGGGATGGAACGGAATGCCGTCGAGCGGAATCCCGCGCTCGTCCTTGTGATTCTTGATCTCGACGCCGTCGGGGTTGTTCGAGCCGACCTCGTGCAGCGCCACCAGATGCGCGACCACCAGCCCCACCAGCACCAGCGGGATCGCGATCACGTGGAACGCGAAGAAGCGGTTCAGCGTGACGTCGGACACCACGTAATCGCCGCGAATCCACAACGACAGATCGGGGCCGATGAACGGGATCGCCGAGAACAGATTGACGATCACCTGCGCGCCCCAGAACGACATCTGCCCCCACGGCAGCAGGTAGCCGAAGAACGCCTCGGCCATCAGGCACAGGAAGATCGCGCAGCCGAAGATCCACACCAGCTCGCGCGGCTTGCGGTACGAGCCGTACAGCAGCCCGCGGAACATGTGCAGGTAGACGACCACGAAGAACATCGAGGCGCCCGTCGAATGCATGTAGCGGATCAGCCAGCCCCACGGCACCTCGCGCATGATGTACTCGACCGAGGCGAACGCGAGCGTCGCATCGGGCTTGTAGTTCATCGTGAGGAAGATGCCGGTGACGATCTGGTTGACGAGCACCAGCAGCGCGAGCGAGCCGAAGAAGTACCAGAAGTTGAAGTTCTTCGGCGCGTAGTACTCGGTCACGTGCTTGCGCAGCGTCGAGGTGAACGGGAAGCGCGCGTCGATCCAGCCGATGAACCCTGTCGTGGAGACATTTTTATTGTCGGTCGCCATCACGCTTCTCCTTTCTCGTCCTTGCCGATCACGACCGTATTGGCCGAGGTGAACATGTAAGGCGGAATATCGAGGTTCTGCGGCGCGGGCTTGTTCTTGAAGACGCGCCCGGCAAGATCGTAGGTCGAGCCGTGACAGGGGCAGAGGAAGCCGCCCGGCCAATCGTCGGGCAGGTTCGGTTGCGGGCCCGGGGTGAAGCGCGAGGTGGGCGTGCAGCCGAGGTGCGTGCACACGGCCATCACGACGAGGATGTGCTTGCGGTCGGCGCGCGAGCGGTATTCGTTCGCGCAGTACTCGGGCAGCGGCATCGAGTACGTGGATTTACTTTGCGGATCGGCCAGCTCGGGATCGGCCTTCTTGACGTCGGCCAGCATGGCATCCGTGCGGTTCAGGATCCAGACCGGCTTGCCGCGCCACGCCACGGTGACGAGATCGCCCGGGTTCAGGCTGGCGATGTCGACCTCGACCGGCGCACCGGCGGCCTTGGCCTTGGTGGACGGCGCGAGCGAAGCCGCGAATGGGATGATCGTGGCGACGCCGCCGACTCCGCTCGCCACGGAGGTCGCAATCAGCCAGGTACGGCGGCCGCTGTCGACGCGTTTCTCTTCTTTATCTCGCATCTCACGCCCCACTTCTGAGTTGGATTCACCGTCACGACTTCGCATATCGCCGATAGTGTGCGCGTTCGGCGTCGGGATTTTCAAGGCCTGAAACCCGAAATAGCGCAGAAGTCATTGATCGGCAAGGGTTTTCACCCATCGCCGAGCACGGTTTTCCAATCAGTTGTTAAGCGGATGCTTCATAACGAAGCGACGATGCGCCGCCGCAATTTCGCGGTCTCAGACCGGGTTCGGCACGTCGATGAACGTGTGCTCGAGGCCGAAGTGTTCCGACAGATGGCGGCCGAGCGCCTGGATGCCATAACGCTCGGTGGCATGATGCCCCGCCGCAACGAAGGCCACGCCGCTTTCCGCGGCCGCATGCGTGACGAATTCGGACGCTTCGCCGGTCAGGAACACGTCGGCGCCGGCGTCGATGGCCGCGTCGAAGTAGCTCTGCGCGCCGCCGGTGCACCAGGCCACCCGGCGCAGCCGCTGATCCATGTCACCGAGCACGAGCGGCGCGCGGCCGAGCGTCTGCTCGACCTTGGCCGCGAAGTGTTCGAGCGAGACATCCATCGGCAGCGAGGCCAGCCAGCCGAGATCGTGATCCCCGAAGCGCGTGTCGGCGATCAGGCCGAGGCGCGCGCCGAGCTGCGCGTTGTTGCCGAACTCGGGATGCGCGTCGAGCGGCAGGTGGAACGCGAACAGGTTCAGATCGTTGGCGAGCAGCAGCTTCAGGCGCTGGTACTTGCGGCCCGTGACCTGCGGCGCTTCGTTGCGCCAGAAATAGCCGTGATGCACGAGCACGGCGTCGGCGCCCCATTCGAGCGCGCGTTCGAGCAGGGCCACCGAGGCGGTCACGCCGGTGGCGATCCGCTCGATGCGGCGGCGCCCTTCGACCTGCAGGCCGTTCGGGCAGTAGTCCTTGAACCGCGTAATGTCCAAGGTATTGTTCAAGTACAATTCGAGTTCGATCCGGTCCATATATTTCCCCTAATCTCTTCAAATGCTTAGACGCTTCTGGCTGTTCTTCGCACAGGCTGTGACGGTACTGCTCGCGCTGATGTTCATCGTCGCGACCCTCAAGCCTCAGTGGTTGCAGCGCCAGGGGCAACTCGGCAAGCAGCTCGCCGCGCCGATCGTAGCCCTGCGCGAGGTGGCGCCGGGCGTGGGCGGCGCGCCCGCGCAAGCCTCGTATGCCGATGCGGCGCAAAAGGCCATGCCTGCCGTGGTCAACGTGTTTTCGAGCAAGGATGGCTCGCTGCCGCCCGACCCGCGCGCCAAGGATCCGCTGTTCCGGTATTTCTTCGGCGATCGCAACCCGCGCCGCCAACGCGAGGAACCGGCATCGAACCTGGGCTCCGGCGTTATCGTGAGCCCGGAAGGTT
Source organism: Burkholderia sp. Ac-20379 (assembly GCF_017104645.1). GTDB lineage: Bacteria > Pseudomonadota > Gammaproteobacteria > Burkholderiales > Burkholderiaceae > Burkholderia. The sequence goes on from NZ_JAAGPF010000018.1 coordinate 27,966, forward strand.
ACATTCTAACTAACCAGCATGTCGTCGATGGCGCCGATCAGATCGAAGTCGCGCTGGCCGACGGCCGCACCTCGACGGCCAAGGTGATCGGCAACGATCCCGAAACCGATCTCGCCGTCCTCAAGATCAATCTGACCAACCTGCCCACCATCACGCTCGGCCGCTCGGACAAGGCGCGCGTCGGCGACGTGGTGCTCGCGATCGGCAACCCGTTCGGGGTCGGCCAGACGGTCACGATGGGGATCATCAGCGCGCTGGGGCGCAATCACCTCGGCATCAACACGTTCGAGAACTTCATCCAGACCGACGCGCCGATCAACCCCGGCAATTCGGGCGGCGCGCTGGTGGACGTGAGCGGCAACCTGCTCGGCATCAACACGGCGATCTACTCGCGCTCGGGCGGCTCGCTCGGCATCGGCTTCGCGATTCCGGTGTCGACGGCGCGCACGGTGCTCGAAAGCATCATCACGACGGGCGCGGTCACGCGCGGCTGGATCGGCGTCGAGCCGCAGGATCTCACGCCCGAGATCGCCGATTCGTTCGGCCTCGCGCAGAAATCGGGCGCGATCGTGGCCGGCGTGCTGCAGGGCGGCCCGGCCGACAAGGCCGGCATCAAACCCGGCGACATCCTGACCACCGTCAACGACGAACCGATCACCGACACCACCAAGCTGCTCAACACGGTCGCGCAGATCAAGCCGGGCACGCCAACCAAGGTGGGCGTGGTGCGCAAGGCGCGCAGCTTCGATCTGACGGTGGTGATCGGCAAGCGCCCGCCACCGCCGAAGCAGGCCTCCGGCGATCAGAACAACGACGACGAGGAATGAAAAAAAGCAGCCCCGCGAGGCTGCTTTTTTATTGCCGAACCCGTTTATCGGTTCAACCCGCCGCTTCCGATTCCTCGTCCTTCGCAACCGGCTTGTCGCCGATGAAGATCCGCGCCGCGATCAGGCCGACTTCGTAGAGCACGATCAGCGGCAGCGCCAGCATCAGTTGCGAGAACACGTCCGGCGGCGTCACCACGGCCGACACCACGAACGCGCCGACGATCACGTAAGGCCGGATCTCCTTGAGCTTCTTGATCGACAGCACGCCCATGCGCACCAGCAACACGACCACCACCGGCACCTCGAACGTCACGCCGAACGCGAGGAACATGCCAAGCACGAAACTCACGTAATTATCGATGTCGGTGGTCATTTCCGCGCCGAGCGGCGCGTTGTAGTGCGCCATCACGCGGAAGATCGTCGGGAACACCACGAAATACGCGAACGCCATGCCGCACAGGAACAGGAAATAGCTGCTGCTGACGAGCGGCATGACGAGCCGCTTCTCGTGCTGGTACAGCCCCGGCGCCACGAAGGCCCAGATCTGGTAGAGCACCACCGGCAGCGCGATCACCAGCGCGACGAGCATCGTGACCTTCATCGGCACGAAGAACGAGCCGGTGACATCGGTGACGATCATCTTGCCGTCGGCCGGCAGGTTCTGCATCAGCGGCCGTGCCAGCAGCCGGAAGATGTCGGGCGCCCAATACACCAGCCCCACGAACACCACGAGCACGGCGGCGCCCGCCCGGACGAGCCGGGTGCGCAATTCGACGAGATGGGAAATGAAGGTTTCTTCCCGGCCTTCTTCCGGGTTGTGCTGGGGGTCGCTCACACCGGCCCTCGGTTCGAGTGATGGGCGCGCTTCATCGTGCTGAATCAGAAGAAACGCGTGGGACGGCGCAGGCTGTCGGGCTGGTGGCGCGCGACGCGCGCGGCGCCGGACTGCACGTGGGTGCGACGCGTGGTGGCGCGCTTGTACCAGGCGGGCGTGGCCGCTTGCTTGACGCGCCAGTTGCGGCGCTTCGGCGTGAACGTGGCGCTGACCGGGCTACCCTGCCAGAACGGATCGGGGCCGGACGGCGGCACCGACACCGGCTCCGACGACGCGCCGGCGTCACCGGATACGGCCGTGCTCCACGCTTCGTTGAGATCCTGCTCGTGCTGCCGCAGGTTGTCGTGAATGGTGTTTTCGACGTTGCGCGCCGCGCTTTCGAAGTCGGTCTTCATGGTGCGCAGCGCATCGAGTTCGATCTCGCGCGTCACCTCGGCCTTCACTTCGTTGATATAGCGCTGCGCGCGCCCGAACAGAGCGCCTGCCGTGCGCGCGACGCGCGGCAGGCGTTCGGGGCCGAGCACCACCAGCGCGACGACGCCGATCAGCGCCATCTTCGAAATCCCGAGATCGAGCATCGTGCCGTTTCGTCAGGTCTTGGCGCTTACGCCTTGTGCGAATCGGACGAGCGCGATGCTTCCTTCGCGTCGACGTCGACCGAGCCGTTGCGCGGCAGCTGCTGGCTGTCCGCCGACGGTTCGCCTTCCTTCATGCCGTCCTTGAAACCCTTGACCGCGCCGCCCAGATCACCGCCCAGGTTACGCAGTTTCTTGGTGCCGAACACCATCACGACGATCAGCAAAACGATCAGCCAGTGCCAAATACTCAATCCGCCCATGATGCAACTCTCCTCAACCTCGCCGCCAATGGCGGCGTCAACTGCCGGCGGCGCCGGCCTCTTTCCCGAAGCGCGGCGGCACAGAATGCGCCGCCACTCCGATCTGCTGATGTGATCCGTCGACTCTTGTTGTGTAACTGCGTTGCTGCTTCTTTACTGCGATTTGCTGCCGTTACCGCACCTGCCATCGATGATAGACCGCCCGGCGGCCGCCCGGCCCGGTATCGAATCCGGCCCGAAATCCGCTGCCGCCGACTGCGCTCAGAACCACGCCTTCGGATCGAGCGGCTTCTCGTCGTACAGGTACAGCCAGCCCTTGATGATACGGTACAGGCACCAGATTCCCGTCGCGCCGAGAATGAAAAAACCGACCACGACGAACACCAGCAGGAACCCGATCGCCGCCAGGATCAACGAGCGCCAGAACGTGCGGATCTGCCACTCGAAATGCGCCTGGTAATGGGTGCCGATCACGTCCTCGCGTTTCACGTAGTTGACGATGATCGCCACCAGCGCCGTGAAGCCGCCCGTGAAACCCTGCAGCGCGTACAGAGCGTACAGCACATGCGTCATGGTCTTCAGGGAACGCTCGCGTTCTCCAGCGGACTGACCGCCCGGAAAGTTCGCCGGGACAGGCACGCCGCCCGGCTGGCTCGATGGTTCGCTCATGATGCTACCCCTCTCAGATGACATGACTGACGCATGCGGCACGCCCGCTCAGCCGCCGTCGTTTTCCTCGCGTTCGCGGCGCTTGCGCAGCGCCTTTTCCTCGAGGCCGGACAAGCCTTCGCGGCGCTCCAGCTCGGCCAGCACATCGGCCGGGCTCAGGTCGAAATGCGACAGCGCCACGAGGCAGTGAAACCAGAGATCGGCCACTTCGCCCACCAGCGCCGTGGGCGCGCCGCCCTGACGCACGTCCTTGGCGGCCAGCACCACTTCGGTGGCTTCCTCGCCGATCTTCTTGAGCACCGCGTCGTCGCCCTTGTGGAACAGACGCGACACGTAGGATTGCTCGGGATCGCCGCCCTTGCGGCTATCGATCACGGCCGCGAGGCGCAGCAGCGTGTCGTTGGTGGTTTGCGTCATTTGTAGATGTGCTCGGGATCTTTCAGCACCGGCTCGACGGCGACCCAGTCGCCGGCTTCCACCGTGCCTTCGAATTTCTGGAAGAAGCAGGAATGACGGCCGGTGTGGCAGGCAATGCCCGACACCTGGTCGATCTTCAGCAGCACGACGTCCTCGTCGCAATCGAGGCGCACTTCGTGCACGTGCTGCACGTGCCCCGATTCCTCGCCCTTGAACCACAGACGCTTGCGCGAGCGCGAGTAGTACACCGCGCGGCCGGTCTCGACCGTTTTCGCGAGCGCCTCGCGGTTCATCCACGCGAACATCATCACGTCGTTGCTGCCCACTTCCTGGGCGATCACCGGCACGAGGCCGTTGTCGTCCCAGCGGACCTTGTCGAGCCAGGCGGGCAATGCCGCCGCTTGCGTGTTCGTCATGACAGTCTTACCGGAATGCCGCGATCGGCCATGAAGCGCTTGGCTTCGCCGACCGTGTGTTCGCCGTAATGGAAGATGCTCGCCGCGAGCACCGCGTCGGCGTGGCCTTCGACGATGCCGTCGGCCAGATGCTGGAGGCCGCCCACGCCGCCCGAGGCGATCACCGGCACCGGCACGGCGTCGGACACGCCGCGCGTGAGCGCCAGGTCGAAGCCGGATTTGGTGCCGTCGCGATCCATGCTGGTCAGCAGGATCTCGCCCGCGCCGAGCTCGGCCATCTTGCGCGCCCATTCGATCGCGTCGAGGCCGGTGGCCTTGCGGCCGCCGTGCGTGAACACTTCCCAGCGCGGCGCTTCGCCGTCGGCCGACACGCGCTTGGCGTCGATCGCGACCACGATGCACTGCGAGCCGTACTTGTTCGCCGCGTCGGCAACGAGCTGCGGATTGGCCACGGCCGACGAGTTCATGCTGACCTTGTCAGCGCCGGCGTTCAGCAGGCGCCGCACGTCCTCGACGGCGCGCACGCCGCCGCCGACCGTCAGCGGAATGAACACCTGCGAGGCCACCGCTTCGATGATCGGCAGGATCAGGTCGCGCTGGTCGGAGGTGGCGGTGATGTCGAGGAACGTCAGTTCGTCCGCGCCTTGATCGTCGTAGCGCCGCGCGATTTCGACGGGATCGCCCGCGTCGCGCAGTTCGACGAAATTGACGCCCTTCACGACGCGCCCGGCGGTGACGTCGAGACAGGGGATGATGCGTTTAGCTAGAGCCATGATGGTGCACGTTGCCGCTGGTAAGGCCGCCCGCGCAGGCGGGCGGCTCGGGCGAGGACGCTGCGCGGCGGCCGGCGGCGCGCCGCCGGCGCTCGCGGTCAGGCGTCGTCGAGTTCGCCGTTCAGTTCGTCGGCGCGCTTTTGCGCCACCGAGAAATCGAGATCGCCGGAGTAGATCGCGCGGCCGCAGATCACGCCTTCGATGCCCTCGCCTTCCACTTCGCAGAGCTGCTCGATGTCGTTCAGGTTCGACAGGCCGCCGCTGGCGATCACCGGAATGCCCACGGCCTGTGCGAGCTTCACTGTAGCCTCGATGTTGATGCCCTGGAGCATGCCGTCGCGGCCAATATCGGTGTAGATGATCGATTCGACACCGTAATCCTCGAACTTCTGCGCCAGGTCAATCACTTCGTGGCCAGTCAGCTTGCTCCAGCCATCGGTGGCCACCTTGCCGTCCTTCGCGTCGAGGCCGACGATGATGCTGCCGGCGAACGCCGTGCAGGCGTCCTGCAGGAAGCCCGGATCCTTCACGGCGGCGGTGCCGATGATCACGTAGGACAGGCCGGCGTCGAGATACTTCTCGATCGTCTCGAGGCTGCGGATGCCGCCGCCCAGTTGGACGGGGATCTCGTCGCCGACTTCGGCGAGGATCGCCTCGATCGCCTCGAGGTTCTTCGGCTTGCCCGCGAAGGCGCCGTTCAGGTCGACGAGATGGAGACGTCTTGCACCGAGATCCACCCATTTGCGGGCCATCGCCGCGGGGTCCTCGGAGAAAATCGTCGCTTGGTCCATATCGCCCTGTTTGAGGCGCACACACTGACCGTCTTTAAGATCGATGGCCGGAATCAGCAGCATAGCTATCGGGAGTCGTCTGAAAAAATGGAGGGTTGACGCGCCGTGCGCGGGCCTGGCCGGACGGCGACGTTTGCTAGTTTAGTACAAGTCTTTCAGTGTTTTGACGCCAACGCCCCGCGCGACGGGCTTTCGAGGCCCTGCCGGCGTGGCATCGGCGCGACGTTCACGGCTTCCAGTGCACGAAATTGCGGTACAGGCGCAGGCCCACCTCGGCGCTCTTCTCCGGGTGAAATTGGGTCGCGAAGATATTGTCGCGCGCCACCGCCGACACGAACGGCTCGCCGTAAGGCGTCTCGCCGGCCGCGTGCGCGCGGTCGGCCGGCACCACGTAGTAGCTGTGCACGAAGTAGAAGAACGCCTCGTCGGGCACGCCGTCCCAGAGCGGATGCGCGAGCGTCTGGCGCACGCGGTTCCAGCCCATCTGCGGGACCTTGTAGCGCGAGCCGTCGTCCTGCAGCTGGCCGGCCAGATCGAAGCGCAGCACCTTGCCCGGCAGCAGGCCGAGGCCCGGCGTGTCGCCCTCGGCGCTCCAGTCGAACAGCATCTGCTCGCCGACGCACACGCCCAGCAGCGGCTTGCTGCGCGAAGCCTCGATCACGGCCTCCTGCAGGCCCGATTCGCCGAGGCAGCGCATGCAGTCGGGCATCGCGCCCTGGCCCGGCAGCACCACGCGGTCGGCCGCGCGGATCTGCTCGGGGCGATCGACGATCGCCACCTCGGCCAGCGGCTCGGCCTTCATCAGCGCCTGGGCCACCGAACGCAGGTTGCCCATCCCATAATCCACAATCGCAATCGAAGTTTTCATTTCAGTGCAGGCAGTAACGCCTTCAGTCCGTCGACGATGAATTCCACCGCCAGCGCCGACAGCATCAATCCCATCAGCCGCGTCGCAATGTTAATGCCGGTGCGGCCGATCCAGTTCGCGATCGGCTCGGCGAGCCGCATCGCGACGAAACAGAGGCCCGCGATCACCGCGCCGATCGCGATCAGCCCGAGCCGCTCGTACCAGTGCGCGGCGTTGGCCGAATAGACGATCACCGTGCTGATCGAGCCGGGGCCGGTCAGCAGCGGAATCGCGAGCGGCACCACGGCGATGCTGTTCTTCGATTCCGCCTCGTCGCGCTCCTCGGGCGTGGAGCGCGCGTTGCCCATCTGCGCGTTCAGCATGTTGATCGCCATCAGCAGCATGATGATGCCGCCGCCCACCTCGAGCGAGCCGACCGAGATCCCGAAGAAGCGGATGATCTGCTGCCCGAGCAGCGTGGTCACCACGATCACGCAGAACACCGACACCGCCGCCACGCGTACCGTCCGGCGCCGCTCGTCGTCGGTTTGCGACGCCGTCAGGCTCAGGAAGAACGGCACCGCGCCGAGCGGATTGATCAGCGCGAGCAGCGAGATGAACGACTTGAGCAGATCCATGGGCGGGTCGTGCGGCTTCGTCGGCGGAGTGCCGGCGCGCGGGGCGGCCTGGTTTCAGCCGCGCCGCCGCGCGCCGGGCGGGTGGTCGGTCAGAGGCTGCCCTTGGTCGACGGAATCTGGCCGGCCGCGCGCTCGTCGAGCTCGGTGGCCATCCGCAGCGCGCGGCCGAACGCCTTGAACACCGTTTCGAGCTGATGGTGGGCGTTGATGCCGCGCAGGTTGTCGATATGGAGCGTGACGCCGGCGTGGTTCACGAAACCGCGGAAGAATTCGATCGACAGGTCGACGTCGAACGTGCCGATGCGCGCACGCGTGAACGGCACGTGGAATTCGAGGCCCGGGCGACCCGAGAAGTCGATCACGACGCGCGACAGCGCCTCGTCGAGCGGCACGTACGAATGGCCGTAGCGGCGAATGCCCTTCTTGTCGCCGACGGCCTTGGCGATCGCCTGGCCGAGCGTGATGCCGACGTCTTCCACCGTGTGGTGGTCGTCGATATGCGTGTCGCCGTGCGCTTCGATGTCGAGATCGATGAGACCATGGCGCGCGATCTGGTCGAGCATATGGTCGAGGAACGGCACGCCGGTGGCCAGCTTCTGCTGGCCCGTGCCGTCGAGATTGATCTTCGCACGGATCTGCGTTTCGCTCGTATCGCGAACGACTTCCGCCACACGCATGGTGATTCCTTGAAATGACTGAGGTAAAGGGGGCGGGAAGGTGCGGGCGGCGGGCGGTCCGCTCAGCTCAGCACCTGCCGCATCGCCGCGAGCAGCGCGCGGTTCTCGTCAGGAGAACCGACCGTCAGCCGTACGCAATTGGCGAGCAACGGGTGCATTTTACTCACGTTTTTAATCAGCACCCGCTCGGTCAGCAGCGTATCGAACAACGCCGCCGCGTCGGGCACCCGCACCAGCACGAAATTGCCGGCGCTCGGGAACACGGTCGCGCCCGGCAGCGCGGCCACCGCCGCCATCAATTGCTCGCGCGCGGCGCGCAATTCGGCGGCCTGGGCGTCGAGCACGTCGAGGCGGTCGAGCAGGTAATCGACGGCCGCCTGGGTCAGCACGTTGACGTTGTACGGCGGGCGCACCTTGTCGAATTCGGCCAGCCAGGCGGGCGCGCCGGCCAGATAGCCGAGCCGGACGCCGGCCAGGCCGAGCTTCGACAGCGTGCGCATGACCACCACGTTGCCGAATTCCGGCACGCGCGCGAGCCAGCTGCGGCCGGCGAACGGCTGATAGGCCTCGTCGATCACGACCAGGCTGCCGGTGGCGGCGGCGACGATCCGCTCGATGTCGGCATCGTCGAACAGCGTGCCGGTGGGGTTGTTCGGAAAGGCGAGATGGATCAGCGCGGGACGATGTTCGGCGATCGCCGCGAGCATCGCGTCGACATCGAGGGACATATCCTCGCGCAGCGGCACGCCGACGAAATCGAGCCCGGCGAAGCGCGCGTACTGCTCGACCATCACGAAGCCCGGCACCGGCATCAGCACCGAGGCGCCCGGCTTCGCGCAGGCCACGCAGAGAATGTCGATGAGTTCGTCGGAGCCGTTGCCGAGCATCAGGTCGCAGCCGTCCGGCACGGCCATCGCCGCGCGCAGCTTGTCGAGCAGCGCGGCCGGGCGCGGGGCCGGATAGCGGTTCAGCGCGACCTGCGCCAGATGCTCGCCGAGCCCGGCCGCCAGCGGCGCGGGCAGCGTGTACGGGTTCTCCATCGCGTCGAGCTTCACGAAGCCGGTGGCGTCCGGCACCGGATAGCTCGTCATCGCGAGCACGTCGGGGCGAATGATGTCTTGTGGCGTCGTCATGATGTGCGCGGCGTGCAGCGCGCCGCCCTGTCTGCCTGAGGCCGCGCGGGAATCGGCGCGCGTTCCGAACGTGTTGCCGATGCGGCGGGTATGGCTGGCGGGGCGGGCGGCGGATCGTTCGCCGGCCGCGCGCCGCCAACATCCGGGCGCCGAATCACCGGCCGCGGCGCCAACAGCGCGCCGGCCGGCGTGACACCCGGATGGCGTCAGTGATTGCCGTGGTTGCGCATCCGGTATTCGGCGGCGCGGGCGTGCGCCTGCAGGCCTTCGCCGTAGGCGAGTTCCGAGGCGATCTCGCCGAGCGTCTGCGCGCCGTCGGCGCTGACTTCGATCAGGCTCGAGCGCTTGATGAAATCGTAGACGCCGAGCGGCGACGAGAAACGCGCCGTGCGCGAGGTCGGCAGCACGTGATTCGGGCCCGCGCAGTAATCGCCGAGGCTTTCGCTCGTGTAGCGGCCGAGAAAGATCGCGCCGGCGTGGCGGATATGCTTGCCCCATTGCTGCGGTTCGAGCGCCGAGATTTCGAGGTGTTCGGGCGCGATGTCGTTGGCGATACGGCAGGCTTCCGCCATGTCGCGCACCTTGACCAGCGCGCCGCGGCCTTCCAGCGAGGCGCGGATCACGGCTTCGCGCGGCATGGTCGGCAGCAACTCGGCGATCGCCTTCTCGACGCGCTCGATGAAGCCGGCGTCCGGACACAGCAGGATCGACTGCGCGAGTTCGTCGTGCTCGGCCTGCGAGAACAGATCCATCGCAACCCAGTGCGGATCGGTGGTGCCGTCGCAGATCACGAGGATTTCGGACGGGCCGGCGATCATGTCGATGCCGACCGTGCCGAACACGCGGCGCTTGGCCGACGCCACGTAGGCGTTGCCCGGGCCGCAGATCTTGTCGACGGCCGGCACCGTGGCGGTGCCGTAGGCCATCGCGGCCACGGCCTGCGCGCCGCCGATCGTGAACACGCGATCGACGCCGCCCAAGTACGCCGCGGCCAGCACCAGATCGTTGACGACGCCGTCCGGCGTCGGCACCACCATCACGATCTCGCCCACTCCGGCCACCCGCGCCGGAATCGCGTTCATCAGCACCGACGACGGATAGGCGGCCTTGCCGCCCGGCACGTACAGGCCGACGCGGTCGAGCGGCAGCACCTTCTGGCCGAGCACCGTGCCGTCCGATTCGGTGTACTGCCAGCTGTGGCTGCCGCACTCGATCTTCTGCTTCTCGTGATAGGCGCGCACGCGCGCGGCGGCGGCCTCGAGCGCCGCGCGGCGCTTCGGTTCGAGCCCTTCGAGCGCCGCTTCCAGCATGTCTTGGCGCAGTTCGAGCGCGGCCACGCTGGTGGCATTCAGACGATCGAAGCGGTTCGTGTAATCGAGCACGGCGGCGTCGCCGCGCGCCTTCACGTCGGCCAGGATGCCGGCGACCGAGCGTTCGATCGCCTCGTCCTCGCCCGCCTCGAAGGCGAGCACCGCGCGCAGGTCGGCCTGGAAGCCGTCGTTGCTGGAATCGAGCTTGCGAATCTTGATGGACATGATGCTTTCCGTTCCGGTAATGCGCCGAGGGCCTGAACGCGTCAGGCCGCGACCTGCTTCGACGCGCGTTCGAACGCGTCGAGAATCGGCTTCAGCGCGGCGCGCTTCAGTTTGAGCGCGGCCTGATTCACGACGAGGCGCGACGAAATCGGCATGATTTCCTCGACCTCGACCAGATTGTTGGCGCGCAGCGTGCCGCCCGAGCTGACCAGGTCGACGATCGCGTCGGCCAGGCCGACCAGCGGCGCCAGCTCCATCGAACCGTACAGCTTGATCAGGTCGACGTGCACGCCCTTGGCGGCGAAGTGCTCGCGCGCCACCTGGGTGTACTTGGTCGCCACGCGCAGCCGCGCGCCCTGGCGCACCGCGTTGGCGTAGTCGAAGCCGGCCTGCACCGCCACCGACATGCGGCAGCGCGCGATGTTCAGATCGATCGGCTGGTAGAGCCCGCCGCCGCCGTGCTCGATCAGCACGTCCTTGCCCGCCACGCCGAAATCGGCCGCGCCGTATTCGACATAGGTGGGCACGTCGGTGGCGCGCACGATGATCACGCGCACGTTCGGATCGTTGGTCGGCAGAATCAGCTTGCGCGACGATTCCGGATCCTCGGTCACTTCGATGCCCGCGGCCGCCAGCAGCGGCACGGTTTCCTCGAAGATGCGCCCTTTCGACAGCGCGAGGGTCAGCGGTGCGTTCATGCGGGACTCCCGGTGAGACGGCGCACGTCGGCGCCTACTGCGTTCAGCTTGGTTTCCATTCGATCATAGCCGCGATCGAGGTGGTAAATGCGGTCGATCACGGTCTCGCCGTCGGCGCACAGGCCGGCGATCACGAGGCTCGCGGAGGCGCGCAGATCGGTGGCCATCACGTTCGCGCCGGACAGGCGCGGCACGCCGGTCACGAGCGCGGTGTTGCCGTCCACCACGATGTCCGCGCCGAGCCGGTTCAGCTCCTGCACGTGCATGAAGCGGTTCTCGAAGATGGTTTCGACCACGTGCGCGGTGCCCGAGGCGACCGCGTTCAGCGTCATGAACTGCGCCTGCATGTCGGTCGGGAACGCCGGGTATTCCGAGGTGCGGATCGCGACCGCCGTCGGGCGGCGGTCCATCGTCACGCGCAGCGTGTCGGCGCGCTCGTCGAGCACGGCGCCCGTGTCGCGCAGCTTGCCGAGCACCGCGTCGAGCAGATGCGCGCGCATGCCGCGCAGCGTGACGTCGCCGCCGGCCGCCGCCACCGCGCACAGAAACGTGCCGGCCTCGATGCGGTCGGGCACCACCGAATGGCTCGCACCGTGCAGCCGCTCGACGCCCTGGATCGTCAGGCAATCGGTGCCGATGCCGTCGATCCTGGCGCCCATCGCCACCAGCAGGTTGGCGAGATCGGTCACTTCGGGCTCGCGCGCGGCGTTCTCGATGACGGTTTCGCCGTCGGCCAAGGTTGCGGCCATCAGCAGGTTCTCGGTGCCCGTCACGGTGATCATGTCGGTGACGATGCGCGCGCCCTTCAGGCGCGTCGCGCGGGCTTCGATATAGCCGTGTTCGATGGTGATCTCGGCGCCCATCGCCTGCAGGCCCTTGATGTGCTGGTCGACGGGCCGCGCGCCGATCGCGCAGCCGCCCGGCAGCGACACCTTGGTGTAGCCGAAGCGCGCGAGCAGCGGGCCGAGCACGAGGATCGAGGCGCGCATGGTCTTGACCAGCTCGTACGGCGCGACCGGCTCGGTCACGTTGGCGGCGTCGAGCACCACGCGCGCGCCGTCCACCTCGCTCGTCACGCCCATGCCGGCCAGCAGCGCGAGCATGGTGCGCACGTCCTGCAGATCCGGCACGTTGTCGAGCACCAGCGGCTCGGCGCTGAGCAGGCTCGCGCAGAGGATCGGCAGCGCGGCGTTCTTGGCGCCCGATACCTGGATTTCGCCGACGAGCCGCCGGCCGCCGGTCATCACGAGCTGTTCGCCGTGCGCGTGCCCGCTCCGGGCAACGGCCGGGCTTGCGGTCGCGACGTGTCTGACCGCGTCGCGTTCGTTTACTGAAACTTGCACGAAGTTCGTCCGTTCTTTATGCGTTCTGCCATTCGGCGGGCGTCAGCGTCTTCATGCTGAGCGCGTGGATTTCCTGCTTCATGCGGTCGCCGAGCGCCGCGTAGACGAGCTGGTGACGCTGAATCAGTCGCTTGCCGTCGAATTCCGCCGACACGATGGTCGCGAAGAAATGCTGGCCGTCGCCTTCGACTTCCAGATGCGAGCAGACGAGACCGCCCGCGATGTATTGCTTGACCTGTTCGGGAGTCGGCAACATGAAAAAAGCTCCAGTCGGTATCAGTGGCGCAGCTTGTAGCCGGACGCGAGGAGCCGCATCGCGATCAGCGCGAGCAGCACGAAGAAGCCGGCCACAATCGCGAGGCTTTCGAACGGGTTGATGTCGGCGATGCCGAAAAACCCGTAGCGGAAGCCGTCGATCATGTAGAAAAACGGATTGAGACGCGAGATCTCGCGCCACATGGGCGGCAGCGAGTGCGTGGAGTAGAACACGCCGGACAGGAACGTCAGCGGCATGATCAGGAAGTTCTGAAACGCGGCTAGTTGATCGAACTTCTCGGCGACGATGCCGGCGATCAGGCCGAGCGTGCCGAGAATCGCCGAACCGAACAGCGCGAACAGCACGATGAACAGCGGCGAGGCGAAGCCCACCGGCACGAACCAGATCGTCACCACGAACACGCCGAGGCCCACCGCCAGGCCGCGCACCACGGCGGCCAGCACGTAGGCGCCGAAGATGTCGGCATAGGACAGCGGCGGCAGCAGCATGAACACCAGGTTGCCGGTGATCTTCGACTGGATCAGCGACGACGAGCTGTTCGCGAACGCGTTCTGCAGCACGCTCATCATCACCAGGCCGGGCACCAGGAAGCTCACGTACTCGACGCCCGGATAGACGTTGACGCGGCCCGACAGCGCATGGCCGAAGATCGTCAGATACAGCAGCGCCGTCACGACCGGCGCGAGCACGGTCTGGAACGACACCTTCCAGAACCGCAGCATTTCCTTGTAGAACAGCGTGCGAAACCCGCTCATGCCAACCCCTCGACCACATTCGCTCCGTTCATCACCTGGACGAACACGTCCTCGAGGTCGGCCTTGCGCACCTCGATCTCCTCGAACGCGCAGCCGGCCGCGCGGCAGGCCGACAGGATCCGTTCGACCTCGTCGTAGTTGGTGAGCCGCAGCAGATGCTCGTGCGCGCCGGCCGGCGCCGGTTCGCTCGCGAGCGCGCGCAGCTCGGCCGGCAGCTCGCCCTGCGACAGCCGCAGGTAGAGCTGCAGGCCGGCGAAGCGGCGCAGCAGCGCATCGGTGCGTTCGAGCGCCACCACCTCGCCGCGCCGCAGCATGGCGATGCGGTCGCACAGCGATTCGGCTTCCTCGAGGTAGTGGGTGGTCAGCACGATCGTGTGACCTTCGCGGTTCAGGCGCGAGATGAACTTCCAGAGCGTCTGGCGCAGCTCGACGTCGACGCCGGCGGTCGGCTCGTCGAGCACGATCACCGGTGGGCGGTGCACCAGCGCCTGCGCGACCAGCACGCGGCGCTTCATGCCGCCCGACAGCGCGCGCATGTTGGTGTCGGCCTTCTCGGTCAGATCGAGGTTGGCCATCACCTCGTCGATCCAGTCGTCGTTGCGGCGCAGGCCGAAATAGCCGGACTGGATGCGCAGCGTTTCGCGCACGGAGAAGAACGGATCGAACACCAGCTCCTGCGGCACCACGCCGAGTGCGCGGCGCGCCCCGCGGAAATCGGTCACGACATCGTGGCCGCGTACCGAGATGCTGCCTTCATCGGCGCGGGCGAGCCCGGCCAGGATGCTGATGAGCGTGGTCTTGCCTGCGCCGTTCGGGCCGAGCAGGCCGAAGAATTCGCCCTCCTCGACGGACAGGCTGACGCCCTTGAGCGCCTGAAGCGACTGGTAGCGCTTCTTGACGTTGCGGATTTCTATGGCTGACATGACTGAGCGCGGCGAACGGGCGCCGCGACGCCTGATTCTGGTCGTGAAAACGGATGGGGAAAAAATGGGGGCCGATTGGATGCCCCGCAAAATGGTTGATTATAGGGCAAACCGGCAGGGCGGTTCGGGGCGGCGAACCCGCAGCGAACCGGCGCCCTCGCGCGCATCGCTGCGGCGGGGGCGTCGCTCGGAAGAGCGTCAATGTCGCCCGGTCAGAAGGGCGTCGATGCCGTAGGCGCGCGCGAGGCTGGCGAGCTTCGGCGGCAGATTGAGAATGTCGAGGTTTGCCCCGCGCGCCTCGGCGGCGCGCTGCCAGGCAAGCAGAACCGCCAGCGCGGCCGAGTCGAACTGCGCGAGGGCCGCGCAGTCGACCGCGGTGGCGCCGGAGGCGATCCGGCCGAGCCCGTCGTCGAGCGCGGCCTTCGCGCTCGCGTGGGTCAGCGTGGCGCCGGTGGCGAACTGGCTCACGATTACTTGCCGCCGGCCAGTTGCTGATTGCGCTGCGTCAGGAACTGGATCAGCCCGTCGACGCCGCTTTGCTGGATCTTCTCGCTGAACTGCTGCTGGTACGTCTGGATCAGCCAGGCGCCGAGCACGTTTAGGTCATAGACACGCCAGCCTTGCGCCGACTTGTACAGACGGTAATCGATCTGCGCCGGCTGGCCGTTGGTCTGAGCCAGCGTGCGGACCACCACGTCGTTCGCACCCGGATCGGCGCGGAACGGCGGGTACTGGATCTGCTGATCGGCCTTCAACTGCGCGATCGCGCCGGCGTAGGTACGGATCAGCAGCATCTTGAACTGCTCGATCACCTGTTCCTGCTGCTGCGGCGTGGCGGTGCGCCAGCTGCGGCCCATCACGATCTGCGTGGTGCGGCGGAAATCGACGTACGGCAGGATGTCGCGATTGACGATGTCGGTGATCTTGCCGATATCGCTGGGCTTGATCGATTCCGTGCGAACCTCGTTGAGCACTTGCTCGGTCGCGGTCTTGATGAGCGCCTGCGGATTCGACTGGTCGACCTGGGCGTAGGCCGCGCTGCCGAACGAAAGGAAGGCGGCGGCGACGGGGATCAGAAACAGTTTTTTCATGAGCGTGTCCTGCGAAGTAAGCGGTGCGTCATTTTGAACCGGCAACGGGCTGCAAGTTGCATCCGCCGCCGTCACAAACGTTTCCGGCTGTAACGAACCGGGGGCAGATCAGTGGAGGCGCAGGCTCGGCCAGTGCAAGCCGTTCGGCGACGGCGGCACCACGTTCTGGGCCGGCACGTGGGTGGCGCTGGCCGGATTCGGCTGTGCCGCCTCGGCGGCATCCGAAGCGCCCGATGCGGGTACCGCGGCAGCGGCCGAGGCGCCCGAAGCCGGCGCCGCGGCGCCGTCGTCCGGCACGTCGTACTTCGGCAGCGCATCGCTGCTGTAGTCGGGCACCGCCGCGGCCTGCCGGCCGCCGGGGCCGCCCGAGGCGGAGATCAGCGACTGACGGCGTTGCAGGTACGCGTTGCGCACGAACGAATACTTGTCGATCGCGGCCGCGTCGAGCACGTCGCCCGCGCCGAGCAGGTTGGCGCGCGTGTTCAGCAGGTTCACGCCGAACAGGCCCCAGCTCAGTGAATCGGGGTGCACGTAGGTCAGCGGGTTGCCGGCGTAGTCGACGGCGAGGCCCGCCGTGTCGCGCACCGTGCTCGGCCCGAGCAGCGGCAGCACGACGTACGGGCCGGCCGGCACGCCGTAGTGGCCCAGCGTGACGCCGAAATCGCTGTAGTGCTTCGGCAGCTTCGCGACGGTGGCCACGTCGAACAGGCCGCCGACACCGAACACCGTGTTGATCACCACGCGCATGATGTCGCTCACGCCGTCGGTGATGCGCAACTGCACGAGGTTGTTGGCGGCCACGTACACGTCGCCGATGTTCGAGAAGAAATTCGTCACGCTTTCGCGGACCGGCCCCGGCACCACCCACTGGTAGCCCTTCGCGGCCGGCTTCAGCGCATAGGTGTCGACCGTGTCGTTGAACTTGTACATCGTGCGGTTGAAGCCTTCCATCGGATCGCCCTTGGTGGGCGTCTGGACGGTGGCGCAACCGCTCATCGCGGCGACAGCCGCGGCGGCCAGTGCCGCGTTCCTGAGGCGCATGGTTTGCATGGTTGAGTTCCCTCTTCTCTTTTGTCTTGTTTCGTCGTGGGGATGATGGCGCCGGCTATTGCGCGCCCGCCCCCGAGCCCGCGGCGGCTGCCGACGGCTTCGCGCCGCCCGCATCCGCCGCCTTGCTGTACAGGAATTGCCCGATCAGATTTTCCAGCACGATCGCCGATTGCGTCATCGTGATCGTATCGCCCGCCTTCAACATTTCGGTGTCGCCGCCCGGCTCGAGGCCGAGATACTGCTCGCCGAGCAGGCCGGAGGTCAGGATCTTCGCCGACGTGTCCTTCGGAAACGGATATTGCTTGTCGAGCTCGACCGTCACCAGCGCCTGATAGGTATTGGTGTCGAAGCCGATCGACTCGACCCGGCCGACCACCACGCCCGCGCTCTTGACCGCGGCGCGCGGCTTCAGGCCGCCGATATTGTCGAACTTCATCTTGACCGGGTAGGTCTGCTGGAACGACAGCGAACTCATGTTGCCGACCTTCAGCGCGAGGAACAGCAGGGCCAGGAAGCCCACCACCACGAACAGGCCGACCCAGAAGTCGAGAGCAGTCTTTTTCATCGTCATCTCTGAAATGGCCGACTCAGCTGAACATCAGCGCAGTCAGCAGGAAATCGAGGCCGAGTACCGCGAGCGACGCGTACACGACGGTTCGGGTGGTCGCGCGCGACACGCCTTCCGGCGTCGGCTTCGCTTCGTAACCCTGGTAGAGCGCCACGAAGGTGACGGCGAAGCCGAACACCACGCTCTTGAGCACGCCGTTGCCGACGTCGGACCAGACGTCCACGCCGCCCTGCATCTGCGACCAGAACGCTCCCGGATCGACGCCGATCAGGATCACGCCCACCACGTAGCCGCCGATCACGCCCACCGCGCAGAAGATCGCCGACAGCAGCGGCATCGTGATGATGCCGGCCCACATGCGCGGCGCGATCACCGTCTTGATCGGGTCGATCGCCATCATCTCGAGCGCCGTGAGCTGCTCGCCGGCCTTCATCAGGCCGATTTCGGCCGTCAGCGAGGTGCCGGCGCGGCCCGCGAACAGCAGCGCGGTCACCACCGGCCCGAGCTCGCGCACCAGCGACAGCGCCACCAGCAGGCCCAGCGATTGCTCCGCGCCGTAGCGGTTCAGCGTGTAGTAGCCCTGCAGGCCCAGCACGAAGCCGACGAACAGCCCCGACACGGCAATGATCACGAACGAATAATTGCCGAGGAAATGGATCTGTTTCGTGACGAGCCGCGGCCGGCGCAGCAGGGCGAAGCATTCGAACACGAGGCGCACGAACAGCCGCGAGGCGTAGCCCGTGCGCTCGAAACCGTCAATCACGTAACGACCGATCGCGCTGATCATCGGCGCCCTCCGCCAAGACCGAAATCCGCGTCGAGCGGCGGACTCGTGTAGTGAAACCGGAACGGGCCGTCGGGCACGCCGTCGATGAACTGGCGCACGCTCGGCTCGGTCGAGGCCCGCAACTGGTCGGGCGTGCCTTCGGCCAGCACGCCGCCGTTGCCGAGGAAGTAGACGTAATCGGCGATCGCGAACGATTCCGGCACGTCGTGCGTGACCAGGATCGAGGTGGCGCCGAGCGCCTCGTTCAGCGTGCGGATCAGGTTCGCGGTGATGCCGAGCGAGATCGGATCGAGGCCGGCGAACGGCTCGTCGTACATGATCAGTTGCGGATCGAGCGCGATCGCGCGGGCCAGCGCGATGCGGCGCGCCATGCCGCCCGACACCTCGGACGGCATCAGGTCGCGCGCGCCGCGCAGGCCGACGGCGTTGAGCTTCATCAGCACCAGATCGCGGATCAGCGGTTCGGGCAGATCGGTATGTTCGCGCAGCGCGAACGCGACGTTGTCGAACACGGACATGTCGGTGAACAGCGCACCGAACTGGAACAGCATGCCCATCTTGCGGCGCAACGCGTAGAGGCCGTCACGCGATTGCGCGCCGAGATCGGCGCCGTCGAACAGCACCTGGCCGCGACGCGCGCGCACCAGGCCGCCGATCAGGCGCAGCACGGTCGTCTTGCCGCACCCGGACCCGCCCATCACCGCGACCACTTGGCCGCGCCCGAAGCGCAGGTTCAGATTCGACAGCACGAGCCGATCGCCGTAGCCGAAATCGACGTCGCGAAGTTCTAGCAGGGACTCGGAAGAGGCGCTCACGGAGCTGTCAATCCTGTTACACAGAACGCCGAATTATAGGGCCTGCATTGGATTGATGCCTGCAAGGTGTGCAGCGCGGCAATTTCCGCGTCTGGGTAATCGTTACTCGATGTAACCGCGCGCCGCCCGCCGCGTCAGGCCCAGCGGCAGAAAGCCGCGCCGGGCGCGAATTCCGGCGTGGCGGCCGGGCGCGAACCGCAACGCTGCGTCGCGGCAATCGCAACAATCGCCGGAACAGCGGCGCGCCGCCCGGCGGCGATCGCGCCCCGCTTTCGATCAGCGCGGAAAACAGGCGTCGAGCGCGGCCACGGCCGCGCGCGGATCGTCGGCCGCGGTGATCGCGCTGACCACCGCGACGCTGCCCACGCCGGTG
>NZ_JAAGPF010000209.1 GCF_017104645.1 Burkholderia sp. Ac-20379
AGCGAGTCGGTACCACCCCTTCCCATCCCGAACAGGACCGTGAAACGACTCTACGCCGATGATAGTGCGGATTGCCCGTGTGAAAGTAGGTAATCGTCAGGCTTCCTCCTTCAGAACCCCCGCTGCGTAAGCAGTGGGGGTTTTGTCTTTTCTGCGCCGAATTCCCATCCACCGCGCGCACGGCAATATCCCCAAAGCCCATCGAAATTTTGTTCCAACGGGCAAACTGTCCGACGAAATACTTGCGCACATCGATTGGCGCTGCGATGATCCGACACCAGATCGCGATTCAGACCGTCGCGCCTACACGCAATGGGTCGTAAAACCCAGCCAATTGGCTGAGTTTGAAAGGAGTGTCTAACCCGGTTGTTTCGAGACGGCCTACCGGCTAGGATACTTTTTTAGCACGACCATTCGAAAATCAGTAAGGAGACGTCTTGCATGGACAAGATTTGGCTGAAATCGTACCCCTCCGGCGTGCCAGCCGAAATCGATCCATCGCGCTATCCGACCGTCCCCGATCTGCTGGATGACAGCTTCCGTTCGCATCGCGACCGTACCGCCTTCATTTGTATGGGAAAGGCGCTGACCTACGGCGAAATCGATGCGTTGTCGCGCAAGCTCGGTGCATGGTTTCAGTCGCGCGGCCTGTCGCGCGGTGCGCGCATCGCGATCATGATGCCGAACGTGCTGCAGTATCCGGTCGCGATTGCCGCCGTTCTGCGCGCTGGCTATACCGTCGTCAACGTCAATCCGCTCTATACCCCGCGTGAACTGCAGCATCAGTTGGCCGACAGCGGCGCCGAGGCGATCGTCGTGCTCGAGAATTTCGCCGCGACGCTGCAGGCCGTGATCGCCAACACGTCGGTCAAGCATGTGGTTGTGGCCGCCATGGGCGATCTGCTCGGCATCAAGGGCCTGCTTGTCAATTACGTGGTGCGCAGCGTCAAGAAGATGGTGCCGGCCTGGCAATTGCCGGCCTTCACACGCTTCAACGCGGCGCTCGCCGAAGGCGGGCGCCAGACGTTCACGCCGCCGGCACTCGGGCCGAACGACGTCGCGTTCCTGCAATACACGGGCGGCACGACTGGCGTGGCCAAGGGCGCAACCCTGCTGCACCGGAACATCGTCGCGAACGTGCTGCAATCGGAAGCCTGGCACGCCCCGGCCTATACGAAGCTGCCGAGCGGTCAAACCCAGTTCTTCACCGTGGCGGCGTTGCCGCTGTATCACGTGTTCGCGCTGACCGTGTGCGGTTTCCTGACGATGCGCACTGGCGGCACCGGCCTGCTGATCCCGAATCCGCGGGACATCGCCGGCATGATCAAGGAGCTGAAGCGCTATCCGGTGTCGACGTTCCCGGCCGTCAACACGCTCTACAACGCGATGTTGAACCATCCCGATTTCGACCAGCTCGACCTGTCGCGGCTGGCCGTGGCCAACGGCGGCGGGATGGCGATCCAGGAAAGCGTCGCGAAGCGCTGGTACGACAAGACCCATACGCCGATCGTCGAAGGTTACGGTCTGTCGGAAACCTCGCCGGTGGTCAGCTGCAATCCGGTCACGGCCACCGAATATACGGGCACGATCGGCTTGCCGCTGCCGTCGACCGAAATCTCGATCCGCGACGACGACGGTATCGAAGTCGCGCTGGGCCAGCCTGGCGAGATCTGCATCCGCGGCCCGCAGGTGATGGCCGGCTACTGGAATCGCCCGGACGAAACGGCCAAGGTGATGATGGCCGACGGTTACTTCAAATCGGGCGACATCGGCGTGATGGATGCGCGCGGCTACGTGAAGATCGTCGATCGCAAGAAGGACATGATTCTGGTGTCCGGCTTCAACGTCTATCCGAACGAAGTCGAGGATGTCGTTTCGTCGCATCCGGGCGTGTTCGAGGTGGCGGCGGTGGGGGTGCCCGACGAGCATTCCGGCGAGGCCGTGAAGCTGTTCGTCGTGAAGAAGGATCCGGCGCTGACCGACGCGGATATCGCCGCCTTCTGCAAGGAACGGCTGACGGGCTACAAGCGTCCGCGGTTTATCGAATTCCGCACGGAGCTGCCGAAGACCAACGTCGGCAAAATCCTGCGTCGCGAGCTGCGTGACGGCAAAGCCTGAACGAAGCCGACAACGGGCAGGAACACAGCGGGCGCCAGCAATGGCGCCCGTTTTCGTTTGAGGCGCCAAGCGGCCGAAGCAGGCCGACGCGAGGACAAGAAAAAAGCGCCCCGCAGGGCGCTTTCGAGGGTGAAACGGCTGTTATTACACGCTTGTTCGTCAAAACTTGTGACGGATGCCGACCTGCGCGGACACCTGATTCGGCGTGGCCGATGCCGTGATGTTGTTGATCGCGGCGACCGCGCGATTGCCTGTCGAATCGTAGCCCAGTGCATGCTGATAGACGCCGATCGCATACAGATCGGTGCGCTTTGACAGGAAATAGTCGACGCCCAGGTTGACCTGATGATACTGCGCCGCCGATTGCCCATTGACCTTCGAGCCGCGCGTGTAGTCGTACGCGATGCCGGCCAGCAGCGCCGGGGTCAGCTGGTACTTGAAGTTCGCTTCGACGTTGTTGAACACCGCGTCGCCGCGCAGGTTCAGCGGGTTCAGGTTGGCGCCGGCCGTCGAGCCGACCGCGTCGAAACGCGTGTAGCTGTAGGTCAGGCCGAGCGTGGCCGCGCCGATCGAATAGGCGCCGGCGGCCGCCACGATTTCCAGCGTGTTGGCCGACGCATAGCCGCGATAGACCGGGCTGGTCATGTTCAGGCCGCTCGTTGTCGCGGCCGTGTTCGAATTCGGGTTGTTGCCGAAGAACGAGTAGTTCGGGTTGCGCGCGTTGACGTAACCCACGCCGAGCGCGAGCGGGCCGTTGTTGTAGCCGGCGCCGGCCGAGAAGATCTGGTTGCGGCCCGGCTGGCCGGCCACGCCGCCCAGGCTGTACAGGCCGCCGAACTGGAAGCCGCCGTACACGGGGCTGGTGTACTTGATCGCGTTGTTCACGCGGTTGGCGTTGTTCATGTTGTCGAGGTCGCCCGGGTGCGCGCCGATATAGCCGGCCCACTGGCTGCCGGTCGCGAGCGCGCCGGTGTAATCGACCACGGAATCGTACTGGCGGCCCAGCGTGACCTTGCCGAACGCGTCGCTCGACAGGCCCACGAAGGCTTGCCGGCCGAACTCGCCGCCGCCCTGGCCGAGCGCGCCGCTCGACACGCTGAAGCCGTTCTCGAGCACGAAGATGGCCTTCAGCCCGCCGCCGAGATCCTCGACGCCCTTCAGGCCCCAGCGGCTGCCTTGCAGCACGCCGCTCGACTGCTGCCACTGGCGTGCGCCGTTCGAATTGTTGTTGAACAGGATGCCGGCATCGATGATGCCGTACAGCGTGACGCTGCTCTGCGCGTGGACCGCGCCAGCAAACGCACTCAGCGCGACGAGCGCGAAAAGCGACTTTTTCATTCGACGATCTCCAAGGATTACAGAATGATTTTTATCTGGCGGGGCGTTTGCTTTTGAATGGTTCGGTGCCCCGCTTCACTTCTGAGTAGCCGCTCGTACTGTAGCGCAAGGCATTTTCACGAAAAAGGAAAAGGCCGACGCGACATGGCGCATGTCCTCTTTTGGCAACAATGGTTAAAATCGGGGGTTTACCGCAATGTTCGCGGCAGAATTGGATCAGTTAACGGAACAAACAACTGACGAAACCCCTGCGGCGAGTGGCTGACCGGAGATCCCGAATGCTGTTCGATGAACTGATTAACGAATTCGACCGAGGCCTGCGCGCGATCGCCGGCGTGAGCCGCATGACGCGCCCCGTGCCGCTGCCCGACGGCGACGCCTTGCCGGAATTGAGTGCCGAAGAGCGCAAGCACGCGGCAGGGCTGATGCGCGTCAACCACGTGGGCGAGGTATGCGCGCAGGCGCTGTATCAGGCCCAGAAGCTGTCCACGTCGTCGCCGTCGCTGAAGGCGCTGTTCGAGGAATCGGCGCGCGAGGAGGAGGATCATCTCGCCTGGACCATGCATCGCCTCACATCTCTCGATTCGCGCCCGAGCCTGCTGAACCCGCTCTGGTTCGGCGGCGCCATGGCGATCGGCCTGGTGGCGGGGCGGCTCGGCGACAAGGCGAGCCTCGGCTTCATGGCCGAGACGGAGCGCCAGGTCGAGCAGCATCTCGACAGCCATCTGTCCGAGCTGCCGGCGGCCGATTCGGCCTCGCGCGCGATCGTCGAACAGATGCGCGACGACGAGGCCAAGCATGGCCGCACGGCCAGCGATGCGGGCGGCGCCGAGTTGCCGGTTCCGGCGCGTTGGCTGATGCAGGCGGCCTCGAAAGTCATGACGAGGACTGCCTACTATCTCTGAGTATCCGGTGGGATGCGAAACCGCTCGCATCCCACCGCCTTCATCGCTCGATCGGGACTTTCCCGCCGCCTTAACCCCCGCCATCACGCCAGCTTGCACGCGCCTTTTCACGTATCACATCCACAACTCGCGCTAGTCCGTTAATTTCAAACGAATTTCGGTTTCAGGGCCAGCGTGAAGAGGTGAACGTAAGTCCTTGTTCTAACTAACAAAATTCGTCAAAAAATCGTCCGCCGCCCTTGACCGTCCCTGACCCTTCCTCTAAAGTGGGAAACAGTGTGAGGAAGTGTATTTTTGTGTGATTTGGCAGGCAGTTCCGGTTAGATTCTCAGCCAATATCGGGTGTCGAGACACCCCGAACGGGAGAGCGGAAAGTGTTCCAAGGGGCGTCGGCGCTGACGCTCGATGCGAAAGGGCGGATGTCGGTCCCTTCTCGCTATCGCGAGGCGCTGCAAGGACAGGCAGAAGGACGGGTGACTGTGACCAAGCACCCGGACGGCTGCCTGTTGCTGTTTCCGCGCCCCGAATGGGAAGTTTTCCGCGCCAAGATCGCCGCCTTGCCGATGGACGCGCACTGGTGGCGCCGCATTTTTCTCGGCAACGCGTCGGATGTCGATCTCGACAGCGCGGGCCGCATTCTCGTATCGCCTGAGCTGCGCATGGCAGCCGGGCTGGAAAAGGAAGTCATGTTGTTGGGAATGGGTAGTCACTTCGAGCTGTGGGATTCGCAAACCTACATCGCGAAGGAGCAGGCGGCGATGGCGCAGGGCATGCCCGATGCGCTGAAGAATTTCACCTTCTGATTGCGGTGACGGAGACGCCCGCGATGGGAAATGAATTTCAGCACCGGACGGTGCTGCTCGACGAAGCGGTCGACGCGCTCGTGACGCGGCCCGACGGCGTTTATGTGGACGGCACGTTCGGCCGCGGCGGCCACAGCCGCGCGGTGCTCGGCCGGCTGGCCGAAGGCGGCCGCCTGATCGCCTTCGACAAGGATCCGCTCGCGATCGCGACGGCGCAGCAGGTCGGCGACGCGCGCTTCTCGATCGTGCACGACAGTTTTGCGTCGCTCGGCGGCGCGCTCGCCGAACGCGGCGTGCCGCGCGTGACGGGCGTGTTGCTGGATCTGGGCGTGTCTTCGCCGCAGATCGACGATCCCGAGCGCGGTTTCAGTTTCCGCGCGAACGGCCCGCTCGACATGCGCATGGATACGACTCGTGGCGAATCGGCGGCCGACTGGCTGGCCCGCGCGCCGTTGCAGGAACTGACGGAGGTGATACGCGATTATGGGGAAGAACGGTTTGCTTTTCAGATTGCAAAGGCGCTTGTTGCTCGCCGGGCAGAATCCGAGCGCCTTGGTCCCCTCGACAGCACGGGCGAGCTTGCCCAAATCGTGGGTCACGCCGTCAAGACACGCGAGAAAGGCAAGGATCCGGCAACCCGCACCTTTCAGGCTATACGGATTCACGTCAATCAAGAGCTTGCGGACCTCCAAGTCGTTCTAGAGGCCGCATTGTCGTCGTTGGAGCAAGGGGGGCGGCTGGTCGTGATCAGCTTTCATTCGCTCGAGGATCGGATCGTCAAACGCTTCATGCAGGCGCATGCGAGTGCGCCTGCGGTCGATCGCCGTCTGCCGATCCGTGCAGTCGATCTCCCGTCGCCGCCGCTCAAGCTGCTCGGCCGCAAGTTCCCGAGCGACGCCGAAGTCGCCGCGAATCCGCGCGCCCGGTCCGCCGTGATGCGCATCGCGGAGCGCGTCGCGCCATGAACCGCCTCAATATCTTCCTGCTGATCGTCGTGATGGGCTGTGCCCTGTCGGTCGTCAATTCGACCAATCAGCAACGGCAGATCTTCTTCCAGTTGCAGCGTGCGCAATCGCAGGAGCACCAGCTCCAGCAGGATTACGCGCAACTGCAATATCAGCAGAGCGCGCTGTCCAAGACGTCGCGCATCGAGCAGCTCGCCAACGATTCGCTGAAGATGCAGCCGATCGTCACCGGCCGCACCCAGTACCTGACGCTGCCCCCGGGCGCCGTGAAGGCCGTCGATACGCCGCTGCCGAGCTCGTCGGCCGCCGGCGATCAGGGGAGCCGGCGATGAAGCAGCGCCAGTCGAACGTGAAATTCACGTCCAGCCCGGTCCTGTCGGTGCATCTGCCGATGTGGCGCTCGAAGCTCGTCGTGTTCATGCTGTTCATGGCCTTCGTCGCGCTGGCCGCGCGCGCCTTCTGGATCCAGGGGCCGGGCAACGCGTTCTATCAGAAGCAGGGCGAAAGCCGCTATCAGCGCACGCTCGAACTGCCGGCCACGCGCGGCAAGATCCTCGATCGCAACGGCCTCGTGCTCGCGACCAGCCTGCCCGTGCGCGCGATCTGGGCGATTCCCGAAGCGGTGCCGGACGATCTCGGCGCGGGCAAGCTCGACCAGCTCGGCAAGCTGCTCGATATGAGCACGCCCGAGCTGCGCCGCAAGCTGTCGGGCGACCGCAGCTTCGCCTATGTGAAGCGGCAGGTGCCGATCGACGTGGCCGACAAGGTCGCCGCGCTCGACATCCCCGGCATCTACGCGCGCAACGAATACAAGCGTTTCTATCCGGAAGGCGAGATCACCGCGCATCTGATCGGCTTCACGAACGTCGAGGACGAAGGCCAGGAAGGCGTCGAGCTGGCCGACCAGAAGCTGCTGGCCGGCGTGCCGGGCAGCCGTCACGTGATCAAGGATCGCGTTGGCCATATCGTCGAGGACGTCGACGAGCAACAGCCGCCGCACAACGGCACCGACGTCGATCTGTCGATCGACAGCAAGATCCAATACGTCACGTACGCGAACCTGAAGGCCGCGGTCGAGAAGTTCCACGCCAAGGCGGGCGCGGCGATGGTGGTCGACGTGCGCACCGGCGAGGTGCTGGCGCTCGTCAACTACCCGACCTACAACCCGAACGACCGTTCGCACCTGACCGGCGAGCAGTTGCGCAACCGCGCGCTGACCGACACGTTCGAGCCGGGCTCGATCATGAAGCCGTTCACGATTTCGCTCGCGCTCGATCTGCACCGCGTGTCGCCGAACACGCTGGTCGACACCGGCAACGGCCACTTCGTGCTCGACGGCGCGCCGATCAGCGATGACGCCGGCTTCGGCGTGCTGACGGTGGGCGGCGTGATCCAGAAATCGAGCAACATCGGCGCGACCAAGATCGCGATGACGATGCGGCCCGAGGAAATGTGGAATATGTATACGAGCATCGGCCTCGGCCAGGCGCCGAAGGTCGGCTTTCCCGGCGCGGTGGCCGGCCGTCTGCGGCCGTGGAAGAGCTGGCGCCGGATCGAGCAGGCCACCATGTCGTACGGCTATGGCCTGTCGGTGTCGCTGTTCCAGCTCGCGCATGCCTACACGGCCATCGCCCACGACGGCGAGCTGATGCCGCTGTCGCTGTTCAAGACCGACGACAAGCAGCCGCCGCAAGGCCCGCAGGTGTTTTCGCCCACCACGGCGCGCGAAGTGCGCGAAATGCTCGAAAGTGTCGTGACGAAAAACGGCACGTCGCCGGATGCGGCGGTGCCCGGCTATCGCGTCGGCGGCAAGAGCGGCACGGCGTACAAGCAGGTCGGCCGCGGCTACGACCACAAGAAATACCGCGCGTCGTTCGTCGGCATGGCGCCGATGCCGAACCCGCGCATCGTGGTGGCCGTCTCGGTGGACGAGCCGACCGCCGGCAGCCACTTCGGCGGCCAGGTGTCCGGCCCCGTGTTTTCGACGATCGTCGGCGACACGCTGCGCGCGCTGAACGTGCCGCCGAACATGCCGGTCAAGCAACTGGTCGTGAACGACGACACGCCGAAGGAGCCCGCCGCGCCGAAGGCCGGCGCCGAGCGGCTCGCGGCCCTGCCGGCGCATCACATGGTGGTGTCGAGCAACGCGCACAACCGCGCCGGAGTCGTGCGATGAGCGCCGTACGCAGCGCCCATCCGGCGCACGCCCGAATCGCAGCCGCGCTCGCGTGGCTGCGTGCGCATTTGCAGCCCGGCGCGAACCTGCATTCCGATTCGCGCGCGGTGCAGCCGGGCGACGGGTTTCTCGCCTATGCCGTGGACGGCGTCGACAACCGTCAGCACATCGCCGGCGCGCTGTCGCGCGGCGCGGCCGCCGTGCTGGTGCAACCCGAAGGCTTCGCCGTCGACACGCTCGACGCGGCCGTCACGCACGCCGTGCCTGAACTCGGCGCGCTGGCCGGCGAGATCGCGAGCGGCTGGTACGGCGACCCGAGCGATGCCATGCTCGCGATCGGCGTGACCGGCACCAACGGCAAGACGTCCTGCACGCAATGGATCGCGACGGCGCTCAGCGCGCTGCGTACGCCGTGCGCGCTGATCGGCACGCTCGGCAGCGGCATGCCGGGCCGGCTGGTCGCCACCGGCTTCACGACGCCCGACGCGCCGCAACTGCAGCGCAGCCTCGCGCAATTGCGCGGCGAAGGCGCACAAGCCGTGGCGATGGAGGTGTCGTCGCATGCGCTGCAGCAAGGCCGCGTCAACGGCACGGCGTTCGACGTTGCCGTGTTCACGAACCTGACGCAGGATCATCTCGATTACCACGGCACCTTCGAGGCCTACGAGGCTGCGAAGGCGAAGCTGTTTGCCTGGCGCGGGCTGCGTCATGCGGTGGTCAACCGCGACGATGCGGCGGGCGAACGTTTGCTCGCGGCGCTGGCCGGCCACACGCCCACCGTGGCGTACGGCATCGGCGATCGCGCCGGCGCGCCGGCCGCCCACCGCGAACTGATCGCGCACGACGTGCGCGCCACCGCCACCGGCACGGCGTTCCGCCTGGCGTCGTCGTGGGGCAAGGCCGACGTCGAGGTCGCCACGCTCGGCCTGTTCAACGTCAGCAACCTGCTGGCCGTGCTCGGCACGCTGCTGGTGGCCGACGTGCCGTTCGACGCGGCGCTCGCCGAACTGCGCAAGCTCGAATCGGTGAACGGCCGCATGCAGCGGCTCGGCGGCCGGATCGCGAGCGACGAACCGCTCGTCGTCGTCGATTACGCGCACACGCCCGACGCGCTCGAAAAGACGCTCGAGGCGCTGCGCCCGATCGCGGCGGCCCGTGGCGGCGCGCTGGTCTGCATGTTCGGCTGCGGCGGCGATCGCGACACCACCAAGCGTCCGCTGATGGGCGGCATCGCCGAGCGGCTGGCCGATCGCGTCGTCGTGACGAGCGACAACCCGCGCAGCGAAGCGCCGCTCGCCATCATCGGCCAGATCGCCGCCGGCATGCGCGCGCCCGACGCCGCGCAACGCATCGAGGATCGCGCCAGCGCGATCCT
This sequence comes from Burkholderia sp. Ac-20379, assembly GCF_017104645.1. Classification (GTDB taxonomy): domain Bacteria; phylum Pseudomonadota; class Gammaproteobacteria; order Burkholderiales; family Burkholderiaceae; genus Burkholderia. Next base: position 9,681 of record NZ_JAAGPF010000209.1, read on the forward strand.
GCAGGCCGTGCGCGGCGCGGCACGCGAGGACGTCGTGCTGCTCGCCGGCAAAGGCCACGAAGCCACACAGGAAATCATGGGCAAGAAACGCGAATTCTCGGATCAGGATCATGCGCGCCTCGCATTGGCGGCGCGCGCGACGCACGCACACGGGAGCAGCGAATGACGATGCTGACCCTGCGCGAAGCCGCCGAGCTGATTCCGGGCGCAACCGTCGCCGGCGACGGGAACATCGCGTTCTCGCGCGTGTCCACTGACAGCCGTACGGCCGGCGAAGGCGATCTGTTCGTCGCGCTGAAGGGCGATCGCTTCGACGCGCACGATTTTCTCGCCGACGTCGCCGCACGCGGCGCGAGCGCGGCGCTGGTGTCGCGCGGCGACGCGCCGGCCTCGCTGGCCCAACTGAAGGTGGCGGACACGCGCGTGGCGCTCGGCGCGCTCGCACACGGCTGGCGCCGGCGCTTCACGGGGCCGCTGGTCGCCGTGACGGGCAGCAACGGCAAGACCACCGTCAAGGAAATGATCGCGTCGGTGTTCGCGGCGGCGGTGGGCAAGGACGCCCGGCTGTCGACGGCCGGCAACTTCAACAACGACATCGGCCTGCCGCTCACGTTGTTGCGGCTCACGCCGGCGCACCGGCTCGCCGTGATCGAACTGGGGATGAATCATCCCGGCGAGACGCAGACGCTCGCGAAGATCGCCGCGCCCACGGTCGCGCTCGTCAACAACGCGCAGCGCGAGCATCAGGAATTCATGGCGACGGTCGAGGCCGTCGCGCTGGAACACGCGTCGGTGATCCACGCGCTGACGCCGGACGGCGTCGCGGTGTTTCCGGCCGACGACAAATACGCCGGAATCTGGCGCGTCGCGGCAACCGGCAACCGGGTCGTCGATTTCGCGCTGAACGACGGCGTGAGCACGACCGAGGCCGCGGTGACGGGCACGATGCAGGGCGGCGTGCTGGCCATCGCAACGCCGGCCGGCCCGCTCGAGGTGCGCTTGCAGGCGCTGGGCGCGCATAACGCACGCAACGCGCTGGCCGCCACGGCGGCGGCGCTCGCGGCGAACGTGCCGCTCGACGCGATCCGCGCCGGCCTCGAAGCGTTCGAGCCGGTGAAGGGCCGCCTGCAGGTCAAGCATGCGACGGTCGCATCGCTGGCCGGCGCGACCGTGATCGACGACAGCTACAACGCGAATCCCGATTCGATGCGCGCCGCGATCGACGTGCTGGCGCAGCAAGCCGCACCGCGCGTGCTGGTGATTGGCGAAATGGGCGAAGTGGGCGACGAAGGCCCGGCATTCCATCGCGAGATCGGCGCGTATGCGCGCGAGCGCGGCGTCGACGCGCTGTACGCCACGGGCGACGCCACGCGCGACGCCTGCGCCGCCTACGGCCCGGCTGCGCAGCATTTCGGCGAAATCGGCGCGCTGCTCGCGGCGCTCGACGCCGCCGGCTATGGCGCGGCGGCCACGGTGCTGGTGAAGGGCTCGCGTTACATGAAGATGGAGCGCGTGGTCGACGCGCTGACGAATCAACCCGCGACGGGCGCGACGCCCGACGCACACTGAGAAGGAAGTAAGCAATGTTGCTGGCGCTGGCGCAATGGCTGCAAGGAGACGCAAGCTTTTTGCGCTTGTTCACGTACCTGACGTTCCGTGCGGTGATGGCTACCATCACCGCGCTTGGCATTGGTCTCGTCTGCGGCCCGTGGGTGATCCGCAAGCTTGCCGAGATGAAGGTCGGTCAGGCGGTGCGCAAGGACGGTCCGCAGACTCACCTCGTCAAGTCGGGCACGCCGACCATGGGCGGCGTGTTGATCCTGATCGGCATCGCGGTCGCCACGCTGCTGTGGGGCGACCTGACGAACCGTTTCATCTGGATCGTGATGCTGGTGACGTTCGGCTTCGGCGTGATCGGCTGGGTGGACGATTACCGCAAGGTCGTCCACAAGGATCCGCGCGGCATGTCCTCGCGCGAGAAGTATTTCTGGCAATCGCTGATCGGCCTGTTTGCGGCGGTCTATCTCGCATTCAGCGTGTCCGAAGCCAGCAATGTGCGCGTGTTCGATCTGTTCATGAGCTGGGTGCGCAGCGGCCTGTCGATGGGCCTGCCGGCGCGCGCCGACCTGATGCTGCCGTTCCTGAAGTCGATCAGCTACCCGCTCGGCGTCTGGGGCTTCATCGCGCTGACGTATTTCGTGATCGTCGGTGCAAGCAACGCCGTGAACCTGACCGACGGCCTCGACGGCCTGGTGATCATGCCGGTGGTGCTGGTGGGGGCGTCGCTCGGCGTGTTCGCCTATGTGATGGGCAGCTCGGTCTATTCGAAATATCTGCTGTTCCCGCATATCGCGGGCGCGGGCGAACTGCTGATCTTCTGTTCGGCGATGGGCGGGGCGGGGCTGGCGTTCCTCTGGTTCAACACCCATCCGGCCCAGGTGTTCATGGGCGATGTGGGCGCGCTGGCGCTCGGCGGCGCGCTCGGCACGGTGGCCGTGATCGTCCGTCAGGAAATCGTGTTGTTCATCATGGGCGGCGTGTTCGTGGCCGAAACGCTGTCGGTCATGCTGCAGGTGACCTGGTTCAAGTACACCAAGCGCCGCTACGGCGAAGGGCGCCGCATCTTCAAGATGGCGCCGCTGCATCACCATTTCGAATTGTCCGGCTGGAAAGAAACGCAGGTGGTCGTGCGTTTCTGGATCATCACGTTGATGCTCTGCCTGTTCGGTTTGACCACTCTCAAATTGCGGTAAAGGGATAGCAAGCGATGTCTGGCGAGATGTTTGGAGATCGGCAGCGGCCGATGGTGCTCGTGCTGGGGCTCGGTGAATCGGGCCTCGCGATCGCGCGTTGGTGCGCGAGGCACGCGTGTCCGCTGCGCGTCGCGGATACGCGCGACACGCCGCCGAATCTTGCCCAATTGCGCGACGCCGTCGCCGAAGCCGAGTTCGTCGGCGGCCCGTTCTCGCCCGCGCTGCTCGACGGCGGCGTGGAACTGGTGGCGCTGAGCCCCGGCCTGTCGCCGCGCGATCCGGCCACCGCCGCGCTGCTCGACGCCGCGCGCGAACGCGGCATTCCCGTGTGGGGCGAACTCGAATTCTTCGCGCGCGCGCTGGCCGCGCTCGGCGCGAACGGCTATGCGCCGAAGGTGCTGGCGATTACCGGCACCAACGGCAAGACCACCACCACCAGCCTGACGGGCCTGCTCTGCGAACGCGCGGGGCGCTCGGTCGCGGTGGCCGGCAACATCAGCCCGGCGATGCTCGACAAGCTGTCGGCCGCGATCGACGCGGCCGCGCTGCCCGACGTGTGGGTGCTCGAACTGTCGAGCTTCCAGCTGGAAAGCGCGGAAAGCTTCGCGCCCGATGCGGCCACCGTCCTGAACATCACGCAGGATCACCTCGACTGGCATGGCGGGTTCGACGCCTACGCGGCCGCGAAGGGCCGGATCTTCGGGCCGCGCACCGTGCGCGTGCTGAACCGCGACGACGCCGAAGTCATGAAGTTCGTGCCGCCCGCCGCGGCCGCCGACGCGCCGCGCGCGGTCACGTTCGGCCTGAACGAGCCGTCGCGCGAGGGCGATTACGGCCTGCTGCGCGAGGGCGGGATCAACTGGCTGGTGGAAGCGATCGATCGCGACGGCCACGACGAGCCGGTGTCGCCGCGCCGTCGCAAGGCCGAGGCGGCCGTGGCGCCCACGCTCGCCCAGAAACGTCTGATGCCGGCCGACGCGCTGCGCATCCGCGGCCTGCACAACGCCGCGAACGCGCTGGCCGCGTTCGCGCTGGCCCGCG
>NZ_JAAGPF010000210.1 GCF_017104645.1 Burkholderia sp. Ac-20379
ATTCCGGGGTAAATCTCTGTGCACTCATGACGCCCTCCTATGCTCAAATCATAGGCCGGCAGCGTCTAGCATTCCCTGGGCAGTCCAATCATAGGCCGGCAGCGTCTAGCATTCCCTGGGCAGTCCAATCATAGGCCGGCAGCGTCTAGCATTCCCTGGGCAGTCCACTGGCTCGATTCGCTTATCGCGATTAGAGCCGTCGTGGGTGTCAATTTTTTGACTCGCCCGGTTCGTAGTACATTGGCCGGGGGCCAAATAAAACTGCGCGTTCGCGATAGTCTAATAAGATCATCCAAAGTTGGAGGGTAAATGTATAAGAAGGTTTTCGGAGCTCAGCGTCAACTACTGCTTGAGTCGCTGACTAAAAGTTGGCTTAACGAAGGCCCGACCATTTGCTTCATTGAGGGTTTCCCCGGTGTCGGGAAGACTGCGCTTGCCGGTGACTTGTGTGAAATGGCCCGCAGCGACGCCGGCTTTCAGACCTGCTTTGAAGAGGTGCCGGACCGACCCGATCCGTCTCTGAACGATTTGTTCATCGATCTGGCAGCCAACTTGAGCAGCCATTGCCATCTACCAGACATGGAGGCGGTATTGCTGGCCGATGGCGAGATGAATCTCACACGAGCCCTCGACCGTGCGCTGCGCCAACGGGTGTTGATCGTCATTGATGATGCCCAACGCCTCTTCAAGTCGGATACTGGCGAACCTATCGACGAGTTTGCTTCGATTCTTGCGTCGATCGGTTCGCGCCGCGGGCATGGAGGACGACTTGTTCTATTGAGCGATCGACTGATTGTGCAAGGACGTTGGTCAACCGAGATAGCAATCAAGAAGTTGGGCGAACTTCAGCCAGAGGAAGCGATTGATCTCCTCGAGGATCGGCTCGCCGAGGCCAACATCCCAGAGAGCGTCGACGATGAACGAAAGAAGGACCTCGTTCAAGCGCTAGGCTGCAATCCCCGAGCGATTGAGACACTGGTTTCAACGCTCGCGTTCGAGTCCCTCGATGAAGTAGTCGGACGCCACCCGGGATTCTGGTCAGTCGATGACCGAAACATGTCGCGTGAGTTCTTGCTCAAACTCGAAAAGGATCTCCTGGAGCGTTCAATTACGCACCTCGATTCAGGGCACCACAAGCGCCTCTTGATGTTGAGCGTCCATAGAAAGAATTTCGAACAGCCGGTGTTCCAACTTCTGTGCGACGGAAAGCGAGCAGAAAGCCGTCAACTAGCGCATGCGCTCGTCTCGCACTTCTTGCTGAAGCATATTGGAGGTTGGTACTCCGTTCATACTGTGGTTAGAGAAATCGGGCTAACTCACCTCAAAGAACATGATTCCGATTTTAGGCAGGCGCATGCACGGGCAGCCGAATACTACGCGCGACCGTTGAAGTCGCGCGACGCGAGCGGATTCAATTCTCGCTTGGTCAACTCATTCGCGGAAGCTCGATACCATCTTTATCACGCCGGGCGCTATGACGAGCTCAAGCAGCTCTTAGTCCAGATGATGGATGTCGCCAAGGCCGAGATGAATGCCACCTCGCCAGTGCCCGATCATCCGGACGTACTAAATGAACGCATTGGCATTCTAGCGATTCTGCTGGAAGACGATGGTCCGGGTGGGCTGCACTACTACATGGCAAGATGCTTGCGTGCGCGCGGCGGACCTGGGGATCTGAACAAAGCCGTCGAGCACGCCCGCAAGGCCGCATTGGGACGGCGTGTTCCCGCGGACGCCTGGGTGTTGCTCGCACAACTCCTTGAACAAAGTGGCGACATACCTGCTGCGATCGAAACGATTTACAAGGCACTCGACTCTGTTCCGACGCAGGACAAGCGATTTGCGCTCTACCACTTTGGGGCTACGTTACTTGCGAACAACGATAAGGTTTCGGACGCGTTGATCCTCCTGCAGGACGGGATACTGAATGTCCCTGCAGAAAAGTCCCTTGCGCCGATTTACCTGAAGGCCGCTGACCTGTACATCAAACAAGGCAGGCCGGACATGGCGACTAGTCTTCTACAGGACGGCGTCACGAGAATCCCCGCCAAGCACGATCTCATCGCTTTGTATCGTGCTTTGGTTCAAACGCTTCTGAAACAAGATCGAATAGAGGATGCTGACAAATTGCTCGATGCTCCCATCGCGGATGGAAACTTCGACGGGCCCGATCTTGAATCAGCACGCGAGCTTCAAAGGATGGTGCGCGCTCGTCTGAAAGACCATCTGCGCATGAAGTTGCCGTCCGATCAGCGAGCTGCGCTAGTAGCAGCCCCACATCCACCGCAAGTCGCAGCGGAACCTCTGGCTCCGGTGGGCAAGCGCATTCTGGTCTTAGCCACCGAATGGGCAGCAAAGCAAGGCGGGCTCTCCACGTTTAATCGAGAACTCTGCACATCACTGGCAAAGCTGAACCATCAAGTTTTCTGCGTCATTCCAGACGTCCAATCTGGCGACGTCGATGCCGCCGCAGCATGCAACGTCCGACTGATCGGAGCGTCACAGGTCAGGGGTGCAGACGATTTTAGTGGCTTGATGCGCAAGCTCCCGATAGGCGACTTTGTGCCTGAACTCATCATTGGGCACGGCCGCATCACTGGTAATGCAGCGAAGGTTCAACAAGAAGACTCTTACCCAAATGCTAAGCGGATCCACTTTGTACACATGGCACCAGGTGAGATCGAATGGTACAAGGGTAAGGAGGACGCGGCCCAATCGGCAGAGCGTCGGGAGGAAATCGAACGCGATCTGTGCCACGGGGCCAACTTGGTAGCAGCGGTTGGCCCACGACTCTATCTGGAGTTCGGAAATTTGTTGTCCGCACTTAAGGCTCCGCCCAGACTGCATCAGTTCATTCCGGGTCTACACGGCATTCCTTCCAGGGATCCGGTACCTGGCCTTCTCTGCCTAGTGCTCGGTCGTGCGGACGATCTTGAGCTGAAAGGTCTCGACATTGCGGCGCGCGCCATGGCGAAGCTCATGGACTCCGCTTCTGAGTTCGAATCAGAGCCGGAGCTCGTTGTCCGGGGTGCTCCTACCGGGACGGGCACTTTGTTGCGAGAGCGCCTGCGTGAGCTTGTTTTCCCCAGCGATCTATCGATCCGAGTTAAAGAGTACTCTGCTGACATTGACACTATCGAGCAGGATCTGCGACGCGCTTCCGTTCTTCTTATGCCTTCGAGACGCGAGGGTTTTGGCCTAGTGCCACTGGAGGCACTTCAGGTAGGCACGCCGGTGTTGGTCAGCAACAAGAGCGGTTTCGCGGAATTTCTCAAGAAGAAGATCTCTAGTGCCAGCCAACTGCAGCAGTACGTCGTTAGAACAGTTGACGATTGCGATGAGTCTGCCGACGAATGGTGCAAAGCGATCGAGTTCGTCCTTCGCGATCGCAAAGCCGCTTTTAGGCGCACTGCAGACCTGAAAGACATCCTAGGAGACTACACATGGGAGGCGGCTTCGTCCGCGTTGGTGCGTGCAGTATTCGACGAGCCTGCCGTGTAGCTGGAGTCCTGGTTCCACGCTGAAGCTCGATGGCGATGCAGACGTATCAACCTCTGGAAGATCGCCTTTCCGGCGTTCGTTAAGCGCTTCCCGATAGCTGTCGTTAGCGAGCGACAGTTGTTGGGCGATCGCCGAATTCCGCAGTGGGCCGCTTCGTCGGAAGCCGACCGACGGCTCAGGGTCGGGATGCGCCGCTCGGACGTCGCCGGCTCGCCGGAGCGGCGCGGCAGCATCGTACGGCGCGGTTCGGCCAGAAGCGGTCGGTCTCGGTCGACGTCCAACTGAGTGATAATTGGCGTGATAATCCTGTATCACAACGGTGTTAGGAGCTTTATGGGCGTGAAAACCAAAATCATGCTCGTGATATCGGTGACGATCTTCGTCACTTGCGTCGCCATCGGTGTCTCGACATTCAAATGGCAAGGAATCGACTTGAGTCATGCATCTCGTGGCTCGATTAGCGCGCACGCGCCCTGAGTTCCGCGCGCGTATCGATCTATCGACGTCAGAGATCTGAAGGCGGAGGCCGGCCAGTAGCGGACAGTGAATGCGTACTCGACTATCAAATGATCAGCAAGGTGGTAATCACAGGAGGAGCCTCGAATGCAACAACAATGGACGCGCATAAAAGATCGGTTGGCGAGACTCGGCTGTCTGGACCAGATGGCCTTACGGCCCGGCGCATCGCAAGCCGACATCGAAACGCTGGAGGGACATATGGGCTTGCTGTTGCCTGAATCGTTCAAGCAGTTCTTGCGAATCCATGACGGCCAAGACGGTTTTGGGCTTATGTATGGCAATCAGTTTCTCTCCGTCTCTGGCATACGCCAGCAATGGGATAACTGGCGTTCTATAGACGAGAATGCGATGAATGATGACTGCGCCGAATTCATGGGCTCCGAGCCGCAGGGCTTCATCAAACCTCTATACTGCAACCGGAATTGGATTCCGTTCAGCCACGATGGTGGAGGAAACCACGTCGGCATGGACTTTGATCCAGACGCGCGAGGCGGTGTCGGTCAAGTTATCGCATTCGGTCGCGATGAGGACCTAAAGCGTCTGCTTGCCAATTCATTTGACGCATTCGTGGAGAGTTGGATCGACTGGCTTGACCGTGCGGTATGGAATGGCAAGTATCTCGACGTTGTGGATTCCGCGTAGAGTGATGACGTTATTTGCTGGTATTTGGATTGCCACTCGGGGCAAGGTCCGCTTCGGGTCGGGATGCGCCGCTCGGACGTTGCCGGCGCGGCGCGGTAGCATCGTACGGCGCAGTTCGGCCAGAAGTCGTCACTCGACATGCATTGGTTGATCGTTGACAATGCGTCCTCACCTCGATCTTGAGGAAGCTTTGAACGACAGCAATACACATCGGCCACGACTCGCTCGGCGCTCCTGCTTTGGGTAGTTGTGTACGATGGGCATGTCATCCTACGATCGAGAGAAATTGCTCGTCGATAACTTGTTGTAGATAGAATAAAAACCACATTAAAAACCTAATTCGCGAATCTATATGAAAATAAACTACATGACGGTTAATGGGCTTTTCGGCAAGCCCGGGATTACTACTTATAAATTCAATTCAGACCTGAATATCTTGACCGGAATGAACGGATCAGGAAAAACAACCGTCATGAAATTGGCCTGGGCTATAATTAGTGGAAATATATTACTCGCCCTTAGAGAGGTCAATTTCAAGTCATGCACCGTTGACACAGATGAGTATAACTGTACGGTTATTCGCACTGGTTCCATGTATTGCAAAGTCGAACTGGAGATTGATGACGATTATATCGTTCTAGAGGATGACGTCGATGATTCGGAAAATTATGCCGAGTACGCAGAAGACAAGGCACACTCTCTCATGATCGGGAAGGGGAGCTCCATTTTCTTCCCCACTTTCCGCCGAATCGAAGGTGGATTCTCGATTACGCCAGCTACACCGACTCGAACAAGAGCTGGAAATAAATCCAATGGTGAACTAGAAGATTCTCTGGTATCGATTTCACGAAAACTTTCGAATGAGGGCCATTCATTCGTTGCTGCACTTTCCAGTCAAGACATTGTTAGCTTGCTGCTAAAAAGGTACGCAACCTTATCTGAGGAAATAAATACATTCCAAGGCGAAGTCACCAAAAGTGTGATTGAGAAAATTCGCCAATATGAGAAAACTCAAAACAATCGACAAGATGCGGACTCTCTTCTTTCGGAGACCCGTGCAGAAATTGAGAAAATAGAGGAGTTTAGTTTACGTACCCTCACTCCTCTCAACGCAGTACGGAATCTCGTAGAGAGATTGTTTCGGCACTCCGGCATTTCCTTTGGAACTCGGCTCAGCTTTGGAGACGCCGCTGCCGCGGTGACAAGCGATGCTTTGTCGGCGGGCGAGAAGCAGATGCTCAGCTTCATTTGCTATAACGCTTTTCATAAAAATTCCATCATTTTCATTGATGAGCCAGAGCTTAGCCTGCATGTCGATTGGCAGAGGAAATTATACTCAATCCTCGAGTCGCAGGAATCGGGTAATCAATTTATCTTCGCTACACATTCCCCCTTTATCTACGCAAAATATCCCGATAAGGAAGTGAGCGTCGGCGTCGACAAGGGGGAGTGAAATGAGCTCGGAAAAGACACGCCCGACCGTGGACGAAATCTATGAACTTCTTAAGCGGACATCTATCCCCACAGTCTTGGTAGAGGGCAAGGATGACATTATTTTTTATCGCTCTATCGAACACGAATTGCGCGATTTGGATGTTGATATGCTTCCGGCCGGAAACAAAGATGCCGTACTTGAGCTTAGAAATAAAATAAAAGAAGGCCCAGTGTCGGTGCCGGTCGTTTTTGTTGTTGACAATGACCTTTGGGTATACTCGATCACGGAACGACCAAGTAATATAGACGATGTTATTACCACAACCGGATATTCCATAGAGAATGATCTTTTTGTCGATGGTGATCTCGAGGATTTGCTTATCCCCGAAGAGGTGGCGAGGTTTAAGGCTGAATTAAGTAAATTCCTGCGATGGTATGCGCTTTCTATTTATAGAAATATAAATGGAGCGGCGTCAAGCTTCCGTACGCATGCAGGAAAAGTTCTGGATGACGAGGATTTTTATAAAGCGGAGGTGGTGCTGTATGAAGGCGAGGTTTATCCGGAAGCGCTGCTTGAAACCATTCAATCGAACTACGGAGCCCTAGTAAGGGGGAAGTCACTATTCGCCTTACTTCTTCGCCAGTTGTCAGCCAAGAACCGGCATGCGAAATTTGGAGGCAAGCAATTGATGGCAATTGGAGCGTCCAGAAAGGGCTCCCATTTCCAAAGAATTCAGACCTCCGTGAGGGAATCACTGGAACTGGCTTTGAACTGTCCGACGCCTTCTTAATACGCGCTATGGAGGCTCGGCTCCTCTTGGCACCTCGCTCTTGCCGAGTATGACTGGGCCTACGTGCTGCATCCTCACTAAGAGCCCGTGCGAGCGTCCGCTTAACGGAATCTCCACAGACCGGAATGGGTCGGTTTCGGGCGTTCGCGTCGGGCGAGAGCCAGTGGTGACATCAGCTATAAGAGCTGATAACACAAGTCATCCACGAATCTCTAGCAGCCGACGCAGCATCTACAAATGAAGCCACTGCCAGTCGCCTTATCCAGATTTATCGCAAGGGAAATGCTAATTTGGAAGAGATAAAAATTGACTTTAATATCGAACAAAATATCTAACATTGAGACCATTAAGCTTTCTCAACAAGGGAATTTATTACACCGCCCTGCATGCTAAGCCGCCATCAAAACCATACCTGATAACTGGAAAGTTGGAATGCCTTTTCATGGAATTCAATGTTCGAACGACCAAAGGCATTTCATTATTCACCGCGAAGACAAACGCGCAATGAAAGAGATGCGAGCCAGGATGAAAATAAGGCAAAGAAAATAAAATATTGCCCCAGAAGGTTTTGCCGCTGCTGATGCTGTTGCCGAAAGCAATAAATCATTGCATATGAACGCCGTGAGATAAGCGACGAGGTGATCTACTTTATGAGTCTGGAAATTTTCGAAAAATTGCTAAATCCGGTGACAATGATGGCCGGAGAGCAAGAAATCCTCTCTCTGGGAGAAGGCGCAGTCCCGCTTCTTAGAGGGTTGCTAGACGGAAGCGCCAGAAATGCATTTGGTGTTCCGTACAGGAACTTGGGTTTACCTTTGCGTTGCGCGCTTGAGGTGGCTATGAGGCTTGGCGAGCGTGCTAATGGGCTCGAAGCACTAATTGTTCTAGAACTGCAAAGAGGTGACCCAACAGCAGCAAAGGTGCTAGCCGAATTCCGCCGGGTAAGCGAGTCGGCAATTTCAGGGCTGTCAGAAGCACTGACCTCGGAGAACATTGAGCTTCGATATGAAGCCGCGTATGCACTCATGCAACTGAATTGTGACTTTCATCCAGCAGTTGTTCGTAATCTGGCACAGTCTTCAGGTGCCCAAACAGCTTGGAACAAAGTCAAGTTGCGCCTTAGCTAGACTGAGCAGCCGTCGGCTTGTGCATCGAGCAGGAACTTGCCGCTCGACCTTCGGATTTGATGAGCTTTCAAGGTCGCAATCAATTTGAAGGATTTCTCATGATTCATCGTATTGCCGCCGCATACCATCAGCCATCATTTTCCCGCAGTCGTTGTGGATGGCTGACTATCGATGACGTCGCCATAGAGCAATGGCTATCTACCCACCTGAATGAACCCGACGTCGCCATGCTCGGCCTCTCAATAATATGGCTCGTCGACGAGGATGAGTATGCGCTTGCAAGACGGCGCTTCACTCCGAGGCAGCAAAGCACCTCGACTATTGTCCCGCTGTTGGTATGCAGCGATGATATGGATTTGGTCGATTTTGGACAGCCTGTTGTAGTTGGACAAGGGAAAGTGACGCTCAGCCCGATGCAAGTTGCAAGTGTTTTTTCTATCGGAGTAGTTGCGGAGACGAAGCGGCCGGATAGCTTGTTTAAGTCTTATGATTATTGGGATGGATTGGCGATGGCATGATGAAAAAGGTGTATTGTAGGCTTTATATTTTTGCAAAGTCGTTCATAATCTGGCGGATTCCTCAGTCGCTCAAACAGGCATGACGCCGAAATGTAGATCAGCCTCTCATTTTCTACGGTTTGGATAGGCGCTTCTCGGAAAACGAAATGACCCGTATGGATGAACCCAAAGACGTTGCAAAGATGTGCGCTGAACTGGATGGCGCCCCGACTGACGAAACTCGGCTACCACTCTTGATTGAACTGCTCAACTTGGACGGGCACGAGCGTCATGAAGACATCGTGTTTGATCTTGGGCTTATCGGAAATCCTGCCGCTATCCCAGCAATCGCCAGAGCCGCTACATCTAACTTTCCGTACATGGATAGATGGGGGAATCTCCACGAATTCCAGCGCAAGTGCGCGTATGCGCTCGCTCGAATTGGAACGCCCGCATCTCGTGCAGTCCTTGAGCACTTGGCCCGTCACGAAGACATCTATTTACGCAAGTACGGCGAAGAAGGACTGAGCCACTGGCCGCTTCCTTTTACAAAGTGCTGAACGTTCGGTATCGGGAAGATTGAAAGACCGCTTCGGGTCGAAAACCGCCAGTCTTGGCTGGCGGCTTTCGGCCAGAAACGGTCGTTCCGGTACCCGCGACATAGTGATAGTTTTTTATCGAGCTAGGGCGAAAAAGACGACCTGCAAGTTCGTAGAACAAAGTAGCATCGAGCTGCGCATGGCAGATTTTTCAGTGAATTCATATCTAAAAATTCCCAGACTATCATGACCTTGCTTGAAATTTTTGATAAATTTTCCAGAGAATATGAATTTGATGTGTCGCTCATTAGAGGATGGCTTTATATAAAAAGGAATTTGTTTGTAAATTCTGAATATGATGTGGAGATAAAAATCGGAAATAGCGGCGGAAGCTTTTTTACGCGTAGCTATGCGCTTAAAAATGGTATTTGCATCTGGGGACGAGGTGCGGATATCTTGCATAAGAGCCTTGGAGAAAACAGTCAGTTCACTAGAGCTGCCATTAACTTGGCTGGAGATTCATTCGCGCGCATAGAGCTGAGCAAGGGGGTTCTCTTGATCCGGTTGGGGCCCAGCGGATTCAGTGGATTTGATTCGGATACTTCGGCGATACGCTTGTTCTTTAGCGATGCTGCGAAGGTTGCGGATGGATTTGTCGAAGCGGCAAAAAATCATCAGCCAACTCAAGATTTCACAAATTTAACAAAATTCAGGCTTGGCCCAAGAGCCTGGAGAAATTCGATGATGTTGATTTTTATTCTGACTCTTTTTCTTTTTATTATATTTCGTTCTTGAAAATTCGAGGCTTACGCAACATCATCGTTATTCAACTGAATCTCCGGCTGCAGCTCGATATCATAGGGAGCATCCGCTTAGGAGAAACGTGACTGATCGTCATGGGTCGATTACGGTCACCCATTCTTGGCCACTGTCGGACGTCGCATCTAGAACTCCAACCGTCGCCACATTTCGCAGAATTCAGTAACATCGCTAAATTCGATTCGCTGCCGATCCTACAGATGCGGCCGCGTACGAAATCCACGTGTAACATAAATCCCAGCCCAACCTACCAGACTCTCATATAGCAAGGAGCCACGCGAATGGACGAACGAGAATCGTTGTACGTTGCCGGGATTGCACTTCATGATAACGGCGATTTTCAATCCGCCTTCTATAAAGTGGAAAAAGCCGCCAATCTTGGATTGGGTGATGCGCAAAGCTTTTTGGCAAATATGTACGATGCAGCGGAAGCTGGGCCCAGAGATCGAGAAAAAGCAATTTTCTGGTACAAGAAAGCAATCAAAAATGGCCTTGCCTATGCGGCATCCAATTTGGCCATTTTGTATAAAAATGAGGGCAAGGAACGATGGGCGAATTTTTGGCTAGATCGGGCGGTCGAGATGGGTGATGTGACAGCTCACGAAGAGCTGGCGGCGTGGTGGGAGAGTTCAAGAAAGCCTGACCCGCAGATCTAGGATCATCGCAAGCCTCGGCATATCGAGAATCCCAGCAACACGACCGCCCCACCTGGCTAAGGCCCCAAGCCCTCGAAGCCCCAAACTTCGCATCCCGCAACATCACTTCGCATCACCCATTTTTCCCGATCCGCTGCAGAAAACAGCCCATTTTTGACCGGTTTTCCGCAAAAACCGCCTCACCCCTCAAGCGGCGTAACCAGCCCAAGCCCCGAAAAATGCCGCTCGGCGTTCTCAAGAAACAGGTCAATCGTCCGATCCCGCGCCTCAGGCGAAGTCCCGGCCACATGCGGCGTCAGCACCACGTTATCGAGGCCGATCAGTTCCCCCGGCGGCGCAGGCTCGCTCTCATACACATCCAGCCCCGCCCCGGCAATCCGCCCGTCGCGCAGCGCGGCAGCCAACGCCGCCGTATCCACCGTGCTCCCTCGCGAAACATTGACGAGAAAACCCCGCGGCCCAAGCGCATCGAGAATCGCGGCATCGACCAAATGCCGAGTCTGCGCCCCGCCCGGCGTGGCCACCAGCAGGTAATCGGCCCAGCCCGCCAGATCGGCCAACGCATCGAAATAGCGAAACGCGGCACCGTCGCGCGGGCGCCGGTTGTGATACCCAACCTCAAGATCAAACCCGCCAGCCCGACGCGCAACCTTCTCGCCGATCCGCCCCAGCCCAACGATGCCGAGCCGCTTGCTCGAGAAATTCGGCTGCATCGGCAACGCGTCGCGCCACACGCCGGCACGACACGCGGCATCGAGCCTCACCACGCCGCGCACCGCGGCCAGCAGCAGCGCGAACGCGTGATCGGCCACGCAGTCGTCGTTGGCGCCCACGCCGTGCGCCATCGCGATGCCGCGCGCCCGCGCTGCCGCCACCGGCAGATTTTCGTAGCCGACGCCAAGCGCATGCAGAAACCCAAGCTTCGGCAGCCGCGCCAGATCGGCTTCGGAAAGCCCCGTGGTGCCGTTGGTCAGCACCAGTTCCACATCCGCGCCGCGCGTGTCGATCGCCTGCTCGCGGGAAGCCGCGTCGGGGGCGTAAATCAGTTCGTAGGCATCGGCAAGGCGCGCCCGTGCATCGTCTTGCACGGCGATCAGGACCAGCAGGCTCGGTTTCATGGCGGATTCGGGGCTCGTCGGAAGATGCGGGCCAGTGTAGCAAGCAGCCCCCGGCCGCACCTGACGCGCGGCTGGCGCGCGGCAGCCCGCGCCGTCAGATCAGCAGATCCTCGTAGAACGCGCCGAACGGCCGGCTCGGGTGCGCGATCTGGATTTCGAGCACCCACAGCCCGCTGGCAGGCACGCCATCGTAATCGCCGAGGTTGCCGGCCTTGTAGATCGCGTGCGGAAAATCGCTGACGCGGTGCCCCTTGATGTCGACGTTGAGCCGCCAGCCGTGCGCCTCGGCGCGCTCGGCCGCGTATTGGTACAGCGCGGCGCCGCCCGCGCCGGTGCCGCGCCAGTGCGCCTCCACCTCGTCGAACACGGTTTTCGCGGCCTGCGCGCAGGCCTGCTGCTCGGCGTCGCCGCCCACCACGAACGTCGCGCCCGCGTCGCCTTCATGGCCCTGCCACACCACACCGAGATCCACGAAGAAGATGTCGTGCTCGCCAAGCACCGGATCGCCTTCGGGCTGCTGCTTGAACGTCTTCAGCGTGTTCGCGCCGAACCGGATCAGCACCGGGTGCCAGAGCCGATCCATGCCCAGCTCGCCGAGCAGCACCTTGCAGCGCGCGTTCGCCTCGGATTCACGCATGCCAGGGCGGATCTCGTCCGCCATCTCGTCCACCGCGCGCCACGTCATCGCGCGCGCATGCCGCATCGCGTCCATCGAAAAGCGCGCGCCCACCGCCTGCTTCGTGTCTTCCATCGATTGCTCACCCATTCGTCGTTTGCCTGCCGCGCCGTCGCTTCGAAAAACGTTCCGGATCGACAGCGTTATATCCTGGTGTATATTACGTGACATCTCGCAACCCCGATCGACAGGATCGTGCCGGCTGCGCGCGGCGGCTCTCGCGGCCGGGCGCGGCGTGCGGCGCGACAGGCGTATGAGCATCTCTACACACTGGACGGACGAGGAAGTCCGGCACGGCGAACTGTCGTCGCGCATCGTGGCGGTTCGGCGGCGCGACGACGCGCAACGGGCGGCCCTGATCGTGGACGTGGTGGACGCGTTCGCGCGGCTGCGCGGCAGCCTGCTGCGCTTCGTCGCGCTGTTCGCCGACGGCGCGGCCTCGCCCGCC
Organism: Burkholderia sp. Ac-20379; assembly: GCF_017104645.1. Classification (GTDB taxonomy): domain Bacteria; phylum Pseudomonadota; class Gammaproteobacteria; order Burkholderiales; family Burkholderiaceae; genus Burkholderia. The sequence goes on from NZ_JAAGPF010000210.1 coordinate 12,768, forward strand.
CATCCCGGCCACGCGGCGCAGGGCCACGACACGCGTCGCTTCGACCTGCTGCTGGCGGCGCTCGCCGTCAGCGCCAAGCGCGCGCGGTTTCGCCGTCTGGCCGACTTGCAACAGTTGATCGATCGCGTCGCACGCGCCGAAACGTTCCGCGACGTGATCTTCGCGCCGCCGCCCGCGGCCGGCCCGGCCGCGCTGCGCGAGGCGGCGCTGTCGCTCGAACGGCTCGACGCGGAACTGGTCGGGCTGTGCGTCGAACATGTGCTCGAAAGCCGCACGCGCGACCCGCTCGCCGCCGCCCGCTCACCGAAAGAGGCCGACGATGGACACCCCGCCGCTACGCCCCGCCGGCCGTCGCGCCGCGCCGCCGCCGAACGCGATGTCAGCGCCGAGCCGGATGTCAGCGTCGCCGGATCGCTCGCCTGACATGAAGGCCGCGCCGCTGCCGCGTTCGCTCGCCGCCACGGCCATCGAAGCCGCTGCCTCGCGCGGCGGCGCGGGCACGGTCGAAG